>JAVKSM010000091.1:0-13966 GCA_039583705.1 Pseudonocardiaceae bacterium
GCCTCCAGCTCGCCGCGCCTGTCCGCCGCCGCCGACAGCGTCGCGCGGGCGGCGGTGACCTGCGCCGTCAGCTCCCGCTCCCGGTGAGCGGCCGCGTCAGCCGCTCGCTCCAGCTCCTCGGGCTCCGGTCCGCCGCGTTCGGGCTCGGCAGACGCGGCGAGGTGGCGTGCCCGCTCGGCGGCGAGCCGGACCGTGCCGCGCAGCCGCTCCTGCAGCGCCGAGAGCCGGTACCAGGTCTCCTGGGCGGCGGCCAGGCGGGGCGCCACCAGCGCCAGATCCGCCTCCAAAGCGCTCTGCCGCGACCCCAGTCGGGCACAAGCTGCCTCGACCTCGCCGCGCCGCGACCTGGCGGCCACCTCGTCGGCCTCCTCCCGGACGAGCTGACCACGCAGCGTGACGAGGTCGTCGGCAAGCAGCCGCAGCCGGGCGTCCCGCAGCTCGGCCTGCACCGCCTGCGCCTTCCGGGCGATCTCGGCCTGCCGGCCGAGGGGCTTGAGCTGGCGCCGCAGCTCGGCGGTCAGGTCGGAGAGCCGGGTGACGTTGGCCGCCGTCGCGTCCAGCTTCCGCAGCGCCTTCTCCTTGCGCTTGCGGTGCTTGAGGACCCCGGCCGCCTCTTCGATGAAGGCGCGACGTTCCTCCGGTCGCGCCTGCAGGACCGCGTCGAGCTGTCCCTGCCCGACCACGACGTGCATCTCCCGGCCGATGCCGGAGTCGGAGAGCAGCTCTTGGATGTCCAGCAGGCGGCAGGAGTCACCGTTGATCTCGTAGTCGCTCGCGCCGTCGCGGAACATCCGACGGGTGATGGAGACCTCGGTGTAGTCGATCGGCAGCGCCCCGTCGGAGTTGTCGATCGTGAGGCTGACCTCGGCCCGGCCCAGTGGGGGCCGCCCGGCGGTGCCGGCGAAGATGACGTCCTCCATCTTGCCGCCGCGCAACGCCTTGGCGCCCTGCTCGCCCAACACCCAGGTGATGGCGTCGACCACGTTGGACTTGCCGGAGCCGTTGGGCCCGACGACACACGTGATCCCCGGCTCGAAGCGCAGCGTCGTCGCCGAGGCGAAGGACTTGAAGCCCTTGAGCGTCAGGTTCTTCAAGTACACGGCGTGGCGGCCTCTCCGGCGGCTACGGGTCCGTTCGAGGGTACCCGGAGCGCGCCGCGGGACGGCTCAGCCCACGCCCGCCGGCTCCTGCTTCGGCGCAAGCAGCCGGGGCGCGTTGCCGACACCGATACCGACCAGGGCGACCAGCATCCCGACCAATTCGGCGATCACGCTCCCGATCTTGCGGTAGTCACCCGAACCCTGCGGGAACCAGGTCATCTCGGTCATGCCAGGCCATCCCGCGTAGGAACCGAGGTCGACGTAGCGGTACACCAGGACGGCGGCGGCGCCGATCGCCGCGGCGAAGAACGCCAGCATGAACGTCACCGAGGCTCCGGTGAGCAGCACCAACACGGCGATGACCGCAGCGGCGATGCCCTCGATGCGGAACAGCAGACCCTGGCTAACGGAGGCCTTCACCACATCGTAGGTGGGGGCCAGCGAGAGGTGGACGTAGGACTGGACGCCGAGGCACGCCACCACGATGAGTCGCACTACCCAGGACAAGGCTCGCATGCGGGGATCGTACGATGAAACGTGCCGGTGCGGCTCAGCATTGCACGAACGTGTCGGCCGTACCCCGGGCCCGGTCCCAACGCTCGACGACCGCGTCGACCCGTCCCGGCGCGCCGGGGGAGCGCAGCGCGTCCAGCAGTGCCTCGCAGCCCGCCCGTGGCCCCTCAGCGACCACCTCGACCCGGCCGTCGGCGAGGTTCGCCACGCTGCCCACCAGGCCGAGCTCCAGTGCCCGCGCCCGGGTCCACCACCGGAACCCGACCCCCTGCACCCGTCCGCGCACCCATGCCGTGAGCCGCACCCGGTCCTGCTGCACGCCTCCCCCTCGAGCGGTTCTCGTCACGGGATACCCGTCAGGAGGGTCCCCGACGCGGACGGGGCTGGCAGCGCGGACGGGGCTGGCAGCGCGGGCAGGAGAACGACGAGCGGTTGGCGAAGGGCTCGCGACGGATCGGGGTACCGCACCGGAGGCAAGGGCGGCCGGCCCGGCCGTAGGCGGCCAGCGTGCGGTCGAAGTACCCCGACTGGCCGTTGACGTTGACGTAGAGCGAGTCGAACGAGGTGCCACCGGCCGCCAGCGCCTCGGTCATCACCTCCGCGGCCGCGGTGAGCACCCGACGCCCTTGCGCCCGGGTGAGGGCGGCGGTCGGACGCGCCCCGTGCAACCGCGCCCGCCAGAGCGCCTCGTCGGCGTAGATGTTGCCGATGCCCGAGACCACGGTCTGGTCCAGCAGCACCCGCTTGAGTTCGGTGCGCCGCCGCCGCACGACCGCCACCACCGAGTCGAGGTCGAAGCGGGGATCCAACGGGTCGCGGGCGATGTGCGAGACCGGTGCCGGGACCAGCTCGCCGTCGTGGACGACAAGCCTCTCCAGCGACAGGCCACCGAACGTGCGCTGGTCGACGAACCGCAGGTCGGGTCCGCCGTCGGTGAAGCGCATCCGCACCCGCAGGTGGGCCTGCTCGGCGGCGGCGGCCGGCGCCACCAGCAGTTGTCCGCTCATCCCCAGGTGTGCCAGCAGCGCCTCGCCGCCCGGGTCGGCCGCGTCGAGCACCAGCCAGAGGAACTTGCCGCGGCGCCGCACCTCGCAGAGCCGACGCCCCACCAGCCGGGCGACGAGGTCGGCCGCGCCCGGCAGGTGCCGGCGCACCGCGCGCGGGTGGCCGACGTACACGGCTGCCACTGTGCGCCCGGCGACGTGGCGCTCCAATCCGCGCCGGACGACCTCGACCTCGGGCAGCTCGGGCACCCCTGGTCCCGGTCACTCCTCGGCCGCGGCGGCCGCCGTCAGCGATTCCCAGGCGATCCGGGCGGCCTTCTGCTCGGCTTCCTTCTTGGTGCGCCCGTCACCGGTGCCGAGTTCGTCCCCGGCGACCAGAACCGTAGCGGTGAACTCCTTGAGGTGGTCGGGGCCCTTCTCGTCCACCCGATACTCCGGCACGCCCAGGCCGGAGGCCGCGGTGAGCTCCTGCAGGCTGGTCTTCCAGTCCAGCCCGGCTCCCAGCCCCGGCGCGGCGTGCAGCAGGTCGTCGAACAGCCGCCCGACGAGCTCGCGTGCCACGTCGACCCCGGACTGCAGGTACACCGCACCGAGGATCGCCTCCAAGGCGTCGGCGAGGATGCTCGCCTTGTCCCGTCCGCCGGTGAGCTCCTCGCCCCGCCCCAGGTAGAGGTGCACGCCCAAGCCGCCCTCGCCGAGCGAGCGGGCGACTCCGGCCAGCGCGTGCATGTTCACCACGCTCGCGCGCAGCTTCGCCAACTGCCCCTCGGGCAGGTCGGGGTGGGCGCGGTAGAGCCGGTCGGTGACGACCAGCCCCAGCACCGAGTCGCCGAGGAACTCCAGCCGCTCGTTGGTCGGCAGGCCGCCGTTTTCGTAGGCGTAGGAGCGGTGGGTCAGGGCGAGCCGGAGCAGCTCGGCGTCGAGATCGACGCCGAGCGCGGTGAGCAGCAGGGTGAGGCTCCCCTGCTGTGCCGTGCCCCCCACGAGCGCTGCGACGCGGACGGCGCTCAGGCCGGCCGCGTGACCTGGCGACCCGCGTAGGTCCCGCAGTTCGGGCATGCGACGTGCGGCGGTTTCGGCGCTCGACAGGCCCGGTTCGGGCAGGGCGTCAGGGTCGGCGCGGCGGTCTTCCACTGCGCGCGACGCGAGCGCGTGTTGGAGCGCGACATCCGACGCTTCGGAACGGCCACGGCCAGACTCTCCTTGCGAAACGGTCCCCTGCGAACGCTGCCCTGCATGTCCTACGGACTGCTGCCCCCGCCGAACTTGTCACGCAGCGCCGCCCAACGAACGTCCATCTTCTCATGGCCGTGGTCGACGGGCAGATCCGACCACCGCACCCCACATTCCGGGCACAGTCCCGGGCAGTCCGGGGCGCACAGCGGAGCGTTCGGGAACGCGAGCAGCACGGCGTCCCTCGCCGCGTCCTCGAGGTCGACCCGGTCGTCGACGACGTGGCTGACCTCGTCCGCCTCCGTGGTGTCCTCGGTCGCGCTGTCGGGGTAGGCGAACAGCTCGGTGAACCCCACCTCAATCACGTCGGCCACCTCGTCCAGGCACCGGGCGCACGCGCCGGTCACCGGGGCCGTCACGGTCCCGGTGACGAGCGCGCCCTCGACCACCGACTCCAACCGGACAGCAAGGTCGATCTCGGCGCCCTCCGGCACCCAGATGACCTCGAGCCCGAACCCGGGTGGGGCGGGGATCCGGCGGTGGTAGCTGCGCGTCGAGCCGGCCCGGCGACCCAGCTCCCGGATATCGATCACCCACGGGCTGGTCGGGTCGAGGCGCGCGACGGTACGGCGGTGCTCGCTCATCTGGGGGTGCGGGCTGGATCGGGGAGGAACCCGCGGCCCCGAGGATAGCCGCGGCCGCCGCTAGCCGTCGAAGTCGATCAATGCGCTGCCGCCGTGGGAGCCGACCGGCAGGATCGACCCGCGCAGGTGGGAACGGCCCCGGTTAACCGTCTGCAGCGCCCGCTGCAGCACGTCGGAGAACTCGGCGAGCGTCCCGTCGACGTAGGCGTCGCACTCGGCGCGCAACCGGTCGGCCTCGGCGGCGGCGGCGTCGAGGATACGGGCCGATTCCGCCCGCGCGGCGGTGACGACCTCGGCCGCCGAGACCAGTCGGGTCTGCTGGGCGCGGCCGTTCGCCACCAACCGGTCGGCCTCGGCGGCGGCCCGGTCGGTGAGCTCCTGGTACTCCCGGCGGCCGGCGGCCACCGCCCGCTCGGCCTCGTGGGCCGCCTCGGCGAGCAGCTGCTGCCCGCGGTCCCGGGCCTCGCCGAGGAGCTTCTCGGCCTCGGTCCTGGCCTGCGCGCCGGCGTGCTCGGCCTCCTCGCGGGCCTCCTCGAGGAGCCTGGCCCGGTGGTCGAGGACGTCCTGGGCATCGTCGACCTCGCCTGGGAGCGCGTCACGGATGTCGTCGAGCAGGTCGAGCACGTCGCCACGCGGCACCACGCACCCGGCTGTCATCGGGACGCCGCGAGCCTCCTCGAGGATCGTGACGAGCTGGTCCAGCGCTTCGAACACCCGGTACACGCGGCCAGTCTCCCCCCGGCGGCAACGGGAGCTGCGCATCTCGGGAGATTCGCGCGTGTCAAGGCGCCGGGCCGTCGGGGGCGGAAGGAGGATGGGCGATCCGGTTGACCAGCCGCCGGTGCACCGACTCGGGCAACAGGTACGCGACGTCGCCACCGTACGTGGCGACCTCCTTGACCAGCGAGCTGGACAGGAAACTGTAGAGCGGGTTCGTCGCGATGAACAGGGTGTCCACACCGGAGAGCCGCTGGTTCATCTGCGCCATCTGCAACTCGTAGTCGAAGTCGGTGACCGCACGCAGACCCTTGACGATGGCGCGTACCCCGTGCTCGCGACAGTAGTCGACGAGCAGCCCTTGGAAGGAGTCGACGGTGACGTTGCCGCAGTGCGCGGTGACCTCGCCGAGCATGTCCATCCGCTCGTCGACGGCGAACATGCTGTGCTTGCTCCTGTTGACGAGCACGGCCACCACGACCTCGTCGAACAGGCCGCTGGCGCGCTCGATGATGTCGAGGTGGCCATTGGTGACCGGGTCGAACGAGCCGGGGCACACCGCGCGCCTCATGGCGCCGCACCGTAACAAAGCGCGGTGTCTCCGTAGCGGCGCCATAGCAGCCGGGTCAACGGCGCCGGCCACCGGGGCTCGCTGCACCGGCTGGCGCGCTCGACGACGAGCACCGCCGCCGGGGCGAGCCAACCGGGGGCGGCCAGCGCGGCCAGGACACCGGCGAGTTGGTCGTCGGGCAGGCCGTAGGGCGGGTCGGCGAGCACGATGTCGTAGGGCTGCGGTGGTGGTGTCACGAGCGCGGCGCGCACCGCCACGGGCCGGACGTCGGCGCCGGGCAGCCCGAGCGCCGCCACGTTGCGTCGCAGCACACGCACGGCGGACGGGGCTGCCTCCACGAGCGTGGCGTGCGCCGCACCACGGGACAGCGCCTCCAGCCCGAGCGCTCCGGATCCGGCGTAGAGGTCGAGCACCCGGGCGCCGGGTAGCTCGGTCAGCGACTGCAACGCGCTGAACAGTGCTTCGCGCACCCGCTCGGGGGTAGGTCGGGTGCCTCGCGGCGGCACGGCCAGTCGCCGCCCGCGCGCGCTGCCCGCCACGATCCGTGTCACCCGGACATCGTCGCGCGGCCCGGCCAGCCCTCGGTGCGCCGTCCCGACGGTGGGGACCGAGGTTCTGAAAGCCGATGTCAGCCGAGGACGAGCAGCAGGTCACCGCCCTCGACCTGCTGCACCTGCCCGATGGCCAGCCGCTTGACCGTGCCGGACCGGGGCGCGGTGATCCCGGCCTCCATCTTCATCGCCTCGATGGTCGCGACGGTCTGCCCGGCGGCAACCTGATCGCCCTCGGCCACCGACAGCGTCACCACGCCTGCGAACGGGGCGGGCAGGTGGTCCGGGTTGGACCGGTCGGCCTTCTCGACGGCCTTGATGTCGGTGACCACGGACTCGTCGCGCACCTGGATCGGCCGGAGCTGCCCGTTGAGGCTGGCCAGCACGGTACGCATCCCCCGCTCGTCGGCCTCCCCGATCGCCTCCAGCTCGATGATCAGTTGTACCCCGGGCTCGAGGTCCACCGTGTACTCGTGGTCCGGGCGCAGGCCGTAGAAGAAGTCGGTGCTGGCAAGTACCGAGGTGTTGCCGAAGCTCGCCCGGTGCGCGGCGAACTCTCTGGCCGGCGCCGGGAACAGCAGCCGGTTGAGCGTGGCTCGCCGGTCCCGCTCCAGCCCGCAGCGGTCTTCGTCGGACAGCGGGGCGACGCCGCGCGGCTCACCCCGACCCGACAGCGCCTTGGAGCGGAACGGCTCCGGCCAGCCGCCGGGCGGCTCGCCGAGCTCACCGCGCAGGAACCCGATCACCGAGTCGGGGACGTCGAAGCGACCCGGCTCGGCCTCGAAGGTCGCCGGGTCGACGCCGGCCCCCACGAGGTGCAGCGCGAGGTCACCGACCACTTTGGACGACGGGGTCACCTTGACCAGCCGGCCCAGCATCCGGTCCGCGGCGGCGTAGGCGTCCTCGATCTGCTCGAACCGGTCACCCAGGCCGAGCGCGACCGCCTGCTGGCGCAGGTTGGACAACTGCCCACCGGGGATCTCGTGGTGGTAGACCCGTCCCGTCGGCGAGCCCAGGCCGGACTCGAACGGCGCGTACACCCGTCGCACCAGCTCCCAGTAGGGCTCCAGGTCGCACGCGGCCCG
This sequence comes from Pseudonocardiaceae bacterium, assembly GCA_039583705.1. Taxonomy (GTDB): domain Bacteria; phylum Actinomycetota; class Actinomycetes; order Mycobacteriales; family Pseudonocardiaceae; genus JAVKSM01. Next base: position 7,359 of record JAVKSM010000091.1, read on the forward strand.
CAGGGACAGCCCGGTGGTGCGCGGCCCGTGTTCGGTGGCCGCGATCAGCGCCGACAGCGCCGGCTGGGAGGTGGTGCCGGCCATCGACGCGGTCGCCGCGTCCACCGCGTCCACCCCGGCTCCGATCGCCGCGCACAGCGTGGCGAGCTGACCGCCGGGAGTGTCGTGGGTGTGCAGGTGCACCGGCAGGTCGAAGCGCTCCCGCAGCGCGGTCACCAGGGTCACGGCGGCCGGCGGTCGCAGCAGCCCCGCCATGTCCTTGATCGCCAGAACGTGCGCGCCGGCCTGGACGATCTGCTCGGCCAGCCGGAGGTGGTAGTCCAGGGTGTAGAGCTTCTCGGCAGGGTCGGACAGGTCGCCGGTGTAGCACAGCGCGACCTCGGCCACGGCCGTTCCGGTCTCGGCGACGGCGTCGATGGCCGGCCGCATTCGGCCGACGTCGTTGAGCGCGTCGAAGATCCGGAAGATGTCGATGCCGGTGCGGGCGGCTTCGGCGACGAAGGCGGTGCTGACCTCGGCCGGGTAGGGCGTGTAGCCGACGGTGTTGCGCCCCCGCAGCAGCATCTGCAGGCAGATGTTGGGAACCGCCGCCCGCAGCGCGGCCAGCCGCTCCCACGGGTCCTCGGCGAGGAAACGCAGCGCGACGTCGTAGGTCGCTCCGCCCCAGCATTCCAGCGACAGCAGTTGCGGCAGCATCCGCGAGACGTGCGGGCAGACCGCGAGCAGATCCTTGGTGCGAACCCGCGTCGCCAGCAGCGACTGGTGCGCGTCACGGAAGGTCGTGTCGGTGACGCCGACGGCGTCGTGGGAGCGCAGCCAGGCGGCGAAGCGCCGCGGACCGAGCTCGGCGAGGCGTTGCTTCGAGCCGTGCGGCGGCGCCTGCGAGGTGTCGACCCGGGGAAGCTTCACCACCGGGTCGACGAGGGTGGGCCGCTCGCCGTGTGGCTTGTTGACCGTGACGCCGGCCAGGTAGGTGAGCAGGCGGGTGCCGCGGTCGGCGGAGCGCCGCGCGGTCAGCAGGTGCGGGTGCTGCTCGATGAACGAGGTCGTGACCGTGCCGGCCCGGAAGTCCGGGTCTTCCAGCAGCGCCAGCAGGAACGGGATGTTGGTGGCGACACCGCGGATCCGGAACTCGGCGATCGCCCGGCGGGCCCGCCGCACGGCGGCCGGGAAGTCCCGGCCCCGGCAGGTGACCTTGACCAGCATGGAGTCGAAGTAGGCGCTGATCTCGGCGCCGGCGTAGATGGTGCCACCGTCCAGCCGGACCCCGGCGCCGCTGGCCGAGCGGTAGGCGCTGACCCTGCCGATGTCCGGGCGGAACTCGTTGGCCGGGTCTTCGGTGGTGATCCGGCACTGCAGGGCGGCCCCGCGGGGCACGATCGCCTGTTGCGAGATGCCCAGGTCGGTCAGCGTCCGCCCGGCGGCGATCTGGAGCTGCGCGCCGACCAGGTCGACGTCGGTGGTCTCTTCGGTGACGGTGTGCTCGACCTGGATCCGGGGGTTCATCTCGATGAAGTGGTGGCGGCCGTCGGGACCGAGGAGGAACTCGACGGTGCCCGCGTTGACGTAGCCGATCCCCTTGGCGAACACCACGGCGTCGGAGCAGATCCGCTCCCGCAGCCGGGGGTCGAGGTTCGGCGCCGGCGCGATCTCGACCACCTTCTGGTGGCGGCGCTGCACCGAGCAGTCACGCTCGAAGAGATGGACCACCTCGCCGGTGGTGTCGGCGAGGATCTGCACCTCGATGTGGCGCGGGTCCACCACAGCCTGCTCGAGGAAGACCGTCGGGTCTCCGAACGTCGACTCCGCCTCCCTACTCGCCGCCTCCAGCGCGTCCCGGAGCCCACCGGGATCCGCGACCCGCCGCATGCCCCGGCCACCGCCGCCGGCCACCGCCTTGACGAACAGTGGGAACGCCATCTCACCCGCAACGGCGAGCAGCTCGTCGACGTCCGCCGACGGTGCCGACGAGCGCAGCACCGGCACCCCGGCCTCGCGGGCGGCCGCAACCGCCCGGGACTTGTTGCCGGCCAGCGCGAGCACCCTCGGCGGCGGCCCGATGAAGGTGATGCCGGCCTGCTCGCAGGCGACGGCGAGCCTCGGGTTCTCCGACAGGAAGCCGTAGCCGGGGTACACCGCGTCGGCGCCGGCCCGCCGCGCCACACCGACGAGCTCCGCGACTGACAGGTAGGCGCGCACCGGACGCCCCGGCTCACCGATCTGGTAGGCCTCGTCGGCCTTGAGGCGGTGCTCGGAGTTGCGGTCCTCGTACGGGAACACGGCCACCGTCGCCAGACCCAGCTCGTAGCAGGCTCGAAACGCCCGGATCGCGATCTCACCCCGGTTCGCGACGAGCACCTTGCGGAACATGGACTCATCCTCCGTCAGGTCGTGCTCCGTCAGGTCGCGCGGGAGCCGAACCGTGCGTGAGGCGACCCAGACGGCAACGGCGTCGACGCGGCTCGACGCTACCGGGCGGCGCGATCACCGGGGAGCCTGCCGCGGGGGGAGGATCGGGGTATCAATGGAGGAGCACGCCTCACTTGAGTGCGACCTGGTTTCGACGAGCGCGGGAGGACGGCGCGATGTCCCGACGGCGTCACTGGCAGGTGGAGCAGCGCGGCCTCCCTTCCACCCCGCGGCCCCGGACGCTGCCCCCGGTGCTCGTCGTGCTGGCCGTTTTCGCGGCGGTCGCGGCCGTGGTGCTGGTGCTGGCGCTGAGCCAGGGCAGGGCGGTCGGGCTGCTGCCGGTCCTCGGCCTGGTGGCCCTGCGGCTTCGGGGGCGTGGCGTCGGCCCGCCGGCCCGGCGCCACGGACCCCCGGCGCCCCCGCCGTACCGGTTGCCGACAGCGCTATCGCGGCCGGTTTCGGGACGGCCGGTTTCGGGACAGGCAGCGCCGGAGCGGCCGGCCTGGCCGCTCGTCAAGCAGCGCTACAGCGAGCTGCAGCGCTCGTACGCCGCGTTCGAGTGCGACCCGCTGGCCGTGCTGCGGCTGCCGGCGCTCATCGACGTCTCCGTGCCGAGCACCGCCCGTTTCGTCGAGGCGTTCTCCGAGGCGCAGGCGCTGGACTCCGACCAGGAGCCGCCGGCGGCCCACCGCGACAAGTTCGCCGCCGCGGTGGACCGCGCGTGCCGGGCCTGGCAGGCCGCCCAGGACGCCGCCGAGCGGATTCGGCTCTCCCACCTGAGTCCAGAGGAGCGGGCGGCGGTCGAGCGGGTCGTCAAGCTGCTCACGACCGCCCAGGACTCGGACAACGACGCCGAGCGGCTGACCGCCTACGCCAAGGCCCGCTCCGAGCTCACCCGCCTGGAGCGCGCCGGCAACGTGCGGCTGCCGCGCCCGGCCATCGCGGCGCTGGAGGCGGTCAACCGCGGCCAGCTTCCCCCCGCCCCAGCGAGCTGACGACCCGCGCCGCCGTCCGACCCGCGCATCGGGAACCGGATCCCGGGGAAGATAGCGGCATGGCCAGACGCGGCAACGCCGCCGTTCCCGACGTGCCGCAGCAGGACAGCGAGGAGACGTTCGACCGGCTCGTCGAGGAGGGCCGACAGCGCCTCGGGCGGTCGTGGATCGGGCTCGTCGCGACCGGCATGCTCGGCGGTCTCGACATCGGGGTGGGGGTGCTGGCGCTGCTGCTGGTCGAGCACGCCACGCAGAGCGAGGTGCTCGGCGCGCTGGCGTTCTCGATCGGCTTCGTGGCGCTGACCATGGCCCGCAGCGAGTTGTTCACCGAGAACTTCCTCGTCCCGGTCGTCGCCGTCGTCGCGAGGAAGGCGCCGCTGCTCTCGCTCGCCCGGCTGTGGACGGGGACGACGGTGACCAACCTGGCCGGCGGCTGGGCCATCACCGGCATCGTCATGGCCGGCTTCCCGGCGCTGCGCGGCACCGCCGTCGCGGCCGGCAGATCTTACATCGAGCTCGGCATCACCTGGCGCGCCTTCGCGCTCGCCCTGGTCGGCGGCCTGCTCATCACGTTGATGACCCACCTGCAGCACTCGACGGAGTCCGACGGCGTGCGCCTGGTACCAGCGGTGCTCATGGGCTTCCTGCTGGGCGCCGGCAAGGTGAACCACGCGATCGTCGCCTCCCTGGTCTCCTTCGCGGCGTTGCAGGCCGGCGCGCCGTTCGGCTACGCCGACTGGCTCGGCCTGTTCGGGTTCGCGGTGCTGGGCAACATGCTCGGCGGCCTCGGGCTGGTCACCGTGCTGCGGCTGTTGCAGGTGCCGCACAAGGTGCTGGCCGAGCGCGACCAACACCCGCAACCCCGACGGGCCCGGCACCCGCAGCCCCGGCGGGTCGGGTAGCAGCGGGTCGCGGCTACACCTTCTCCAGGTAGCGGGCGCGCTGCTCGTCGACGAGGTCGGCCACCATCCCCGCCAGTCCGGGATGCTCACTCAGCTCCGGGTCGGCGTCGACGATGCGGCGGGCCGCAGCCCGGGCGGCGAGGATGACCGGCTCGTCGCTGCGCAGCGACAGCAGCCGCAACCCGGAGCGCCGCCCGGACTGGCGCTCGCCGAGCACGTCGCCCTCCCGACGCAGTTCCAGATCCAGGCGCGCCAGCTCGAACCCGTCGGTCGTGCCGGCGACCGCGTCCAGCCGCTCCCGGGCCGTCGTCTCGGCCGGGACCTCGGTGACGAGCAGGCACAGCCCGGCCGCCGAACCCCGGCCCACCCGACCCCGCAACTGGTGCAGTTGGGAGAGCCCGAAACGGTCGCCATCCATGATCACCATCACAGTGGCGTTCGGGACGTCGACGCCGACCTCCACCACCGTGGTGGCGACCAGGACGTCGAGCTGACCAGCGGCGAAGGTCCGCATCACCTCGTCCTTCTCCTCGGCCGGCAGCCGCCCGTGGAGCACCCCGAGCCGCATCCCCGCGAGCGGGCCCGCGGCGAGCAGCGGCGCGACGTCGAGCACCGCCAGCGGTGGGCGGCGCTCCTCCCCGCCGTCGGGCTCGACATCCTCGACGTCGGGCTCGACGTCCTCCCCCGCCGACGCGCTCTCCCCGATCCGCGGGCACACCACGTATGCCTGGTGGCCGGCGGCCACCTCCTCGCGGACCCGCTGCCACGCCCGGTCCAACCAGGCCGGCTTCTCCCCAGCCGGCACGACCGCGGTGCGGATCGGCGCGCGCCCCGCCGGCAGTTCGGCGAGCGTGGAGAGCTCCAGGTCGCCGAAGACGGTCATCGCCACCGTCCGTGGGATCGGGGTGGCCGTCATGACCAGGACGTGCGGGGTGTGCCCCCCAGGGCGGTGCCGCAGCGCGTCGCGCTGCTCGACCCCGAAGCGGTGCTGCTCGTCGACGACGACCAACCCGAGGTCGGCGAAGTCGACGCTCTCCTGGAGCAGCGCATGGGTGCCCACGACGATCCCCGCCGTGCCCGACGCCGCGTCGGCGAGCGCCTGGCGCCGGGCCCTGGTGCCCAGCGACCCGGTGAGCAGGGTGAGCTGGGTGGCCCGCTCGGCGCCACCCAGCTCACCCGCGGCGGCGAGCGGGCCGAGCAGCGCGCGCAGCGAGCGGGCGTGCTGCGCGGCGAGCACCTCGGTCGGGGCGAGCAGCACCGCCTGCCGCCCACCGTCGACGACCTGGAGCATCGCGCGCAGCGCCACCACGGTCTTGCCGGCGCCGACGTCGCCCTGCAACAGCCGGTTCATCGGGTGGGCGCCCGCGAGGTCGTCCGAGATCTGCGCGCCGACGTCGCGCTGGCCGGCGGTCAGCACGAACGGCAGCCTGGCATCGAACGCCTCGCGGAGCCCACCAGCGAGCGTTGGGCAGGTCCGGGCCGGCCGGGCGGCGGCTGTCCGGCGGCGCTGGGCCAGCGCGAGCTGCAACGCGAGCGCCTCGTCGAACACCAGCCGGTGGCGTGCGGCGGCGTGGGCGGCGCGGTCCGGGGGCCGGTGGATGCGGCGCAGTGCGGCACCGAGATCCACCAGCCCATGCTCGGCGCGCAGCACCTCGGGCAGCGGGTCGGCCGGGTCGTCGAACAGGTCGAGCGCCTGGCTGACGCAACGGGCGATCACCCACGACGGCAGCTCCTTCGTCGCCGGGTAGACCGGGATCAGCGCAGCGGCGAACCCACCGAACTCCTCCCCGGTGGACTCGTCATCCGCGCCGTCGACGAGCTGGTAGTCCGGATGGGCGAGCTGCAGGGCACGACGGTAGCGGGTGACCTTGCCGGCGAAGAGCCCGCGGCGGCCGGGCAGCAGCTCCCGCTCGCGCCAGGGCTGGTTGAAGAAGGTGCAGGACAGCGTCCGGCTCCCACTGCCGATGGTGACCTCGAGGACCGTGCCGCGGCGGCGCTGCATCCGGCGCGCCCGCGCCCACCGCACCTCGGCGAGCACCGTGACATGCTCGCCGACCTGCAGCCCGGCGATGTCGGTGAGCTCGCCGCGCTCGGCGAACCGGCGCGGGTAGTGGCGCAGCAGGTGGCCGAGGGTGTGCAGGTCGAGGTCGGCAGCCAGGGCGGTGGCCGACCTCGCGCCCAGGACGGCGGCCAACGGCGTGTTGAGCCCGGCCACGCCTACTCCACTCCGAGCAGGACCGGGTAGTCGGACTGACCGCCGGTGTAGACGACGACCTCGACACCGCGGTGGGCGCGCCGGACG
>JAVKSM010000092.1:0-13959 GCA_039583705.1 Pseudonocardiaceae bacterium
CCGCGGACCGTCCCGACCCCCGCGTGCGCTGGTGCTCAGGTCTTGCGGCCGGTCAACGCGTCCTTGAGCCGGTCGACGAGGCCGGTGCCGGGGCCGAGGATGAGGTTAGCCGGCGGACGGTCGGGCGCCGAGGGATGCGGGCGGGTCGGTGCCGTCTTCTTGGCGGTCTCGAAGTTCTGGGCCATCTTGTCGAGGTCGGAGGACGTGCAGGCGGCGACGAGCTTGGGGAGCATCTCGTCCTCCTCCTCCCGCACGTGGTGGGAGATGTCCTCCTTGAGCTGGTGGAACAGCGTCTCGAACTTGGGGTCGGTCGCGTCGAGCCCGTCCCACTCCTTCATGACCTGCTCGGCCTTGGCGTGCTCCTCGATCTCGTGGTCGGCCGCCTCGTCGCCCATGATGCGGCGGATCGCGGGGTAGACGAACTGCTCCTCGCCCACGGAGTGTCGCACCAGTTCGGCAATGATGTGATCGGCCAGGTTGCGGCGCTGCTGCGGGGTATCCGTGCCGGACTCGAGCTCGGCGAAGGCCGCCTCGACGGCGCGGTGGTCAGAGGTGATGGCGTCGATGAGCTTCGAGCCCTGGTTGATATTGGCCATGCCGGACGAGTACCCCGGGCGGGTGGGACGAACCACGTGATCGGCGCCACGTCGATCGGCTCGACAGGGCCTGGACAGGGGGCAGGGGCTGGCCCCGGGTAGCCTGGCAGGGGATCGGCGGAGGGAGGCCCATGACCGCGGCGGCCTTCCTGGTCGCGTCGGTGTTCCTGGCGTGCGCCGTGGAGTCCGTCGAGGCCCTGACGATCGTGCTCGCGGTGGGCACCACCCGGGGGTGGCGTCCGGCGCTGCAGGGCGTGGCCGCCGGGTTGGCCGTGCTGGCGGTGGTCGTCGCGGCGCTGGGCCCGGCGCTGGTGGTCATCCCGCTGTCGGCGCTGCGGCTGGTGGTGGGTGGGCTGCTGCTGGTCTTCGGCCTGCAGTGGCTCCGCAAGGCCGTCCTGCGGGCGAGCGGGTTCAAGTCGCCGCACGACGAGGCGAGCATCTACGCCCGCCAGGTCGCCGCCGCCCGCACGGCCAGCCGCAGCGAGGGGCGACTGGTCGCCGACCGCTACGGCTTCACGATCGCTTTCAAGGGCGTGTTGCTGGAGGGGCTGGAGGTGGCCTTCATCGTGCTCACGTTCGGGGCCAACCAGGGCAGCATCCCGCTGGCGGTGCTCGGCGCGGTCCTGGCCGTGGTCGCCGTCACGGCGGTCGGCTTCGTGGTGCGGGCTCCGCTGGCCCGCGTCCCGGAGAACACGATGAAGTTCGCCGTCGGTGTGATGCTCACCGCCTTCGGCATCTTCTGGGGGTCCGAGGGCGCCGGCGTGCACTGGCCCGGCGGGGACGTGGCGCTGCTTGCGGTCGTGGGCTACGCGCTGGTCGTGGCGCTGCTGGCGGTCGCACTGCTGCGCCGGGTGCGGGCGCGTCGCGATGCGTTTCGGCGGGCGGTGGCCGGCCAGCCGCTGGGAACCCGCCCATGAGAGCCCTGCGATCGTTTCTGATTATCATTTACGACCTGCTGGTCGGCGACGACTGGACCACCGCTGTCGGGATCGCCGGCGGGCTCGCGCTGACCGCCGCCCTGGTCGCGAGCGGTGTCGCCGCGTGGTGGCTGATGCCGGTGGTCCTGCCCGTGCTGCTCACGGTGTCCCTGTACCGCGTGATCCGCCGGTCCGACCGGCATCCCTCCTGACCCGACGGAGCGACCCGGCGGTCCGGCGCCCCGAGCGGCGGTGGCATCGGCGGTGGACCGGGCGGCGACGCCGGGTCAGTCTCCCTGGGCAGCGGAAGCGTCGCGGGCCCGCAGCTCGACGCAGCACTGCCCGGCCGCCGGTGTCAACACCGCGGCCACGGTTCGGGCCTGCAGGCCGTCGAGGAAACCGGCGAGGAAGGCGTGGTTGACGGCGCAGACGAGCTGGGGTGCCCGGCCTGCCAGGGGGTGGAAGGGGCAGTTGCGCAGCCGCAGCCGTTCCGGGGCGGCGCGATCGGGCTCGAAGCCGTAACGGGCGAGCGCCGACGCCGCCAGCGTCAGGCTACGTTCCACCCCGAGCTGACCGGGGCGGGCGCGTTCGCGCTCCCCGGCGCCGAGTTCGATGCCGCGGCGCAGGGCCGCCCGCAGCGCCGCCTGCGCGGCGCTCTCACCGTCGGCTTCGTCGAGCACGGCGTCGACGAGGATGTCGGCGAGCACATCGTGGTGACGGCCGGGGATGCTGATCCTGACCTCGGCGTCGGCGGGCTGGTAGACCTTGGGGCTGCGGCCGACCTTGCGGGCCCCGCCGACCGGCTCGTAGCTGGCCCGAAGCAACCCCACCTCGACGAGCTTGTCCAGGTGGAACGCCGCCAGTTTGCGGGAGATCCCCACCGAGCGCGCCGCTTCCTCGCGCGTCACCGGGCAGTGGGCAGCGCGGATGAACCCGTACATCCGCCTGCGCAGCTCGTCGGTGAGCGCCGCGACGGCGGCCAACGACTTCGCCGGCAGCGGCTCGTCCGCGCCCGCGGGCTGGGCTCCCCGGCTGTCCACGATCCCACCTTAAACTCTCATGATGCTGGTCAAAAACCTTTCGGCTAGTCTCTCTCTCCAGGTTCTTGACCACGGCAGCGTGTAGGACCAAACTTTGCTGGTGAAATCCAGTCGGCTGGGAGGGATCTGGGCGTGATCGACCGGCCAGCAGCCGCCCGGTGCCCCAGACCCGCGGGCTGCGCCGACGACCCGGGGGCCGGGACGCCGTCGGTGCCGCGGCGCGCCCTGCGGGTGGTGCACGAGCCGGTGGAGGTGGACCTGGCCGCGGCCGAGCGGGCCGCCCGCGACCTCCTGCGCGCGCTCGGCGTCGCCACCGACACCGGGGTGACCGATCGGAACGCGAGACGAGAAACCAGGACGTGCCGGAGGGCAGAGCGATGACCGTGATCACAGCCTTCGTCAAGTGGCTGGAGGGCGTCGAGTTCTTCGACCGGCCCGCCAAACCCCTGATGCGGCTCGTCTCCCGCATGGTGGCACCCCGGTTGGTCCGCAACGTGCTGAGCGGGACGTACCTCGGGCACCCGGCGCACCCGATGCTCACCGACGTCCCGATCGGTGCCTGGACCACGTCCGTGCTGCTGGACACCGTCGGCGGCCGGGCGTCCGAGCCCGCCGCGGACCTGCTGGTGGGAGCCGGTGTCGTCGCGGCGGTGCCGACCGCCCTGTCCGGCCTCAACGACTGGTCGGACACCTACGGCCCGGAGAGCCGGCTCGGTTTCGTCCACGCCGTCGGGAATACCGTCACGCTGCTGCTCTACGGCAGCTCGTTCGCGGCGCGCAAGCTCGGCCGCCGCCGCGCCGGCCGTGCCCTCGGGCTCGCCGGTTTCGCGACCATGGTGGGCAGCGCGTACCTCGGTGGGCACCTGTCGTTCGGCAAGGGCGTCAACGTCAACCAGACCGCGTTCGAGCACCGGCCGAGCGAATGGACCGCGGTGGCCGCCGACCGTGACCTCGGTGACGGGTCGACGATCAAGGTGACGGCGGCCGGTGCGGCGGTGCTGCTGTACCGGCGCGATGGGCGGATCTACGCCCTGGCCAACACCTGCAGCCACATGGGCGGACCGCTCGACGAAGGCAAGGTCGACGACGGGTGCGTGACCTGCCCATGGCACGGGAGCACTTTCCGGCTGTCGGACGGCAAGATTGTTCGAGGGCCGGCGAGCAGCGCCCAGCCGGTGTACGAGACCCGAGTCCAGCAGGGCCGGATCGAGGTGCGGGCCAGGGGGTGAGGCCAAGACTGAGCCGGTCGCGCGGCGGGCGGTATGCGGAGTGCGGCAGGCGCGTCCGGTCAGCTCCGCGGTAGCCGGGTGAAGCCGGACGGGACGATCACGTCGTCGGGGACGAGGTCGTGGACCGAGGCCCGCCCGAGCCCGAGGAGCGCCTCGTCGACCCCGCTGCGCAGGATCGCCAGGACGTTGCGCACGCCGGCTTCCCCAGCGGCGGCCAACCCCCACAGACAGGCACGGCCGACGAGGACGGCCCGGGCACCGAGGGCGAGGGCTTTCACCACGTCGCTGCCCCGCCGGATCCCGCCGTCGAACAGCACCTCGACCTGGTCACCGACGGCGTCGACGACTGCGGGCAACGCCCGGACGGATGCCGGCGTGCCATCGAGGTTGTTGCCCCCGTGGTTGGAGACCGAGATGGCGCTGGCGCCGATGTCGACCGCGCGCCGGGCGTCGTCGGGGCGCATGATCCCCTTGACGACAAAGGGAGCGTCCCACTGCTCGCGCAGCCAGGCCACGTCCTCCCACGTCGGCAACGGCGTCCGCAGCCACTCGCCGTAGGCCCCGAAGAACGTGGGGGCCTGCTCCCCGGGTGCCGCGAGGTTGGGCGTCGTCAGGTCGGGAAGCTCGCGGCTGCGGAGGAAGCCCAGCAGCCACCGGGGCCGGACGATCCCCTCGGGGGCGAACTTCAGCACGGCCTTCAGGTCGAGCCGCTCGGGGATCGGCGGGCTGCCCCAGTCCCGACGCGTGGCGAACGTCCAGTCCAGCGTGACGATCAGTGCCTTCGCCCCCGCCTTCGCAGCGCGTTCCACACCGTCGAGGATGCGGTCCCGGCTGCCCAACCAGTAGATCTGGAAGAAGGTCTTCGGGTTGACCTCGACGACGTCCTCGATCGGCTTGCTGGCGAACGAACTCAGCCCGATGGCCGTGCCCGCCGCCGCGGCGGCGCGCGCGACGGCGACCTCCCCGTCCGGGCTCACCGCCTGGACACCGGTAGGTGAGATGACCACCGGGAAGGAGACCTCCTGGCCGAGCACCGTGGTGGCCTGGTCCCGGGTTGCGGGCAGGTCGGCGACGTGTGGCAGGAATCCCAGCTCGCTGAACGCGTTCACGTTGTCGTTGAGGGTGAAACCCTGTTCGGAGCCGGCGAGCAGCGCGTGGTAGACCGACTTCGGAACTCGTTTCTTCGCCCGGCGTTGCGCCTCGGCGACCGTCTCGAACCACTCTCGGCTGCTTGCCATCCTCGCCCTTCGCGGCTTGTTTCGCTGGTGCCGGACCTCCGCCCGGTCCCGCGGGTGCCCCCGGTGCCCTGCCTTGCGGGTGTCCTGCCTTGCGGGTGTCCTGCCTTGCGGGTGTCCTGCCTTGCGGGTGTCCTGCCTTGCGGGTGCCCTGCCTTGCGGGTGCCCTGCCTTGCGGGTGCCCTGCCCGGCGGCGCCGGCTTCCCGCGCCAGCGTGGCACATCAGGTGCACGCCCACGTTGGCACGGATCACCGTGGCGATCGGGCGCGTATGTCCGGTGTGCGCTGCGGGATGCAGCAGGAGTGACGGCTTCGTTTGACCGACACGCCGCAACTCAGGACTTTCCTGGGCACTGAGGAGCCCCAGTTATTCGGTTCCTGCCTGACAAGCCGTGGCCTACACTTCACCCCGCCAGACGCCGGTGGCGATCTCCTTGCGCGTCCCCGGGTCTGCGGGGACGTTCTTGCGAGGGGGTTTGGGATGTCTGCTGTCGGTACGGAGGAAATCACCGGAACCACCGGGCCGCTGGGCCTGCCGGGTCCACCGGACCCGACCGCTGCGGACAACAGGACGATCGAACCGTTCCGTGCGGTGCTGCGCCCGGCGAACGCGGTGGTCCTGTCGGCGGAGGATGTCGTCGAGCTCGATCTGGCCGAGACCGCCATGCGGATGCACCCGGATCTGCCCACGGTGCCGGTGTGGGGCTTCGGGTTCGGCGGTGAGATCAGCTCGCCGGGCCCGCTGTTGGAGGTACCCGCCGGCCGCAGGGTGAGGGTTCGCTGGCGCAACCGCCTGCCCGCATCCCGTTATCCGCAGGATCCCACCCGGCCGGTGCCGCAGCTCCCATTCGCGACCTCGATCCTCGACGATCCTGGCGGCGACGCCGACTCGGTGCAGAATTACCTCGGTGGCCAAGGCGGCGTACCGGAGGACACCTCCGCCGCACCGATCGGCTGGACATCAGTGCACCTGCATGGCGGCCACTCGCGCTCGGACTCCGACGGCTGGCCCGACAATATGACCGCCTCCGGCGGTGAACAGCTCGACGCGTTCGAGAACACCTACGACAACACCGACATCGGCTTGGGGAAGGTCGGCGCGCACCTCTGGTACCACGACCATGCGATGAACGGCACCCGCTACCACAACTTCGCGGGTCTGGCCGGCTCCTACCTCATCCGGGATCCGCGCGAGGCCGAGCTGGGCCTACCAACCTGCGCGGATGAGGGCGAAGTCCACCTGCTGCTGCAGGACCGCAACCTCGACGTGGTCGACGGCGAACTGCGACTGCTGCACAAGACGACTCACGACACTGCCGAGTTCTTCGGCCCACTCACCCTGGTCAACGGCCTGCTCTGGCCACGGCTACGGCTTCGGCCAGAGGTCTTCCGGCTGCGGCTGCTCAACAGCAGCAACGCCCGCGCCTACCGGCTGCACCTGGTCAGCGTCACAGACGACGGGCACGTCACCCCGGCACACGACCGGCTCCTGGTCATCGGCGCCGATGGCGGTCTGCTCTGGCGGGCCTGGCAACCGGCCGCGGATGACGCGCTCACCCTTGCCTCGGCGGAGCGCCTCGACGTGTTGCTCGACCTCACCGGGCTCACGCAGCAGAGCACCCTCTATCTGGTCAATTCCGCGCAGGCCCCGTTCGGCGGCGACAGCCCGCCCCCGCTGGAATCGCTGCTGGCCATCGGGGACCGGCCCGGGCGTAACCCCTATCCGTGGGTGATGCGGATCGACGTCGACCCCGACGCCGCGCATGCCGGCCGACCAGGACCGGTGCGCGACACGGTCGCCGCCGCCGAGCTCAACCCGGCGTTCCGCCGGCTCGTCCACGAGATCGTCGAGCCCCCACCGTCGAACGAGCCCCCGCCGTTCTCCATCGAGGGACACGTACACCGCGTCGTCCTGCTCGCCGAGACCGACCCGCCTGGCCACCTCTACCTCCAGGAGATCGTCGAGGATCCGGCCGGGCGGATCGCGCTGCAACTTCCCGGCGACTCCGCACCCAAGACCTACCGAGTCGAAGGATGGATGGCCGACGACCAGACCAGCTCGGGAACCCGGGTGTCGTTCTACGACCGGGTCGCGTTGCGCCCGCAACTCGGGCAGTGGCAGCTATGGCGGTTCATCAACACCACCGGTGACACCCACCCCATGCACATCCACCAATCCCAGTTCCAACCCCTCGACCAGCAAGGGGCCCGCTTGGTCGTGTCCGACGCCGCCGGGAGGAACCTCTACGACCCGACGACGCGGACCACTTCGGCCCCCCTCGTACCGGACACCGCAACACCGGCCCGGGTATTCCAGCAGCCGGAGACCCACGGCTGGAAGGACGTGATCCGCGTCGACCCGGGCAACGCCGTCACAGTCGCCATCCGCTTCGACATCCCCGGCCGCTACGTCTACCACTGCCACATCCTGGAGCATGAGGACACCGAGATGATGCGGCCCTTCGTGGTCACCGTCATGGTGATGGACGACGGCGGCGGGATGGGACCCATGTAACCTTCACCCAGCAGTGCGCCTGAATCAGGGGACAAACGGGCGGCGCTCATACTCGGCTTGTCTGCCACTCAGTAGCGAAGCCCGATGCGTCGCCACCGCCGACCGCTGGTGCCCGGTTCGACGGGCGGGGCGGCGCCGTACCCTCGGCGGCGAACCGGAGCTTGCCGTCTCGCAGTTGGGAGACGACGTCGTCGCCGACGTCCTGCCCGGCGGCCGCGGCCTCGTCGGCGAGGTTGAGCGGGTTGCGGTTGAACGCCGGGTGGGACGGCAGCCAACTCAGCCGGGCGGCCAGTGCGTTGCAGTCGACTAGGCTGCGGCCGGCGAGTGTGCCGCGACCCGTCGGGCTGGCCAGCTCACCGGCGCCGAACGCCTCGTAGCGCCCCCGGGACTCGGTTCCGGCCGCGGGAACTCCCCACCGGACCCCGTCCCATCCTCAGCGCACCCGATTGGGCGTCACCGGTTGGCGAAGGCAGCGCCGCAGCCTTCGCAGAAGACCGGGTGTTCGGAATCGTTGAGCCGACCGCAGTCCGGGCAGACCAGGTGCGCCCAGCAGGCCGGGTCACCGCTGTCGGCTTCGAGGTCCGGCTGCGCCGACCGCGCCCGCCGCGCGGCAGGCTCCCCAGGCCCGGTGATCGGTGCCATCAGACCGCGACGACGCGGCGGCCGGCGCGGTCGCTGAGCATCGACATGATGGCCTCCCGGCTCGGTCCAGCGCGGCTCACCCGGGAGTGACCCGTAGCAGTGCCCGTGACAGTCCCTGTGGCTTGTAAAACCTAGGTTCTCTTGTATTTACTCCTCTAGATTGGCAGAATCAAGCCCTCGGCTTGAGGGAGGGGCCGCGTGATGGTTCGGCCCACCCGGTGGACCCGACTGCTGGTGCTCGACCCGACCGCCGCGGCTTCGCACCACCGAGGCGATCATGCTGATGGTGACCAGCGCCCACGCGGTGAACGCCCCCCATGCCTCGACCCGGCCGACGTCGACCATGAACGTCAGGTGCTCGGTCCGGCCGTACAGGATGCTGCCCACCGCGTACATTCCCAGCGGGAAGACCATGCTCCACAGCCCGGATTCGTACCGCACCGGCTCCCGGCGGATGCCATGCCGCCACGCCCCGAACACCAGTAGCAGTGGGATCCACCAGCTACCGAACGCCCACAGCAGGTAGGTCAGCCCGGACACCACCGCCGCCGTGGCCCGCAGCGCCGGCAGACCGGCGGGCAGCGCCAGGATATGCGCGCCGGCGAGCACGGTGATCGCCGTCGCCCCCATGTAGATCCAGTACGCCGGGCTGAATGTGTGCGGGTTGACCGGCAGGCTGAGCAGCCGGAGCGTCACCAGACCGATGAGCATCAGGTACAGCACCACACCGATGCCCCACAAGCCGACCGCGGCCGACGCCATCGCGCCGGCCAGGTCGCGCTGATCGTGGCCGATAGTGGCAGCGGCCACCGCCAGCGACTGGGTCGCGACGACCCATAGGAACCAGCTGCCGTTGACGCCTCTGATCACCGGGACCGTTCGGGTGCCGAGCATCAGCCCGCCGGGGATGGCGTAGGTGAGGAGTAGCCATAGCGGGACGCTGGCAGCCGCTAGCCCGAGCGCTGGCGCCGGATGCCCGGCGAGGTCGACGCGGAGGCCGATCACATTCAGCGCGGCTACCACGGTGAAGAACCCGAACGCCCGCTCCGGGTCGGTGGCGTCGCGCAGCAGGTCGCGCGGGAAGCGGACGAGCCGCCCCGCGGACAGCCCGAGCAGCCCCACCCCGCCCGCGATTGCTGCGGCCAGAAGCACCGCGGACAGCACCGGTTGGTGGACCAGCCGCAGGGCGGTGGACACGATGCCGGTGGCCATGACGAAGGAGAACGCCCCCGGGGGCAGGCGCTTCGTCGCGGCCTCCAGCCGACGAATGGACGCCACGTGAACCCCGGTGTCCTCGCCACCGGCTGACCCGCGGCGACGCTGCCGAGTTGTGATCACGCAGGTCCTCCCGGGTTGTCCTTCCGACTCGATCCTGTCAGCCCGAACGGTGCGTCCGGCTCAGCGCCGTGGCCCGTCCCTGCCCAGTCCCTACCCGCGTGCCCGAGCCTGCCGCCCGGAGCGCGGGTCCCGGCACGCTGGCCCGCTACATCGATGAGCTGGCGGTGACCGGGCTGACATCCAACCCGACCATCCTCGGCCACGCGATGGCCGCCGGCACCGACTACGACGATTCGCTGCGCCGCCACGTCGCCGCCGGCATCCGCGACCCGCAGGAGCTCGTCTACGCGGTCGCGCTGGAGGATCTGACCGCGGCAGTCGACCAGTTCCAGCCGCCCTGGGAGGCGACCGCCGGTGCCGACGGTGGGTGAGGGACCACCGGCCACCTCGCTATAAAACTACTTCGTCCCGTTTATACCCTCTTGCGCTGGCCTGCCACCAGCCTGGCGCGATCGTCTTCCCCACTCAGTCCTGTCCTTGGGAGGACTGACACGAGTTAAACTTGTTTCTATGTCGATCACCCAGGAGAATCCCACCGCGAGCGCCTCGACTCTCGTCGACCCGCCGACCGAGCGAGCGGTGGGCACCCGCCGCGGTGAGGTGCTCGCCCGACTGCGGGAGGCGATCGGGCCGCTGAGCGTGGCCGAGGTGGCCGAATGCACCGGGCTGCACGTGAATACGGCGCGGTTCCATCTCGACGGACTGGTCGGCGACGGGCTGGCCGAGCGGACGGTCGAGGGGCGGGACACTCCTGGTCGGCCGCGGATCCTCTACACCGCCCGGGCGCAGGATGCGGGCCCGCGGAGCTTCGGCCTGCTCGCCGAGATGCTGACCGGGCTGGTCGCCTCCCTCGACGGTGCCGGCCCGGCGGCTGTCGAAGCCGGCCGGGCGTGGGGGCGGCACCTCGTCGAGCGGCCCGCGCCGTCGCAGCGGATCGACGCGGAGGAGGCCACGGCGCGGTTGCTTCGGGTACTCGACGCGATCGGCTTTCAGCCCGACGCGCGCGCCGACGGCGAGGGGTTTGAGGTGCGGCTGCACCACTGCCCGTTCCGCGACGTCGCCGAACGGCACACCGACGTGGTCTGCGCGATCCACCTGGGGCTGATGCAGGGCGCGCTCGCCGAGGCGCGCGCCCCGTTGGACGCCGAGACCCTGGAACCGTTCGTGACCCCGAACCTGTGTGTCGCCCGGCTGAGGGCACTGTCGGGGCGGCGGCATGGGTGACCAGGCGTTCCTCGCCTCGACCGACGCAACGAGGCCACCGTCCAGGTCGACTGGACGCCGCCGCGGCCGGTGACGGGACCCTGCTCTACAGCTCGCGTGACCACGAGTACAAACAACGCGGTCGCGTTGCGCGACTATCTGATGGTGCCTGATGGCACGCCGGTAACGACGGAGAGGGAACCGCGATGCAGAAGCTGTCGCTCGATGCGCTGGCCCGCGAGCACCTGAAGAAGGCCCGGCAGACCAGCGCCGGGCGCAGTGCCGAGACCGTCTACGGCGGGCACGAAAAACTGCTCCGGCAGACCCTGGTGGCGCTCACCGCGGGGACCACGTTAGCCGAGCACGAGAACCCCGGTGACGCCACCGTGTACGTGCTGTCCGGCCGGGTCCGCCTCAGCGCCGGTGAGGCATCCTGGGAGGGTCGGACCGGCGACCTGCTGCTCATCCCGCCGCTGCGGCACCACCTGCACGCGACCGAAGACGCGGCGGTGCTGCTCACGGTCGCCATACGTCCGTAAGAGGTTCTATAGAACCTATTGTTACTTGTTTTTTATATTGGAATCGTGGAACAATCAGGCTGTGAGGATGCCTCCACGCTCGGGGTCCGAGCCCCGTGAAGACCTGCGCGCGCACGTCGGCACCGATGCCGCCGGTATCACCGTCGCCGTGCTCGCCCTGCTCGCCGACGCCGGACGAGTCGACCGGGGGTATGGCCGAGGAGGCGACGATCGCCCGAACCGCGATGCTCGGCCTGGAGAAGGCGGTGCACACTGGCTCCCTGGAACCGCTGCTGCTGGAACTGGTGAAGATCAGAGCCTCCCAGATCAACGGTTGTGCGCATCGCCTGGAGATGCACACCAAGGACGCCCGGGCCTTCGGCGAGTCCGACGACCGGATGCACCTGGTCGCCGCCTGGCGGGAGGCGCCCTGCTTCACTGACCGGGAGCGGGCCGCACTCGGATGGTGCGAAAGCCTCACCCTGCTGCCGCAGACTGGGGCGCCGGACGAGGCCTATGCCCCGGTCGCCGCCGCCTTCTCTCCTGAGGAGGTCGTGGCGCTCACCTTGGCCGTCGTCGCGATCAACGGCTGGAACCGGTTCGCCGTCGGCCTGCGCGCACCGGTCGGCAACTACACCGCGCGCATCCCGGCCCACCCGACCTCATGATGCCCGTCTGGAACTCCGTCGCTCGGTACTTGCGGGCGGGTGCGGTCGCTCGCCCCGTACCCGCGGGAACGAAGCCTGGTGTGACGATGTGCCCGACTCCAGCGGCCTGGCACGACCGTGTGGTGTGGACGCCCAGAGGTCGCCCAGAGGGGGACGCGCACGGGCGCTCCACGTTGACGCTTCCTCGGCAACGGCGTGATGGGGCCGGGACGGGGAAGGGCTGGGTGGGGTCAGGCCGCTGGTTGCTCGCCACCGCCCCCGCTGGAATCGCTGCTGGCCATCGGGGACCGGCCCGGGCGTAACCCCTATCCGTGGGTGATGCGGATCGACGTCGACCCCGACGCCGCGCATGCCGGCCGACCAGGACCGGTGCGCGACACGGTCGCCGCCGCCGAGCTCAACCCGGCGTTCCGCCGGCTCGTCCACGAGATCGTCGAGCCCCCACCGTCGAACGAGCCCCCGCCGTTCTCCATCGAGGGACACGTACACCGCGTCGTCCTGCTCGCCGAGACCGACCCGCCTGGCCACCTCTACCTCCAGGAGATCGTCGAGGATCCGGCCGGGCGGATCGCGCTGCAACTTCCCGGCGACTCCGCACCCAAGACCTACCGAGTCGAAGGATGGATGGCCGACGACCAGACCAGCTCGGGAACCCGGGTGTCGTTCTACGACCGGGTCGCGTTGCGCCCGCAACTCGGGCAGTGGCAGCTATGGCGGTTCATCAACACCACCGGTGACACCCACCCCATGCACATCCACCAATCCCAGTTCCAACCCCTCGACCAGCAAGGGGCCCGCTTGGTCGTGTCCGACGCCGCCGGGAGGAACCTCTACGACCCGACGACGCGGACCACTTCGGCCCCCCTCGTACCGGACACCGCAACACCGGCCCGGGTATTCCAGCAGCCGGAGACCCACGGCTGGAAGGACGTGATGGACGACGGCGGCGAGTGGGCCCCATGTAGCGCCACCGGGGACTCGCCAGGGACCCGAACCCGCTTGACTACGGGTCTATCACCGCGGACAGGTCGCGGGGCAGGTCGTGGCGTCCCAATTGGGTGTGTAAGGGATCATGACAGTCCAAAGCTACAGCATAGTAGGGGAATACATGCCAGGTGCCCCTGGGTTGGGAGCGTCATGGCAATCGAACTGGGCAAGATCGGCATCTGGCGCCCTGGCCCCATGCTCACCCCCCAACTCGCGCAGGAGGTCGAGAAACTCGGCTACGGCGCGATCTGGGTCGGCGGCTCGCCCGACGGGGACCTCGGCGTCGTGGACACCCTGCTCGACGCGACCGACCACATCGAGGTCGCCACCGGGGTGGTGAACATGTGGAAGGACGACGCGGCCACCGTCAGCGCGTCCTACCACCGCATCGAGGACCGGCATCCCGGCCGGTTCCTGCTAGGTGTCGGCATCGGCCACCCGGAGGCCACCAAGCAGTACCGCAAGCCATACGACAAGATCGTCGAATACCTCGACCAGCTTGACGCGGCCGAGGTGCCGGTGTCCCGCCGGGTGCTCGCCGCTCTCGGCCCGAAAGTGTTGCGGCTGGCTGCTCAGCGAGCCGCGGGCGCGCACCCCTACCTGACCACCCCAGAGCACACCCGCGAGGCACGTCAGGTGCTCGGCGAAGGCGTGCTGCTCGCCCCGGAACAGAAGGTCGTGCTGGACACCGATCCCGAGCAGGCCCGGGCGATCGGCCGCCGGGCCGTGGAGAATCCCTACCTCCACCTGGTCAACTACCGGAAAAACCTGCTGCGGCTCGGCTGGGACGAGTCCGACCTGAACAAGGGCGGCAGCGACCGGCTCATCGACGCCCTCGTGCTGCACGGTGACGCTGAGACGATCGCCCGCGGGATCACCGCCCACCTGGACGCCGGCGCCGACCACGTGTGCATCCAGACGTTGGATCCCGACCCGCTGCCCACCTACCAGGCGGTGAGCAAGGCCCTGCTCCCCTGAAGTCACCAACTTCGCACGATTCGGGCAAGGGAGGTGAACATCAGCTGGACGAGCCGCCGCCGGCCGGCAACGTCAGCCGGCAACGTCAGCCGG
>JAVKSM010000093.1:0-13901 GCA_039583705.1 Pseudonocardiaceae bacterium
TCCCGCCACACTTTAGATCAACAACGTGACACGCCGCCCCGGCGGTCCGGCACTCCCGGGCTGGCGGGGCGGCGTCGTATCCAGGTTCCAGGAGGGCTGACGGCTCAGCCGTCGCGAAGGTACCCCGAGAGAGGCAACAGATGCCCAAACTGATCAGCTTCGACGAGCAGGCGCGCCGGGCGCTGGAACGCGGGGTGAACCAGCTTGCCGACACGATCAAGGTGACCCTGGGCCCCCGGGGTCGCCACGTCGTGCTGGAGAAGAAGTACGGTGGCCCGACGATCACCAATGACGGTGTGACGATCGCCCGCGAGATCGACCTGTCCGATCCCTTCGAGAACCTCGGCGCCCAGCTCGCCAAGAACGTCGCCACGAAGACCAACGACGTCGCTGGCGACGGCACCACCACGGCCACCGTGCTGGCCCAGGCCATGGTCACAGACGGGCTGCGCAACGTCACCGCGGGCGCCAACCCGATGGCGCTCGGCGCCGGGATGCTGGCCGCGGCCGAGCGGATCGACGAGGTGCTCCGGGACCGCGCGACCCCGGTCAACGGCAAGGAGGGGATCACGGCCGTCGGCACCGTCGCCTCCCGCGACCCCGACATCGGCGAGCTCATCGGCGAGGCGATGGAGCAGGTCGGCGGGGACGGCGTCATCACGGTCGAGGAGGGTCGGGGCCTGGCGACCGAGCTGGAGATCACCGAGGGCCTCCAGTTCGACAAGGGCTTCATCTCGCCCAACTTCGTCACCGACATCGAGCGGATGGAGACGGTGCTGGAGGACGTCTACGTCCTGCTGCACCGGGAGAAGATCAGCGCGGTGGCCGACCTGCTGCCGGTGCTGGAGAAGGTGCTCGACGCCGGCAAGTCGCTGCTCGTCGTGGCCGAGGAGGTCGAGGGCGAGGCGCTGTCCACCCTGGTCGTCAACGCGATGCGCAAGACGCTGCGGGGCTGCGCGGTCAAGGCGCCGTTCTTCGGAGACCGCCGCAAGGCCTTCCTGGAGGACCTGGCGATCGCGACCGGCGGCCGGGTCGTCAGCCCCGAGGTCGGCCTCACGCTCGCCGAGGTCGGGCTCGAGGTGCTCGGCAGGGTCCGGCGGGTCGTGGTCACCAAGGACAAGACCACGCTGGTCGAGGGCGGTGGGAGCAAGGACGACATCGACGCCCGCATCGACCAGCTACGTCGCGAGATCGAGGACACCGACTCCGACTGGGACCGCGAGAAGCTGCAGGAGCGGCTCGCCAAGCTTGCCGGCGCCGTGGCCGTCGTCCGGGTGGGCGCGGCCACCGAAGTCGAGCTGCGGGAACGCAAGCTGCGCATCGAGGACGCGGTGGCGGCGACGAAGGCGGCCGTGGAGGAGGGCATCGTGCCCGGCGGTGGCTCAGCGCTGCTGCACGCCGCCACCGAGCTGCGGGACGGTCTCGGTCGGTCGGGCGACGAGGCGGTCGGGGTCGCGATCGTGGCCCGCGCGCTGGCCGCTCCGCTGCACTGGATCGCGGCCAACGCCGGCGAGGAGGCCCCGGTCGTCGTCGGCAAGGTCCGCGAGCGGGAGTGGGGCAGCGGCTTCAACGCCGCGGTGGGCGAGCTGGGCGACCTCGTCGCCGCCGGCATCGTCGACCCCGTCAAGGTGGTCCGTTCGGCGGTGGCCAACGCGGCGTCCATCGCCCGCATGGTGCTCACCACCGAGAGCTCGGTGGTCGACAAGCCGGAGAAGCCGGCGGCCGCCGCGGCCGGTGGTCACGCTCACGGCCACGCTCACTGACCGCGACTGGAGTGGTCACGGGTGGATCGGCGCCGGCCGAGTCCGGTGCCGATCCACCCGTGGTCGACACCCGACTGACCCTGCCCTCCGCCGGGCGCCGCATGACGAGCCCCGACCCTCCAGCGTCCCCTCCAACGGCGACGGTAGAACCGCGTCGACCCCGGTTCAACTGCCCGTCCGAGGTCACCGAGCCACCTCCCGCCCCATCCCAGGGGCACCGCCACCGCCACCGCCACCGAGATTCGCGCGTCACCGGACGCTCCCCGCGCCGTTAACTCAAGCGGGTGAAGATTGACGCGGCAGAACGAGGTACACCGGGGTGGCCGGCGCGCTCGATCCGGGAGAATTCCGCACCGGGCCGAGTCAGGGTGCACCCTCGGGTCGGCCGATAGGAGGAAGGGCATGTCACGCGGCTGTACGAACGGTCTCAGGAAGGAGTGCCCGTGACGACGGTGCTGATCTGTGACGACCGACGCAGCGTCCGCGAGGGCCTTACCCGCGTGATGTCAGCGGTACCTGGTGTGCACCGCATCGACTGTGTGGCCCACGGCGACGAGCTCGTGGCGCGGTTCACCCGGCAGCCCGTCGACGTGGTCCTGGTCGGAACCCAGCGCGCCGTGCCGACCGGGGTGGAGGCCACCCGGCGGCTGGTCGCCTCGCACCCGCAGGCCAACGTCATCGTGTTCGGGGCGCCCGACGACGCCGGCAGCATCGCCGCGGCGATCGCCGGCGGCGCGCGCGGGTACCTGCGGTGGGACGCGTCACGTCCGGAGCTGGTCGCCGCGCTGGCGCACACGTTGGCCAGCGCAGCGGTGCCGGCCCCGCGAGCGCCGGCGGACTCGGGCATCCAGCTCACCGAGCGCGAGCTGCAGGTGCTGCGCGGCATGAGCCAGGGCAAGAGCAACGGACAGATCGGGCGTGAGCTGTACCTGTCCGAGGACACCGTGAAGACCCACGCCAGGCGGCTGTTCCGCAAGCTCGGCGTGCGGGACCGGGCGCAGGCCGTCGCCCACGGTTTCCGTCGCGGGTTGGTCTCCTGATCTTCGCTGTTGCCACCCGCCGGTCCTCTGAATCGTCACGTACCGTCAGCAGCCTGCGGGTACCCAGTGGGTGAATGGGCGTTGCCCCCTGCCCGTACACAGCCTGCAACCGGTAGCGTCTGACGGGGGTCTTGCCGGCGGACGCAAGCAGGACCAAGGACTCGTTTTGCGTAACGCATGGGCTGCATTCTGCGATGACTGAACCGAGGGACGAAGTCGAGCACCTGGTGGCCGCCGCCGTCGGCGGCGATCGTCGGGCGCTCGAGGAGGTACTGCGGTACATCCGTCCGCTCGTGGTTCGGTACTGCCGCTCCCGGTTGGGAAGCCAGGAGAGGTCGTACGCGTCTGCCGACGATGTGGCCCAGGAGGTGTGTTGCGCAGTGATCACGGCGCTGTCAAGTTACCGTGACCAGGGGCGTCCCTTCCTGGCGTTCGTGTACGGCATCGCCGCCCACAAGGTCGTTGACGCCCATCGTGCGGCTGCGCGCAGCAGGTCCGAACCGGTCGCCGAGCTCCCCGACAAGGTCGACGTCGGGGACGGGCCCGAGCAGCGGGCGCTGAACCGGGCACTCACCGAGCAGATGAGCCGGTGGCTGGATGTGCTGCCGGCCAACCAGCGGGAGATCCTCGTGCTGCGGGTGGTCGCTGGTCTCTCGGCCGAGGAGACCGCGGCGGCGGTGGACTCCACCCCTGGTGCGGTCCGGGTCGCCCAGCACCGGGCGTTACGGCGGCTACGGATCTCGATGTCCGCGGAGGAGGTGGTCTAACTGGCTGGCAACGGGGCATCATGGAGCCCAGACGAAGCACCTTTCGACGAGCCGGTGGATCTCTCGGCCCTGCGGGCGGACGACGCCCTGCTGGATGCGATCGCCGCTGCTCCGCTGGACCGCAAGCTGCCGATCCCGGACGGCTCCGCGGGGGCGTTGGCCGCACTGCTGCTCGAGTGGCGGCGCGACATCGACTCCGAGCCGGTGCCCGAGCTGGTGAGCCTGGAACGCGCGGGCCACCTGCTGCACACCGCTGCCCGGAAGCCCCGGCGGATGCCGCTCTTCGCCCCGCTGGCGGGAGCTGCGGCGGTGCTCGTCATCGTCATGTCCGCGGTCGCGATCGCCGCTCACACGGCTGTACCCGGCACCCCGTTGTGGGGCGTCTCCAAGGTGCTCTACGCCGAGCGGGCGCAGTCGGTGGAGGCGGCGCAGACCGCCAACGACAAGCTGAACGACGCGAGCCAGGCGCTGGCGGCCGGTGACATCACGAAGGCGAGAGGGGAACTCGCCGCGGCCAGGACCAACCTGCCCGCGGTGCGGCCCGAGGACGGCCTCGCCGGACTGCAGGCCCGCCAGAGTCGGCTCCAGCAGGAGCTGGCGGCGGCTCCCGCCGCGACCGCGCCCTCGACGCCTTCCCCTTCGACGTCCACCAGCTCGACTGCCCCGGTGGCGCCGCCCGGGGTGAGCAGTCCGCCCACCACCGCTCCGCCCACCCCTACCACGACCGTTCCGCCTACTACTACGACCACCGCTCCGCCCACCACCACGACCGCTCCCCCGACCACCACGGCCACGACCACCACCAAGCCACCCGTGAGCTCCCGGCCCACCGGTCCGAGCGGCAGCCCGGGCCCCACGAGCCCGTCGCCGCCCTCGCCGTCGCCGACGCTCAGATCCAGCACGGGCCACGCCACGAGCACCGGGTCCACACCGGGCCCGGTGCGCAGGCCCGGCCCGGCCGGCGAGAGCCCGGTGTGAGTCAGCCCAGCGCGCTTGGGTCCAGCGTGAGTACCCCGTCGGCGTAGCCCCGGCAGTACTCCCAGGTGACGTAGGCCGTCTCGTCCGGGGCGAAGGGCGGCTCGTGTGGCCGCATGCGACCCTCGTGGAGCAACTGCCACAGGCTGGCCCGCAGCAGTAGCCAGTCGTGGAAGTGCTGTTCGCGGCAGTCGTCGCAGTCCACGACGATCCCGCGGACGCCACGCGGCTCCAACAGCATCTGGTAGACGGCGAGGTCGGCCAGGTCGGCGAGCACCTCGGCGCGCTCGGTATCCGCTGGCTTGCCGGTTGGCCGGTCGGGCTCCTCGCCCGCAAGTGCCCGTGCGGGATCCTGCGGGTCCCCAGCGAACGGGTCGGGCGGCAGGGCGTCGTACACCACGATGTCGGAACCTACCGACACGCTGTGGTGGCCCCGCGGGGGGTGTCCTATCTGGATCTCGTCCGCCCTGAATGTCGTCCGCCCTCGTGCCGGCGGGAAGACCGGCGCGGCGCGGATACCATTCCGGCATGGTTGTCACCGCCGCGGAGGTGCCGGAGAAGTTCGTGCTGCTCGGCCTCACCTTCGACGACGTGCTACTGCTGCCGGCCGAGTCCGACGTGGTGCCCGCCGAGGCCGACACCGCGACGCGGCTCACCCGCAACGTCGCGCTGCGGATCCCGCTGGTGTCCTCGGCGATGGACACCGTCACCGAGTCCCGGATGGCCATCGCGATGGCCCGCCACGGCGGGATGGGGGTGTTGCACCGCAACCTGCCCGCGGTCGAGCAGGCCGCCCAGGTGGAGACCGTCAAGCGTTCCGAGGCGGGCATGGTCACCGACCCGGTCACGTGCGCCCCCACCGACACCCTCGCCGACGTGGATGCGCTGTGCGCCCGGTTCCGGATCTCCGGGGTGCCGGTCACCGACCCGGACGGCACCCTGGTCGGGATCATCACGAACCGCGACATGCGCTTCGAGGTGGACCACAGCCGCCCGGTGAGCGAGGTGATGACCAAGCCGCCGCTGGTCACCGCGCAGGTCGGGGTCACCGCCGAGGCCGCCCTCGGGCTGCTGCGCCGGCACAAGGTGGAGAAGCTGCCGATCGTCGACGGCGCCGGCATCCTGCGCGGGCTGATCACCGTCAAGGACTTCGTGAAGACCGAGCAGTACCCGTTGGCCACCAAGGACCCGGACGGTCGCCTGCTGTGCGGTGCCGCCGTCGGGGTCGGCGCGGACGCCCACGACCGCGCCATGATGCTCGTCGACGCAGGCGTCGACGTGCTCGTCGTGGACACCGCGCACGGCCACTCCCGGGGGGTCGTCGACATGGTCGCCAAGCTCAAGGGCGGGCTGGGCGAACGGGTCGACGTGGTGGGCGGCAACGTCGCGACCAGGGCGGGGGCTCGGGCCCTCGTGGCGGCGGGCGCGGACGCGGTCAAGGTCGGGGTGGGCCCGGGCTCGATCTGCACGACGCGGGTGGTCGCCGGGGTCGGGGTCCCGCAGGTCACCGCGATCTACGAGGTGGCGTCGGTGGCGGCTCCGGCTGGCGTGCCGGTGATCGGCGACGGCGGCCTGCAGTACTCCGGTGACATCGCCAAGGCCATCGCGGTCGGTGCGGACAGCGTCATGCTGGGTTCGCTGCTCGCGGGCACGGCTGAGGCGCCGGGCGAGGTGGTGTTGGTGGGTGGCGAGCAGTACAAGTTTTATCGGGGCATGGGGTCGCTGGGTGCGATGGCCGCCCGCGCAGCCGGTCGCGCCTATTCCCGGGATCGTTATGCCCTGGATGACGTGCTTTCCGACGACAAGCTCGTCCCCGAGGGGGTCGAGGCGCGGGTGCCGTTCCGCGGGCCGCTGTCGCAGGTGGTCCACCAGCTCGTCGGCGGGCTGCGGGCCGCGATGGGGTACGCAGGTGCCACGTGCGTCGCCGAGCTGCAGCAGGCCCAGCTCGTGCGGATCACCGCGGCCGGTCTCAAGGAGAGCCACCCGCACGACGTGACGATGACCGTAGAGGCGCCGAACTACACCAGCCGTTGATGCTCGTGACCTGCTGGTCTGCCCTGCTGAACCTGGGGCTGAACCTGCCCTGCTGAACCTGGCCTGCTGAACTGAGGAGACCGTCCGTGCGCGACCTCGTCGAGATCGGCATGGGGCGAAGTGCCCGCCGCGGCTACGACCTCGCCGACGTGTCGATCGTGCCGTCCCGGCGAACCCGGACCTCGAAGGATGTCTCCACCGCCTGGCAGCTCGATGCCTACCGCTTCGAGATCCCGCTGATGACCCATCCCAGCGACGCGGTGGTCTCGCCGGCAACGGCTGTGCGGATCGGCGAGCTGGGTGGTCTTGGCGTGCTCAACGCCGAGGGGCTGTGGGCCCGCCACCCGGATCCGGTCGACGCGCTGTTTCAGATCGCGCGGGCGTGGGAGAACGGGACGAGGCCGGGCGAGTCGCGCGGCGACGGCGCCGCCGCCGTGTCGTTGTTGCAGCGGCTGCACGCCGCACCGATCCGGGTCGACCTGCTCACCGCCGCCATCCGGCAGGTCCGGGAGTCGGGGGTGACGGTCGCGGCCAGGGTGAGCCCGCAGCGCGCCCGCGAACTCACCGGTGACCTGCTCGCCGCCGGGGTGGAGATCCTCGTCGTGCAGGGCACGATCATCTCCGCCGAGCACGTGACGCGGCGGAGCCTGCTCGACGCGGAGCCGTTGAACCTCAAGCAGTTCATCGCCGACCTCGACGTGCCGGTGGTGGCCGGCGGGGTCGGGGACTACCGCACCGCGATGCACCTCATGCGGACCGGGGCGGCCGGCGTGATCGTCGGGTACGGGCAGGGCTCGGCGACCACGACGGACACGGTCCTGGGCATCGGCGTGCCGATGGCGACCGCGATCGTCGACGCCGCGGCCGCCCGCCGCGACTACCTCGACGAGACCGGCGGGCGCTACGTCCACGTCATCGCCGACGGTGGCATCACGGGCTCCGGTGACATCGCCAAGGCCATCGCCTGCGGCGCCGACGCCGTGATGCTCGGCGAGCAGCTCGCCGACGCCGACGAGGCCCCCGGACATGGGCTGTACTGGACCTCGGCCGCGGCGCACCCGTCGCTGCCGCGCAGCGACGTCGCCCCGTTCGCACTCGCCGGCCACGATCTGGAGACCGTGCTGTTCGGCCCCTCGTCCAGCCCGTACGGCACGATCAACCTGTTCGGTGCGCTGCGCCGCGCGATGGCCAAGACCGGCTACTGCGACCTCAAGGAGTTCCAGAAGGTCGGGCTCACCGTCCGCCCCTGGTGAGGGCTCCTGACCCGGGGAAACCGGCTCCGCGGGGCCGTGGGAGAGTCTGGATCATGGGTGTGTGGTCGCATTGTGGTCGCACGCCGCGTTGCGCGCTCCGCTGTCAGCTCGGCGCCGTGTCCTCGTGCGAGCAACTGATGACGCCGCAACGGCGCCCGGTGACCCACGGCCGTGCCAGCTCACATCCGGTAGCTGAGCACGCTCATCATGCCGGCTTGTTGGTGGTAGAGGTTGTGGCAGTGCACAACCCATTGGCCGGGGTTGTCGGCGACGAAGTCGACGGTCACCGTCTGCATGGGCAGGACGTTGACGGTGTCCTTGCGCGGCCCTACTCCCTGGTCGGCGGCGCGGACTTGGAAGGTGTGGCCGTGCAGGTGGATGGGGTGGAACATCATGCTGCGGTTGACGAACCGCAGCCGGGTGCGTTGTCCTTCCCGCACGTCCATGGGGGCGCTGTCGGGGTAGGTCTGCCCGTTGATGGTCCAGGTGTAACCCTGGCTCATGCCACCGGAGAGCACGAGGTCGTGGGTGACGTCGGGAGTCCATGTGGGGAGTTGGACGGCGGGGGTGGCGGCCAGGTCGGTGAGGTTGACCGCGAGCATCCGGCCGTCCAGCTCGGGGGGCCGGGCCGTGGGGGCTGGGGCGGTGCCGGTGCCGGTGCGCACCACGGCTAGAGCCTGGCCGGCCGCGCCCAGCGGAACAGCGAGGAGCGGGAACGCGCCGTCGCCGAGGGTGACGGTGAGGTCGTAGCGTTCGGCCATGCCGATCACGAGGGTGTCGACGGTGACGGGCTGGACGGGGTAGCCGTCGGTGTGGGTGACGGTGAGCTTGTGGCCGCCGAGGGCGATCTGGAAGGCGGTGGCCGCGGCCGCGTTGATCAGGCGAATCCTGGCGCGCTGCCCGGGCTTCGCGGTCAGCGTGACGGGCGCGGTGCTGATCTTGCCGTTGATCAGGTAGTACGGGTAGGCGTAGTCGGCCGGAGCCGGCCCGAGCGGGGAGGAGGATGGTCCGCCGCCAGAGCCCGTCATGCCGGAGCCCATCGACATGCCGGTGCCCATGTTCGGCCGCTTGGATCGTAGTCTGGCGTAGACCGAGT
This sequence comes from Pseudonocardiaceae bacterium, assembly GCA_039583705.1. Taxonomy (GTDB): domain Bacteria; phylum Actinomycetota; class Actinomycetes; order Mycobacteriales; family Pseudonocardiaceae; genus JAVKSM01. Next base: position 8,929 of record JAVKSM010000093.1, read on the forward strand.
TGGGGGTCTGGCCGTGCAGGCCGTCGATCCAGTCGTCGAGGACCACCACGAACTCCACGTCATAGTCGCCGGCCTCGTGCGGATCGTCGAGCAGAAGCGGCCCGTACAGGCCGCGGTCCAGTTGCAGACCCACGTGGGGGTGGTACCAGTACGTGCCCATGGTCGGCACCACGTAGTGGTACAGCATCCCCGATCCGGGATCGATGGGTTGTTGCGTGACCGGCGGCACGCCGTCCATGGCGTTGTCCACCGCCACCCCATGCCAGTGCACGCTCGTGGGGTGCGGCAGCCCGTTGCTGACCTCAATGCGCAGTTCATCGCCGGGTTGGGCCCGCAGGGTCGGTCCGGGCACGCTGTCGCCGTAAGACCAGGTCGTCACCACCGGCCCGCCCAGGTCAATCTGGGTCTGCCGGGCAGTGACCGCGTAAGTGACCGTGCGGCCGCTGCGGCGCCGGCGTGCCTCGGCCTGCGCCACCGCCGGACTGTCGGGTCCCACCGACGACGTCTCACCCCCACTACACGCCACCAGCAACGCACCGGCTGCCGCCACGCCCCCCAGCTGCAACACGTGACGCCGACTCACCGCCCCGCCCCGGTAACCGGGACGGGATACTCGGGACTCGCTCGGGTGTTCGGACCTACCCACATCCCGATTATACCGGGAGGGGGCATCCGCGAACGGTGATGCCCCGTTCGAAGAACGTGAGTGCAACGACGGCGTGGACGACACTGTCGAACGTGTCGAGGGGCCGCGGTAGCGACCGGCCAGGATTGGCCAGTTCTTCAGGTGTGAGATGGCTCGTTCCACGGCGGCGCGCAACGCGGAGAGGCTTGTGTCGACCTCTTTCTGGTTGTTGGTCAACTCCCCTCCGGCGGGGGTTTTGTGGCCGGTGAGCACGTCGCAGCCGTGTAGCCCAGATCGGCGAGCACGTGGTGCTCGCGCAGCGCCTGGGCCAGTCCGGAGGTTTGCCAGCAGTAGGCGTCGTGGCGTCGTGGCGCGCGCCCATCCCAGCGCCGCGACACAGTGGACTGGCTGACCCCCAAGATCTCAGCAGCCACCTGCTGGACGAGGCGGCCCTAGCCTGGTCAGCCTGGCGCCGCCGCCACCAACACCACGCCCGCGCCTGCCACTACCGACACCAACAAGCCCAACTCACGCGATCACGATCTACGGCTGGAGTACTGGCCTCCTGGCTGGCGCATCGGGTGGTTACTCGGTACATCGGGTGGTTACCCGGACGTGGACTGTCCGATGTGGACGGCTATGGGTCGCCGTGTGGTCACAGGCTGTGCGCTCACAGACTGGACGAGACGGCGCGAGACAGCCACGGCCATCGGCTTGACCTGCGGGGACGGGACGAGCCGGTACCGCGCGCTACGGGTGGCGTCTGGAGGAGCGGAGTTCAAAAGGTCGGGCTCACCGTCCGCCCCTGGTGACGTCTCCTGACCCGGGAAATCTGCTCCCTGATGATAGGGCGTAACGTTTGTGCCTCGTCTGCCGATCAACCAACTAGCGACCCTTGTTCGCGAGGGTTGCAGAACCGCGGCCGAGCGCTGGTCCCGCGAAACACGTCAGGGAAAACCTGAAAGGACGGTACCGTAGCCTCGTTCGGCAGGAGACGCTCCCGCATGCTCCCCCGGGATACCGACGTCGGCTGACACGATGGGGGGAACATCGCGACGAGCGTACCACTGCGGAAGCGGAACCGACCCTTCGGCCCTGGTGCCCTTGCCCGCGTGATGGCAATTGGTCGATCAAGCAACGCAATATCTGCACGAGCTCAACATGCCCTGACACAACCTAAGGCGGACGCTGACTCATGGCTACTCGCACTGCGCCAGAGGTGGTCGCACTCATTCCAGCCCGCAACGAGCCGGCGATCGTGGCCACCGTCCTGAGCCTCCGTTCCCAAACGCTTGCTCCCGGCACGATCGTATTGGTGGCAAATAACTGCGCGCCTGACGACAAGACCGCCGCCCTGGCAAAGGCTCTGGGCTGCACCGTACTGAACATGCAGCACAACGAGCACAAGAAAGCCGGAGCGCTCAATCGTGGCTACGAATATATTCGCCTCCACCGCCCCCAGGCTCAGTACATCCTCCAGATGGATGCTGATACCGAACTGGAGCCCCACTTCGTGGAACGCACCGTGGCCGCAATGGAATATGCGGATTCCCACGCCACGCGTGCTCGCGGGGATAAACGAATCGGCGCGCTGAGCTGCGCCTTCTACGCCAAAGAGCGTTTGGCGCAGACCGCTTGGCAGCAAGTAGTCATGTGGCCGCAGGCCGTAGAGTACACTTGCTATCAAGACAGCACCATCCGGCCCGAGGCCGGCGTGGTCTCTGGTACCGCCTGTCTGCTGCGTATCGAAGCACTCGAAGCAATCTACCTGGACCGCGGTATGGTATGGAGTATTCACGCGCTGGCCGAGGACTTCGAGCTGACGCTCAAGCTTCGACAGATGGGATGGTCATGCCGCAAGAGCAAGAAGTTCGTGGCTTATACGGATTTGATGCCGAGCTTGCGGGACCTGATCATTCAACGCGAACGGTGGCAACGCGGTACCGTTGATGGGCTTCGAGCATTCAGCCTGACGTCCTTCACGTGGTACGAGTGGGCACGCCAGGCCCTTCATGGCCTTCTGATGCTCGCGCAATTGGCGGGTTTCGCGCTCTGTGGGTGGTTCTTGTCGCAAGGCCAGCCAACCGTCAACCCCTTGGTGTTAATCGTCTTCACCGGGTTGGCTGTGATGGGTCTAGTTCGGGCATACCATGTGCGCGAAATGGGTTTGGTGAGCATTCTCTTGGGATTGATTCTGGTTCCAGAGATTGCATACAACCTGCTGCGACACGTCTGGTGGACAAAGGGATTAGTGATGTCTCTCTGTAACGCCAAGTCGACTTGGGCGTGACAACGACCTTTTTGGGGAGGAGAATCATGTACGGGGGCAGGATATTAGGTGCCGCGAGTTTGACGGTCGGAGGGACAACCCTGTTCCTCTCGAGCTATGCGGTCGTGCTCGACTGTTTCGTTGCCGTGCTCGCGACGACAGCACTCTCGCTGAGTGTTTGCAGCCGCTTCGCCCGGCGTAGAAACGACAGGTCACTAGGCCTGTGACAGGTGAGGGCGACGCCCAGGCCACGCCCCACCCGACCGTATCGAAGCAGTGTTTGTCATGCGAGCGTCCGGGTAACCCGTCGCTGCAGCCGCCGAGACCCGTCCGTGTGGTTCGGCGAGGATCTGCACGGTGAGGATCTGCACGGTGTCGCCGTGGCGGCGGCGGTGCCCGGAGTACAGGTCACGGTGGTGACGCCAGTTGCAAGCGTTGCATCGCAGCCGGGGCAGGCACAGTCGTAGCGCGGCTGCCCCGGCGAGCGTCAGCCGTCTCCGGGTTTTGGTGTCCACTCGGGGCATGATCTGATCGCTAATGCGCGACGAGGCCCCCCGCGCGCAGGCTCAATCCGGGGCGACGGTACACTGAGACCGACCTTACTTGTATCGTGGCGTCTGACAGGCTCCACGCCATGCAAAGAAGTCCAACGGCTTCTCTGGTACTGAAAAGGCTTTGACAGTGCTCCAAGTTGGCGGAGGCAGGCTTGATCGTCGTTACTTTTTGCGAAACCTGGTGATCGGTGCCAGCACTCTGACCTTTGGCGGGTTATTACTGAGTGGCTGTGGTGGTTCAACCTATGTGGAACGGGCAGAGTTCGAAGCTAACCCTAGCTGGCAACAGGATTTTAAAGCCCAACCGGATGGTCCGCCTGACCAAAGTATTTGGCACTATGCCACTGATCCGGCCATCCCGGGCTATAACCACGAGCAACAAGGATATACCAACAATCTAAGTAATGTTCGCGTCGAACATGGCACCGGCCTGGTACTGGAAGCGCGTAAAGAGCTATACCGCTATCCGGGGGACCCTGCGGGCAAAGTCTACCAATACACGTCGGGTAGGATTGACACCAGCGAAAGCTTTCAATTCCAGGATGGCAAATTAGAGGCCAGGATGAGATTGCCGGGAGGAGCGGGTTCGTGGCCCGCCTTCTGGCTGCTCAGCTCCAACAAACCATTCTCCAAAGGTGACAACCAGGAATCCTACAAGAAAGATGGCGAAATTGATATTATGGAAGAGTATGGCAGAGATGCGCATCGGATCGAGGGAACTATGCATACCGTCGCCGGGAGCAGCCAAGGCGCCGTATTGGTATCTGACTGTACTGCCACCTTTCATGCTTATGGCATAGAAATAACCGAAGACAGTGTGGTTTGGACGGCCGATAACCAGGAATACTTTGGCTTGAAGAAGCTTTCTAATAACCCTGACGCTTGGCCGTTCGGCAATGGAAATCAGTTGTACGCGATTTTCAATTTAGCCATGGGCAGCCCTTCGGCTGGAACTATCGATGACTCCAAAGGCCCCTGGCGCTTAGAAATACAAGACCTCAAGTACTACAGGCCGATCACGAATCGGCATCCTGATTGAGCCATACCCGTACCGAAGAAGTATCCGGACGAGTTGCGTGACCGTGCCCTCCGCTTGACGTTTCAACTTCACCACGAAGGAGTAACGTGCAGTCGGCGGCCGCCACCGGGGCGAACGGCGACACATAACCTCAGGCGCCGACGGCGGCTGCCTGGCGTGGTCGCGGTCTTGAACCTCACACGATGTGAGATCTTACCGTTTCGGCGTGGGTCGGTCTTCGACAGGATGGACGGTCCTCAACATTCTCGATCGCCAGCATGACCAGGCCGGCTCAGGCGTCGACCTGGAGCTGCCCCTGGGAGTGATCAAGAAGATGACGATGTTCGTGCGGTACCTCGGCCCCGATGACCGGGCCTTGGTTCACCCGGCGCCGCGAGCAGGTCGGCGAGCAGGCGTGGCAGGCCGCCCTGGACGAGTGGCCGCGGCTGATCGCCGGAGTGCGCGCGGAGATGGATGCCGGTACCGACCCCGCCGATGCCCGAGTAC
>JAVKSM010000094.1:0-13710 GCA_039583705.1 Pseudonocardiaceae bacterium
GGACACCTGCCCCGGACCGGACACCCCGGTGTCAGGAGCTGGTCAGCGGGAGGACTTGCTCCGGCGCCGGAAGCCCAGCGCAGCGCCCGCAGCGGCCAGGGCGGCACCGCCGAGGGCGAACAGGCCGACGTCCTGCACCCCAGCCGTGGACCCACCGCCGGTCTGGGCCGGTCCGGAGGGCACCGGGGAGACCTGCCCCGGCGGAGGCGTCGTGGGAGACGCGGACGGGGGCGCGGAGGGCGCCGTGGCAGGCGCGGAGGGCGCCGTGGATGTCGAGGCGACGAGCTTGCCGCACAGCGCCGGGGCGGTGGCCGCGAGCGGCAGTGACGGGACCAGCGGGCTCTTCTCGGTGCTGGCCGCCTTGGGGGCGGTTGCCGGGTCGATGCCGTGAACCACGATCACCGCGTTGTTGGCGTCGATCGCCTTCATGGTGTTGGCGTCGAGCTGGATGGTGCGCGAGTAGTGGTAGGACGACCCGCTCGGCGCGATCGAGATGTCGGTGCCCGCCGCCGGGCTGGTGTCCCCGGTGGTCGACAGCGTGGTCTGGATCGCGCCGTAGTCCGGCTGGGCCTCCGGGGTGCTGATCACCCCGTCCTTGTTGGCGTCCGCCGACGCCGTCGGGCACGTTCCCATCGCCAAGCCGTGGATGTGCTGGACGTGGGGGAAGGGCTTTCCCATGAACGTCGAAGCGAGCCCGTGCACGTCCTCGGTGATGGTGGCAGTGGTGCCGTTCAGCGCCAGTGTCAAGGTTCCGCCGGCGCTGTTCGCGCCATTGAGCGGAACGGGCGCCAGGGTGGCGGTGTAGGTCTGCGTCGGGGTTGCGGACGGAGACGGGGTTGCGGAGCCCTGCGCGAACGCTGGGGCTGCCGCGCCCACCATCGGCAGCGCCACCAGAGGGGCGGCCGCTGCCAAGGCCAGCATCTTGCGCATTGCCATCAATTCTCCTCGCTTCGAAGCAGGGACGGGTCTTCGTTGCTGGTACCCGCCATAGCAGGGCGTACGCACGCGACCGTCTTCCGGTTCACCTGGCAGTGTTTTGCTTGACCTGTTCCCTATTCGGCCCAGAACGCCTATCCGCCCCCAGAACGCCTGATGCCGTCCCTACCCCCCATATGCTGGGCATAACATGATCAACAGGACTGCGAGGAGCAGCTCGCCTACGGGAAGGAGACGGGCGCGGTCCTCACCCCGGCGGCCCTGGTGTCGGCGGCCCTGGTGTCGGCGGCCCTGGTGTCGGCGGCCCTGGTGGTGGTTGCCCTGGTGGTGGTTGCCCTGGTGGTGGTTGCCGTTCGCCGCGGACGAGATCGGTGACCTCGTCGGCGTGCTCGGCGGGTACCAGCAGGGTGAGCCGGTCGCCCTGCTGCAGGCGCGTGTCGTCGGTGGCGGTGAGCGGTTGGCCGTCCCGGCGCACGGCGATGAGCAACGAGGACGGCGGCCAGGGAATCTCGGCGACGGCTTGGCCGGCGGGTGGGGTGTCCTCGGTGAGGGCGAGGTCGACGATGCGGTAGTCCTGCAGCCGGGTCAGGAGCCGCTCCGCTGGTGGATCCGAGCCGGGCGCGCCGCTTGGCACCGGCACGGGGCGCCTCGGCGGGAACGCCGCCACGGGGTGCCGGAGCACGACGGGCTCCGTCGGTGTCTCGGCCTGCTGGACCCCCCGGTGCAGCCGATCGTTGTAGGCGGCCAGCACGTCCCGATGGGTGAGCCAGCCGACTACCCGGTCTCCGTCGGTCGCGACGACCGGTAGCCCGGTGTGCTCGTGCTGGACCAGCAGCGCGAGGGCCTGCTCGAGGTTCTGTCCGGGGGTGAGCGTGGGCACTGCCTGCGCGAGCGTGCCGGCCGTGGCTTCCAGTGCGTTGTCCCGCACGCTCTGCTCGACTTCGCGGGCGGTGACCGTGCCGCGGTAGGCCCCTGCCTGGTCGACGACCGGCAGCGCGTCGCGGTGCTCGCCGGCCAGCCGGTCGATGACGACGTTCAGCGGTAGGTCGCGGGCGAGTGCGTCGGGCAGCGGCTGCATCGCGTCGGCCACGGTCAGCAGCTCCATGAGGTTCACGGCCCGGCCGCGCAGCAGGTCGATGCCGCGGCGGCGCAGCTTGAGGGTGTAGATGGTGTCCTTGCTCAGCAGGTTGCTCACCCGCGTGGCCAGCGCGATCGCGACCATCAGCGGCAGGATGACCGTGTAGTCGCCGGTCAACTCGAAGATGATCAGCACCGCGGTGATCGGGGCGCGGGCGGCGCCGGCGAACACCGCGCCCATTCCGACGAGCCCGTAGGCGCCGGCCGGGCCGACGACGCCCCCGAAGAGCTGGTGGGCGAGGCGGCCGAAGGCGGTGCCGAGCATCGCGCCCATGAACAGCGACGGGGCGAACACACCGCCCGAGCCGCCGATCCCGATGGTCAGGCTGGTCGCGACGATCTTCCCGACCAGCAGGACGACAAGGAACCACAGCACGTAGTGGCCGCGGACGCCTGCCTCCAGCACCGGGTATCCCACTCCGTACATCTGCGGCAACGCCAGCAGCAGCAGGCCCAGCAGCACCCCGCCGGCGGCGGGCCGCAGCCACTCCGGTCCGCGCCACAGCCGGTCGAGCAGGTCCTCGGTGCCGTAGAGCGCCTTGATGAACCCGACCCCGACGAAGGCAGCCACGAGGCCGAGGCCGGCGTAGAGCAGGTAGTCGGTCGGTGAGGCCAGGTGGAAGGTGGGCAGGCGCAGGAACGAGGTGGCGCCGAACGCCGCCCGGCCGATCACGTCGGCGGTGACCGAGGCGAGGACCACCACCCCGAACGCCTCGGTCCGGAAGTCCCGCAGGATCAGCTCCAGGGCGAAGAACACCCCGGCGATCGGCGCGTTGAACGTCGCCGAGATCCCGCCGGCCGCGCCGCATGCCACCAGCAGCCGCAGCCGGGCATCGGAGATCCTCAGCACCTGACCGATGCTCGACCCGAGCGCGGAGCCGATCTGCACGATCGGACCTTCCCTGCCGACCGACCCGCCGGCGCCGATGCACAGGGCGGACGCCAACGACTTCACGATGGCGACCTGCGGGCCGATCCGCCCGCCCCGCTCGGCGATCGCCAACATCACCTCGGGCACGCCGTGGCCGCGGGCTTCCTTGGCGAAGCGGTCCACGATCGGTCCGTAGACCAGGCCACCGACGACCGGGACCAGGACGACGAAGAAAATGCCCAGTCCGGGGAGGTGCGGGCTGGGGACCCGGCCGGCGTCGCTGTAGTCGGCCCGGCCGGTGAAGGCCTCGGTGACGATGAGGATCAGGTATCGGAAGCCCACCGCACCGGCGCCCGCGCCCGCGCCCACGAGCAGCGCCAACGGCACCAGCCCCGGGGCGGCACCGCGCAGCCAGTCGTAGCCGCGTCGGCGGACGTCGGCGGGGATATGCACACCAGCAGTATCGCGCCCTCGATCTGGCGGACTCAGAACCTGGCCCAGGGGGTGGTGAAGCTGGCTCCCCCTGCCGTGCGGCAGCGCAGCCGCATGAGGCTGGCGGGCACCGGCTTGATGAGGAACCGCCCGAGGTCGTCCGCCTCGGCCCGGCAGCCGGCTCCCGCCGGGACCTCCGCCTCGATGCCGAGCGACTGGGGTGGCAGAACCTGTCCGATGAGGCAGTCACCCGTGACGTCGACTTCGATGGACAGCCCGGGGCCCTCGTAGACGAGGATCCGGCCGACCGGGGTGCCGGAACGTACGCGCGCCAGGAGCGTCTCGTCCAGGTCCGAGTCGTAGATGAGCGTGGCCAGCTCGGCGTCCACCGTCCGCCAGGTGTACAGCGACTTCGCCGCTGCCACCACCTTGGGTGGTGGCAGGGCCATGTCCCGCAGCGCCTCCCGGAGATCCTCGAGCAGCGACTCGTCATCATCCCACCGGGCCACCATCACGCTCACCGTCCCACTTCGAGCTTCGGTCCCCCGATGCCGGCCATCAGCGCCGCGACCGGTGGGCTATCCCGCAGTTTGTCCAGGCAACGGCGGCGGGTCGGTCCGATGCTTCCGGTGGGCATGTCGAGCAGCCTACTGATCTCGCCGTAGGACGGCGTCGGGTCAGCCGCCAGCAGGGTGAGCAACTGTCGGCAGTGCTGGGGCAGCCCGGCCAGCCCTTCCCGCAGGGCTTGCGCCCGCTCCAGATCCAGGACCCGCCGCTCGGGGTCGGTGTACTCCGGGTCCTCGGGCAGCTCGCGGTCCAGCTCACCGGAGCTGTGGTAGCGCTGCGCCCCGCGGAGGATCCGCAGGCATTCGCGCCGGGTGGTGGTGGTCAGCCAGCCGACCAGGGCCTCGGGCTCCCGGATGCGGGTGAGTTGTTCCAGGAGGCGCAGCCACACGGTCTGGCTCACGTCGGCGGCATCGGCGTCATCGAGCCGGAACCGACGACAGACCAGCCAGACCAGGCGCGCGTAGCGGTCGACCAGTGTCTCCCACGCCGCCGACTCACCCTGCGCCGCTGCCGCCAGCAGCGCGGCAACTGGAGTGTCGTCCGTCATCGCGGTCGATCCCCTCCCGCCGACCTGGCCTCCGCCTGCGGTGACACTGGTCGGCAGACGTCGCGGGCCTGCCTGACAGAGTGGAGCGCCGAGGACGGAAGAAAGATACATCCGGGGGGCGCCACCACGTAGCGGCCGCGGCATCGCGGCACCGCTCGGGACAAAGCGCCGTCGCGCGGGAGTGCCTGCCTCAGCCGCCGCCGAGCACCAGGAAGGAGAACGCGGTCGCCAGCGACACCGGGTCGTCCCCATTCTCGGCTCGTGCGTCGCGCAGGGCCTCGGGAAGCCGGGCGCCATCCCTGATCCGCTTGTGCAGTGCGTGCATCAACGGAACGGTCGCCGCGTCGTTGACCTGCACCAGGCTGGCGACGATGCCGACCGTGCCCAGCAGGGCCAGCGTGGCCGCCAAGCCCAGCAGCTCGTCGGCGCCCACGGGGGCGGACAGCCCGGACTCGCAGCTGGACAGGACGAGCCAGTATGGCGCGCGTCGGAGATGCTCGAAGTCGTAGACCGTCAACGGTCCGTCATCGAGCTGTAGCGAGGAGAACAACGGGGAGTCCCGGCGGAAGCACCCGTGCGCGGCGACATGGGCGAGCCAGACGCCGTCGAGTGCGGCGAGGACCCGGGCTGCGGTGGCGGTGCCGGCACCGAGGAGCGACACCGACTCGTAGAGGTCGGCCAGCCCCGCCACCTCACCGCCGGCGGTGGCCAGTCCCGGGCCCACCACGACGGCGACCTCCCGGGTCGGCGGCGGTGGAGCCGACCGGGCGCGCAGCCACATGGTCGATGACGGGGCGACGGTGACGGCGGTGGCGCGCAGCGCGGGCAGGACCGACCACGGGACAGCCTGCAAGGTGCTGGGTGGGACGACGACGACCTCCGCGGCGTGCAGCCGACCTGCGGCCGGTCCGAGCAGCACCTGCTGCAGTCGTCGCCCGGTCGCTTCGAGCACCTCGACGGCGGCCCGGGCGCGCTGGACCGGCGCGCCGTAGGAGAGTCGTTGCAACGCGGCCCGGGCGAACTCCACCTCCCGGGTGGCGTCGTCCAGGGACCCGGCGGGGTAGTGGCAGACTCGGCCATCGCCGACCAGCAGCGCGTGCAGGCGACCGTCCACGGTCACGAGCTGAACCAGTTGGGCCGAACCGAGCTCCCGTAGCAGCGCCGCCACGTCCAACCGGCCGACGCCGCCAGCACCGTCACTCGGCGTCTGGAGCAGCCGGGCCCGCACCGCCCGCTCGAGCCGGCGCCGCTCGCGTTCCAATGTCGCGGTCGGCCGGCGCTCAGCCTGGTTCTCGACGATCTGGGCGGCCACGGCTCGCAGCGCCGCGAGGTCCGCGGCATGCCCGTCCCGCGGCGTGGAACGCCCCGGGACGGGAATCGCCAAAGCCGTGGCCCGCCACCGCTCGCTCCACCTGAGGAGCTGACGTGGCTGCCCGCGGGCAAGGACGTGTCGCTGCGCGAGCGCGACGAGCTCGGTTCCGTGCCGCGTCGCGAGAGCGCGAAGCTCCGAGGCTCCCAGCGTCAGCCGGTGCTCGTCGACCAGGTCCAGCCCACGGCCGCACGCCAGCAGCATCCGGCGACGATCTCCGGTCGCCTCGGCCCGCAGCGCCTCCGCCAGCCAGCCACCCGCACGGCTGACGGGCGGCCCACGGCGCCGGGAACGCGCGGCAGTCTCGAGATGACCGGAGGCGTCGGTGGTGCGACCCAGGGCCATCGCGAGCCGCCCCGCGAACAGGTGGGCATGACTCGCCTCCGGCGACGCCAGGTCGTCCAGGGCAGCAGCGACTGCCGCTGCCGTATGCAACAAGCGTGGGCTCGCGGCACCGGTGGCCGACCGTGCCTGGAGGCCGACGAAGCGGGCATGGGCGGACTGCCACGACCTGTGCTGGGCGCGGAACAGCCGCAGGGCGGCGTCGGAACGCTGCCGCGCAGTCTGCGGGTCGGCTGCCGAGAGCGCCGCCTCGGCCGCGGCGAGCAGCAGCTCGGCCTTCTTGAGGATCTCACCGCGGCTGTCTCGTATGTGACGGATGGAGGCGTCGGCCTCGCGCAGCGCCTCCAGTGGCAGCCCGGCGGCCAGCAGCACGCCACACCGGTCCAGGGCGAGGTCGGGCCAGTGCATCCCGAGCAGCTCGTACCGCCGCCCCGCATCGTCGAGATGGCGCAGCGCCGCCGGTAGGTCACCAGACCGGAAGGCGATCAACCCGCGGTTGTGGACTGCTGTCGCGGTTTCGAACTCCTGGCCGGCCTCACCGAACGCCCGCTCCGCGCGGAGCAGGTCCCGGTTTGCCAGGTCGGTGCGGCCCAGCGCGAGGTGGACCATGCCGCGCCAGGTCAGGGCGCGCGCCTCCCAGACCGTGTCCCCCGCCGCGCGCAACATGGCCAGAGCCGCACGGAGATCCTCCAACGCCTCGTCGTGCCGCCCGAGATGCACCAACGCGATCCCCCGTCGCGTCCGGATCCGCGCCGACAGGAGGCCCTGGGCCTGGCGACGAGCGGAGTCGAGGGCGGCCAGCCCGGCGCTGGTCCGGCCGGCCCGGACCAGGGCGGTGCCGAGGGTGGCGAGCACGTCGGCTTCCCGCTCCCGCGACGCGGCGGCGCGGGCCAGGTGCCGGGCCCGACGCAGCTCCCTGATAGCCGGGCCGAGCTCACCGGAGTCGCGCAGCACGATGCCGAGCACGTGCCGGGCGACGCACGCGACGTATGGCCCGGGACGCCGCGCCAGGAGTCCACGTGCCCTGGCCACGGCCTCCCGCGGCCGCGAGAGTGCCAGGGGGAGCAGCTCCAGCAGGTCATCCGGTGGGGTCACCACACCTTCCCCGCTCACCCGGGTGATGCTAGACAGAGCAGCTACCGCGACTGGAGCCGCGAACGTCACAGGGGGGAAGCGTGACCAGTTCGGATGACCCAGGCGTCCCTCGGACCAGGCTCCACGCCCAGGTAGATCACCTGGTCGAGAGTTTCCGGGGCAGCGACCCCGGTCATGAGCTCCACGTCCACCCCGGCGATTGGCGCGGCGCGGGCGTGGACCACATCTGCAGGCACGGGGTCCTGCTGGTCCGCGACGAGGATCTGCCACGAGTGCAGGCCCACGTCGGCGGCATCCCGGTCGACAGCCTCATCAACGGGGTCACCGTACTGTCGGTCGAGGGCGAGGACGTGCAGGACCTCCTGAACCGCGTCGACTCTCGGCACGGGGTCGGGGTTGCCACGCCTGACCACGTGCTCTACGTCACCATGACGGGGACAACCTGCCCTGCCACCGAGCCGGAGGAGACCGAGGACCTCGATCCGACCCCCGCCGTCCGCACCGACCGCGGCGAGGGATTCGGCGTGCTCGTGTCGGTGGTCGACACCGGTCTGATCGAAGGCGCCCCGGCCGCGCACTCCTGGCTCGAGGGCGTGATCGGCACGCCCTGGGAACAGCCGCTCGGGCCGGACGGGCAGATCCGTCCCTACGCCGGCCACGGCACCTTCGTGGCAGGTGTCGTCCGCTCGATGGCGCCGGGTGCGGAGGTCGTCGTCACGCCCGTCCTCAACCGGGCGGGCGCCGTCTTCGAGTCCGACCTCGTCCGGGCACTGGACGACGCGTTGGACGAAGCCCCCGACATCATCAGCCTCTCCGCTGGCTGCACGTCTCGCCACAACCTGCCGCTGCTCGGCTTCGAGAGGTTCTGGGAACGCCGCCTGTCCCATTACGCCGGCGTGGCGTTGGTCACGGCAGCCGGCAACGACTCCACACGTCGACCCTTCTGGCCCGCCGCCTTCCCCTGGGCAGTGTCGGTCGGGGCCCTCGATTCCACGGAGTCCCACCGGGCGCATTTCAGCAACTACGGCGGGTGGGTGGACGTGTATGCCCGGGGCGAGGGGCTCGTCAACGCCTTCGCGACCGGTTCTTACACCTGCCAGGAACCACCCAACCGGGGAGAACAACGCACTTTCAAGGGAATGTGCCGATGGAGCGGCACGTCGTTCTCCACCCCCCTCGTCACCGGCATGGTCGCCGCTCGCATGAGACGCGCCCGCGAGAACGGACGACAGGCCGCAGACGCGCTGCTGGCCTCGGCCAGGACCGGCGGCACACCCGGCGTGGGGCCGCTCCTGCCGTCCTCGGCCGCGGCCTCCTCGTGAGCGCAGCCTCCTCGTAGCTGGGACTCGACGAGCGCGATCAGAACCTCGCGGGCTCGCGGTACTCGCCCCACTCGTTTCGCAGCGCACCGCAGATCTCGCCGAGGGTCGCCTCGGCGCGCGCCGCGTCGAGCATCGGCGGGATGAGGTTGCCGTTCCCCCGCGCGCACTCGACCATCGCGGCCAGCGCGGCGTCGACCTTCCCGCGGTCCCTGGCCGCGCGGCGCCGCCGCAGGCCGGCCCTGGCCGCCCGCTCGACCTCGTGGCTGATCCGCAGGATCTCCGGCTCGCCAGACTCCTCGCCGCAGTGCACGTTCACCCCGACGACCTTCTTCTCGCCCTTCTCCAACGCCCGCTGATAGCTGACCGCGGCCTCGGCGATCTCGCTGGTGAAGACGCCGTCCTCGATCCCGCGCAGGATGCCAGAGGTCATCTCGCCGACCGGGTGCTCGCCTGACGGCACGGCAGTCGCCGCCAGGTCCCGGATCCGGTCGAAGATCCGCTCCGCCTCGGCCTCGATCCTGTCGGTCAACGCCTCGACGTACCAGGAGCCGCCGAGCGGGTCGACGACGTTGCCCACCCCGGTCTCCTCGGCGATGACGTGCTGGGTACGCAGCGCGATCTGAGCGGCCCGCTCGCTCGGCAGCGCGAGCACCTCGTCCAGCGCATTGGTATGCAACGAGTTGGTGCCGCCCAGCACGGCCGCCAACGCCTCGATCGCGGTACGGACGATGTTGTTGTCCGGCTGCTGGGCGGTCAGCGACACGCCAGCGGTCTGGGTGTGGAAACGCAACTGCTGGGCCTTGACGGTCCGGGCCCCGTAGACGTCGCGCATCCAGCGCGCCCAGATCCGCCTGGCGGCACGGAACTTTGCGATCTCCTCGAAGAAGTCGATGTGGGCGTCGAAGAAGAAGCTCAGGCCAGGAGCGAACCTCTCGAGGTCCAGCCCCCGGGACAGGCCCAGCTCGACGTAGCCGAACCCGTCGGCGAGGGTGAACGCCAGCTCCTGCGCGCCGGTCGCACCGGCCTCCCGGATGTGGTACCCGGACACCGACAGCGGCTTGTAGTCCGGGATCTTGCTGACGCAGTACTCCATGAGGTCGCCGATGAGCCGCAGGTGGGGCTGCGGGTCGAACAGCCACTCCTTCTGGGCGATGTACTCCTTGAAGATGTCGGTCTGCAACGTGCCGTTGAGCCGCCCGACCGCCGCGCCCTGGCGTTCGGCCGCCACCAGGTACATGCAGAACACCGGGACGGCCGGCCCGGAGATCGTCATCGACGTCGTGGCCTCGGCGAGCGGGATGCCGGCGAACAGGACGTCCATGTCGGCCGCCGAGTCGATCGCCACCCCACAGTGCCCGACCTCGCCGAGCGAGCGCGGGTCGTCGGAGTCGCGGCCCATGAGGGTGGGCATGTCGAAGGCGACGGAGAGTCCGCCGCCACCACCACGCAAGAGCTCGCGGAAGCGCTGGTTGGTCTGCCTCGCGTCGCCGAAGCCGGCGAACTGCCGGATCGTCCACAACCGACCCCGGTAGCCGGTCGTGTGCAGCCCGCGGGTGAACGGGTACTCCCCCGGCCACCCGATGCGTTCGAAGTCCGCAACGCGCTCTCCGGGCCGAGGTCCGTAGACCGCATCGAGCTCCATCCCGGACAGCGTCGTGAAGTCGGCGTCACGCACCCGCCCGGCCCGCTGGGCTTCGGCGTAGCGCCGCTGCCACCGCTCGCGCCCGGACCCGGCGTCGGCGAACTGCGGGTCGTAGCCGGACATCGCGTTCCTCCCGATCGGCTGCACCCATTCTAGATAGTAGGAGTTCCTACAATCCAGCACGGGTCGGCGAAGCAGACAGGATCGGGCCTGGCCTGTGGATCTCGGCCGCCGCGAGCGGTCAGGGGGTCCCCAGACGCCGTTCCACACTCTCGACCTTGGAGCGCAGTTGGTCGGTGTGTCCGGGCCGGATGTCGGCCTTGAGCACCAGGCTGACCCGGCTGCCGTGGGCCACGACGGCGGCAACCGCGCGCTTGACGACCTCCATCACCTCGTCCCACCCGCCCTCGACGTTGGTGAACATGCTGTTCGTCTCGTTGGGTAGCCCCGACTCCCGCACCACCCGCACCGCGTCGGCGACGGCCTGACCCACGCTGTCGGACCCATCGCCGGAAGGAGCCACGCTGAATGCCACGATCATGCCGTCAGCCTGCCGCAACACTGCCCTCGACGCTGCTCACGCGGGCGGCCGCGGCTGCTAGCGTCGGGACCATGAACGCCAGGCAGCCGCTGCCGTTCGACCCGATCGAGCGGGCCGCCGCGCTGTGGGCACAGCGCATCGGGCCGTCGGGGACGATGGCGGCGGTCACCAGCATCATGCGGGTGCAGCAGATCCTGCTCTCGGCCGTGGACGCGGTGCTCCGGCCGGTGGGGCTGACCTTCGCCCGCTACGAGGCACTGGTGCTGCTGAGCTTCTCCCGCGCCGGCCGGTTGCCGATGCGGGTCATGGGTGAACGGCTGCAGCTACACCCGACGAGCGTGACCAACATCGTCGACCGACTCGAGCGCGACGACCTCGTGCGCCGCCGCGCGCACCCCACCGACCGGCGCACCACGCTCGTGGAGATCACCGATGCCGGGCGGGAGCGGATGACCGACGCCACCAAGGCGGTGACCGAGGTGGGCTTCGGCCTCGTCGGACTCTCGGACAGCCAGGCCCGGACGCTCACCGAGCTGCTCGGCCGGGTCCGGCGCGCGGCCGGCGACTTCGAATGACCTGCTTGATGCGCGAGAAGGACATGTTTGCGGTATCAGGGGCGCTGTAACCACGGCCCTTCTGATGCGCTACTAGCCTCCGCTCGCCTGTGGCGATGCGTCTCACAGCCGAGAGGTGCTTGCCGCCAGGCCTGGCCGTTCGGCGTGATGGCTCCTTCATAGGAGCCTGGCGGGGCACCACCGGGACCGCAGACCCCCCGGGATGTCGTGACATAGCGTGAGCGGTCATCGCACGGAACTTGTCTCACCGCCTCGCGCGCGCCTGTCTATGTTGCAAAATGATGTACGGAATATATGCGCTGGTCAACGAGGGCACTTTTTATTCTGGAAGTCATGTGGTTGCCGTCATCACGGGACCGCCGAATCCCCTCAATCCTCCACGGCAACAGGTGATCCCGGTCAGATCAGAGAACGGAGTGAGGGGGGTCTGCGCAGGGGCTGTGATGTGGGCCGGCGCTGTCGTCCGGGGAGCGTTTCAGATCTCCTCACCCAGACCGCTGACCAGGTCGTCGGCGGCGCGGTAGGGATCGACCTCGCCGGCCACCACGCGCCGGGCGAGCGCCGGCAGGGTCCGCCAGCCGCGGACGTCGCCGAGCTTGGCTCGGATCTGCTCGACCGCGATCGCCTCGATCTCCGCTTCGGCGCGGTGCTGGCGGCGCGCGTCCAGCTCGCCGTGCGAGACCATCCACTCCCGGTGCGCGGCGATCGCGGCGACCACGTCGTCGACGCCCTGGCCCCTGGTGGCGACCGTCTTGAGCACCGGCGGGCGCCACGCCGCACCCTGCTTCTCGCGGCGCCCCAGCGAGATCATGTACTTGAGGTCGCGGACCGTCGCGTCGGCGCCGTCCCGGTCGGCCTTGTTGACCACGAAGGCATCGGCGACCTCGAGGATGCCAGCCTTGGCCGCCTGGATGCCGTCGCCCATGCCCGGAGCGAGCAGCACCACCGTGGTATCGGCGAGCGAGACCACCTCGGTCTCCGACTGGCCGACGCCGACGGTCTCCAGCAGCACCACGTCACAGCCTGCCGCGTCGAGCACCCGGAGCGCCTGTGGTGTGGCCCACGCCAGGCCCCCCAGGTGTCCCCGGGTGGCCATCGAGCGAATGAACACGTCGGGGTCGGTGGCGTGGTCCTGCATCCGGATCCGGTCCCCGAGCAGGGCGCCGCCAGAGAACGGCGAGGACGGGTCGACGGCCAGCACGCCGACCCGCCCGCCCGCCTTGCGCCACGCGCCGACCAGCGCTGTGGTGATCGTCGACTTCCCGACGCCAGGCGAGCCGGTGAGCCCCACGACCTGGGCCCGCCCGGTGTGCGGCGCGAGGGCCGCCGCCACCTCCCGCAGGTGCGGACCGGCGTCTTCGACCAGCGAGATCAGCCGGGCCACCGCGCGTGGCTGGCCCTTGGTGGCGCGGGCGACGAGGTCGGCGACGTCGACCTGGCGGGCCATCAGGACCCGGTCAGGCAGGGCCAGGCACGCGCAGCACCAGGGCGTCGCCCTGGCCGCCGCCGCCGCACAGCCCCGCGGCCCCCGCTCCGCCACCGCGCCGGCGGAGCTCCAGGGCCAGCGTCAGCACCAGACGAGCACCGGACATCCCGATCGGGTGACCCAGCGCGATCGCGCCGCCGTTGACGTTCACCCGGCCCTCGTCCAGGCCCAGCTTGCGCATCGACACCAGGCCGACCGCGGCGAACGCCTCGTTGATCTCCACCAGGTCCAGGTCCGACGGGCTGATCCCGTCCTTCTCGCAGGCCCTGGCGATCGCGTTGGCCGGTTGCTCGTGGAGGCTGGCGTCCGGACCGGCGACGACGCCGTGGGCGCCGATCTCGGCCCACCAGGACAGCCCCAGTTCCTGCGCTGTGGCCTGGCTTGTGACCACCACCGCGCAGGCGCCGTCGGAGATCTGGGAGGACGAGCCGGCGGTGATCGTGCCGTCGGAGCTGAAGGCCGGGCGCAGCTTCGCCAGGCTCTCGGCGGTGGTGTCGCCGCGAACGCCCTCGTCCGCGTCGACGGCGACCGGGTCGCCCCTGCGCTGTGGCACGCTCACGACGGTGATCTCCTCAGCGAAGCTGCCGTCGGTCGCGGCCTTGGCCGCGAGCCGGTGGCTGCGGGCGGAGAAGGCATCCTGGTCCTCGCGGGTGAGCTGGTAGCGGGAGTTGAACTTCTCGGTCGCCGCGCCCATCGCGCACTGGTCGAAGGAGCAGAAAAGCCCGTCGGTGGCCATGTGGTCGGTCAGCGTGACCTCGCCGAACCGGTACCCCTCGCGGGACCTTGGGAGCAGATGCGGCGCCTGGGTCATCGACTCCTGGCCGCCGGCCACCACGATGTCGAACTCG
>JAVKSM010000095.1:0-13446 GCA_039583705.1 Pseudonocardiaceae bacterium
CAGCAGGTCCTCGGGGTCGGCGGGCACGCCGTGCGCCCGCAGCAGGCGGCACCACCGCTCCCGCTCGCCCAGCTCCTCGACCCACTGCGGACCGTCCCAGCCGTGCCCGTGGTGCCCGATCCGGTGACCCGGGGACAACGCGTCCAGAGCGCTGGTGCTCTGCGGTCCGGTGCCGTGCAGGTTCACCGCGACGTCCACCGGCGAGGGAACCCCCGGCCCGGTCAGCCCGGCAGGCCCGGTGCTGGGCAGCACCTCGTCGACGGCTCCGGTCAGCGCCACGACCGGCGCCAGCCACCCGCTCGTCGCCAGCACCAGACGGTGGTCGGGGAAATGTCGCCGCAGCGCGCGCAGCGCGGGCACGGCGACGAGCAGGTCGCCCAGCTTGAGGGCGCGCAACACGAGCAGCACGGGCGCCGGCACGGACGACCCTCCTACCCGGTCGGGACGCTGCCAAACGTCTCCGGCTTGCGCCACGGCCGGTGACACGATGTGCTGTGAGCCGTGACCGAGGAGAGCGACCCATCGGGCGCGCCGCATACCACCTTGGCCGCGCTCGACCAGCTCCCTGCGGTCATCTGGGTGTTCTCCGGTCCGGACCACGTCGCCGTGCTCGCCAACCGGGCCGGCCGGGAGTACCGCGGCGGTAGCCGGATGCACCTCATGGGCCGTCCCCTTCGGGAGTCGCTGGCCACCGAGAACCGCCCGCTGGTCGACCTCCTCGACGAGGTCTACGCCTCGGGCCGTACCCTCACCTACTACGAGACCGAGATCCACATCGACGGCGCGGAACGCTTTGTCACCTTCACCGCGGTCCCGTTGCGTGACGACGCCGGAGCGGTCACCGGCGTGCTCGCCCACATGACCGACGTGACCGACTCGGTGCGGGAGCGGCGCCGCGCCGAGCGGGCGCTGGCCTCCGAGCACGAGATCCTGCTCGCGCTGCAGGACCGGCTGCTGCCCAGCGGCCTGCCGCTGCTGCCAGGGGTTCGGGTCGCCGCGCGCTACCGCTCAGCCGGCGAGCACCTCGACGCCGGCGGTGACTGGTACGACGCGGTGCCGCTGGATGGCGGCCAGGTCGGCGTGTCGGTGGGCGACGTCGTCGGGAACGGCCCAGGCGCCGCCGCGCTGATGGGCCAGCTCCGCGGTGCGCTGACAGCGGCGATGCTGGCCTCCCCCGACCCGGCCGTCGCCCTGGCCCACCTGGAGCGGTTCGTGGCGACCGTGCCGGGCGCGAAGGGCAGCACGGCCTGCGCGGCGGTCCTCGACCCCGCTGACGGCGTGCTGCGCTACGCAAGCGCCGGCCATCCGCCGCCGGTGCTGGTGCGCGCCGACGGCGTCGCCGAGCTGCTGGCCGTCGAGCCGAGCGCGCCGCTCGGGGTGGCCGGCACCGCACCGGTCTGCGGGCAGCTCCGGCTGGATCCGGGTGAGGCCGTCCTGCTGTACTCGGACGGCGCCGTGGAACGGCCCGGTATGAGCACCGAACGTGGTGAGCAGCGGCTGCTGACGGCCTGTCACGACGCGTGGCGCGGTGGTCCGCTGGCGGCTGCCGAGCTCGTCGAGTCGGTGCTCGCCGCGGTCACCGACTCGCCCCCCACCGACGACGTCGCCCTGCTCGTGCTGACCCGCCCGATCGTCGTGGTGCCGGCGCTGCGGGTGGAGCTGCCTGCCACCCCGCAGGTGCTGGCCCGGTTGCGGCTGCGGTTGCGGCGGTGGCTGGCCGAGGTCGGGGTGGTGGAGGAGGACTCGGTCGCGCTGCAGATCGCCAGCGGGGAAGCCACCGCCAACGCGGTCGAGCACGCCTTCCCCGACACCGGGACGGTCGGCACCGTGGTGCTGTCAGCCGAGCTCACCGACCACAGCGAGGTCCGGATCCGGATCGCCGACACCGGCCGCTGGCGGGACCCCCCGGCCGAGCCCGCAGGGCGCGGCCGGGGGCTGCTGCTCATGCGACAGTGCACCGACTCCGTGGAGCTGCGCCGTGGCAGCCCGGGTGGGGGTGTCGGGCAAGGATCAGCCGGCACCGAGGTGGAGCTGGTACGGCGGGTCCGCGGGTCGACGGTGGAGCAGCCGGACCTGCCGTCGGGTGACGCGGCCGGGCTGGACGTCCCTGATCCGGGCATCTCGGTGGAGGCCACGGAGTCGGGGGTGCTCGCCGTCCTCGTCGGCGACCTCGACGCGAGTGGCACCCGGGAAGTCAGCCGGGCGCTGCGGGGAGCCTCCCGGGGAGGTGCCCTGCCGCTCACGGTGGACACCTCGGAGCTGGACTACCTCGCGAGCGCGGGCGTGCTCATGCTCTTCGAACTGGCCGCCGAAGCCACCGCCGCCGGCACCCGGCTGGTCGTGCTCAGCCGGCGGGGCAGTGCGGCCCACCACGTGCTCGAGTTCACCGGCTACTCCCAGGTCGCGGACCTGCGGGTGCTCGACCCGGTGCCGGATCCCGTGCGGGGCTGAGGTGCCGAACCCGTGGGGGGCTGCGGTGCCGGGACCAGTGGGCCGGGTGCTGGTCGTCCGGCTGGACAGCGACGGTGACGTGCTGCTCGCCGGGCCGGCGGTGCGGGCGGTGGCCGCCGGCGCCGGCGATGTCGTCCTGCTCGCCGGTCCCCGCGGAGCGCAGGCCGCCGAGCTGTTGCCGGGCGTCGCCGAGGTGCTGGTCTGGCGCAGTCCGTGGGTGGACTCGCCGCCGCCGCCGGTGCGGCGCGTCGACCTGGAGGACGTGGTGGCACGCCTCGCCGCCACCGGGTGCGCCGAGGCGGTGGTGCTCACCTCGTTCCACCAGTCGCCGCTGCCGACGGCGCTGCTGTTGCGGCTGGCCCGCGTCGGCCGGATCACCGGGGCGTCCGTCGACTACCCGGGCAGCCTGCTCGACGTGCGGGTGCGTCCCGGCGAGGACCTGGCAGAGGATCTGCCCGAGTCGCAGCGCGCGCTGGCGATCGCCGCGGCGGCCGGATACCGGCTGCCGGACGCCGACGACGACCGGCTCGCGGTGCGGCCGCCGCCCGACGTCGCGAGGCTGGTCGGGCAGGGACCGTACCTGGTGGTCCACCCCGGGGCGTCCGTCCCGGCGCGGGTGTGGCCGCCGCAACGCTGCGCCCAGGCGGTGGCCGCGCTGACCCGCGCCGGCCACCGGGTCCTGGTCACCGGCTCGCCCGCCGAGCGCGAGCTCACCGCACGGGTGGCCGCCGGGTACGCCCTGGACCTCGGAGGGCGCACCACGTTCGCCGAGCTGGCCGGGGTGCTGGCCGGGGCACGGGCCGTGGTCGTCGGCAACACCGGGCCGGCGCACCTGGCCGCCGCCGTCGGGACGCCGGTAGTCTCGCTGTTCGCGCCGGTGGTTCCGGCGAGGCGCTGGGCGCCCTACGGCGTGGCGTGTGTGCTGCTCGGCGACCAGGACGCGCCGTGCCGCGACAGCCGGGCCCGGGCCTGCCCGGTCCCCGGCCATCCCTGCCTCACCTCGGTGAGCGCCGTCGACGTGCTGGCCGCGGTTGACACGCTGCTATCGGCGTCACGGGGGGCCGACGTTTCGTTACGTTGAGTAGTAGTCGCTACGCAGAGGTTTATCGATCTTGTCTGGTGCAATCCCTGGGCAGTGAGCAGGCCGCTTCGGATCGTGATCTGGCACGTGCACGGGTCGTGGAGCACCGCTTTCGTCCAGGGTCGCCACCACTACCTGCTGCCCGTGCTGCCCGAGCGGGGTTCCTGGGGCGGCGGCCGCCCCCGGGCCTGGGAATGGCCGGCTTCCGCCGTCGAGGTCCCCGTCGACCGGCTCCGGGACGCCGAGGCAGACGTCGTCGTGCTGCAACGCCCCGAGGAGCTGGAGCTGGCCCGCCGCTGGCTGGGCCGGGAGCCGGGCGGTGACCTGCCCGCGGTGTACGTCGAGCACAACGCCCCGCGGGGCGACGTTCCGTGCACCCGCCACCTGCTCGCCGACCGCGCGGACGTCACGCTGGTGCACGTCACACACTTCAACGCGCTCATGTGGGACTCGGGGCGGGCACCGACGGCCGTGGTGGAGCACGGGGTGGCCGATCCGGGGCACCGCTACACCGGGGAGCTGGACGCCGCGGCGGTCGTGGTCAACGAACCGGTACGCCGCGGCCGGGTCACCGGCACGGACCTGCTGCCGCGCTTCGCGGCGGCCGCCCGGCTGGACGTCTTCGGCATGGGACTGTCCGGACTGGACGACGCGGCCGGCCGGATCACCGCCGTCGGGGACCTGCCGCAGCGCCGGCTGCACGCCGAGATGGCGCGGCGCCGGATCTACCTGCACCCGCAGCGGTGGACCTCGCTCGGCCTGTCGCTGATCGAGGCGATGGCACTGGGAATGCCCGTGGTGGCGCTGGCCACCACGGAGGCGGTGGCGGCGGTGCCGCCGGAAGCGGGGGTGATCTCCACCGACGTCGAGGTGCTGACCCGGGCGGTGGCCGACCTGGTCGCAGACCCGGAGCGGGCGCGGCAGATGGGCAAGCACGCCCGGGAGGCGGCACTGGTCCGTCACGGGTTGCACGGCTTCCTGTGCGCCTGGGACGAGGTGCTGGAACGAGTGGTCTCGAGAAGGAGGACGGGATGAGGATCGCGATGGTGTCAGAGCACGCGAGCCCACTGGCGCCGTTGGGCGGCATCGACGCCGGCGGGCAGAACGTGCACGTGCGCGCGCTGTCCCTCGCGCTGGCCGGGCTCGGCCACGACGTCATCGTGTACACCCGTCGCACCAACCCCACCGTCCCGGACCAGGTCCGGATCGACCGGCGGGTGACCGTGGACCACGTGCGCGCCGGCCCCCCCGTCGAGCTACCCAAGGACGAGCTGCTGCCGCACATGGGCGCGTTCGCCGACCACCTGCGCGCGCGGTGGAGCCGGCAGCGACCCGATGTCGCGCACGCCCATTTCTGGATGTCCGGCCTGGCCGCGGTGCTCGCCGCCCGCCCGCTCGGCACGCCCGTCGTGCAGACCTTCCACGCCCTCGGCAGCGTCAAGCGTCGCCACCAGGGCACGGCCGACACCAGCCCGCCGGAGCGGATCCGGCTGGAGCGCACCCTCGGCCGCAGCGTGGCCCGGGTCGCGGCCACCTGTTCCGACGAGGTATTCGAGCTGGTCCGGCTCGGGGTACCGCGCTCGGCGGTCTCCGTCGTGCCCTGCGGGGTGGACACCGCCGCCTTCACCCCCGACGGCCCGCGTGAGCAGCGCAGCGCCCGGCACCGGCTGGTCGTCGTCGGGCGGTTGGTGCCCCGCAAGGGGGTCGCCACGGTGATCCGGTCGCTGCCGGCCCTGCCGGAGACCGAGCTGGTGGTCGCCGGGGGTCCGCCGCCCGCCGCGCTGGACGACGATCCCGAGGCGGCGGCGCTGCGGCGGTGCGCGCACCGGGTCGGCGTCGGCGACCGGGTGAAGCTCATCGGACGGGTGGATCGCGACGCCATGCCCGCGCTGCTGCGCTCGGCCAACGCCGTGGTCTGCGTGCCGCGCTACGAGCCCTTCGGCATGGTGCCCCTGGAGGCGATGGCCTGCGGGGTGCCGGTGGTCGCCTCCGCCGTCGGCGGACTCACCGACACCGTCGTGCACGGCGTCACGGGGCTGCACGTGCCGCCGGACCGGCCGGACGCGGTCGCCAGGGCGCTGCGGGTGCTGGTGCGAGACGAGGCCACCCGGGTCGGGTTCGGCAGCGCCGGCCGGGACCGGGTGGAGGCGCGCTACTCCTGGCCGCGCATCGCCACCGAGACCGTGCGGCTCTACGAGCGGGTGCTCGGGAGCACCGGCGCCACGACAGGTGCGGGCGCGCTGGCCGGGAGCCGACGGTGAGCATCGGTCGCGGGAGCGGCTCGGGGTCGCTGGCGGCCGCGCACCGCCACGTCGACGCCCTCGCCGAGGCGTTGGACGCGCTGCGCTGCGCAGCGCCCACGATCGCCCGCTGGGGCTGCGACCTCGCCGGCCGGCTGGTCGCCGGGCAGCGGCTGCTGGCTGCGGGAAACGGCGGCAGCGCGGCCGAGGCCCAGCACCTGACCGCCGAGCTGGTCGGGCGCTACCGCGACGACCGCGAGCCGTTCTCGGCGATCTCACTGCACGCCGAGACCTCCAGCCTCACCGCGATCGGCAACGACTACGGCTACCGCGAGGTCTTCGCGCGCCAGGTCAGGGCGCACGGCCGGCCCGGCGACGTACTGGTGCTGCTGTCCACCAGCGGGTGCAGCGGGAACCTGCTGGCCGCCGCGAAGGCCGCGCGCCGGGTCGGGCTGACCGTCTGGTCGCTCACCGGCCCGGGCCCCAACCCGTTGGCGGCGTTGAGCGAGGACGTGCTGTGCCTGCCGGGGCCGCCGCCGACCGTCCAGGAGGCGCACCTGGTCGCCGTCCACCTGCTGTGTGAGGCGGTGGAACAAGCCCTCGGCGCAGCGGAGCTGCGCCGGACCGAGCTTGTGTCCTGAATGGACGCTCCCCTGGTCGTCGTCGGTGACCTGCTGCTCGACCTCGACATCACCGGCAGCGTCACGCGGCTGTGCCCGGACGCGCCGGTCCCCGTCCTCGACGGGGAGCAGGAGCTGGCCCGGCCCGGCGGAGCGGGCCTCGCCGCCGTCCTCGCCGCCGCTTCGGCAGGGGGCCGTCCGGTCCGCCTGCTCACCGCGCTCGGTGCCGATGTCGACGCCGAGCGGCTGCGGCAGCTGCTGGACTCGATCGAGCTGGTGAGCGCCCCGGCGCCGGGCGCCACGCCGGTGAAGTGCCGGATGGTGGCCGGTGGGCGTTCCCTGCTGCGCGTGGACCGTGGTGGCCTCGGGGCGCCACGCTGGCGTGGCGGGCAGCCAGCCGCGGCCCTCACAGATGCCGCCGCCGTCATCGTCTCCGACTACGGCCGCGGGGTCGCCGCGGACCCCGCGGTGCGGGCCGCGCTCGCCCGGGCTGCCCGGCGGGTGGCCGTGGTGTGGGACCCGCACCCGCACGGGCCCTCGCCGGTGCCGGGCGCGAGGCTGGTCACCCCCAACCTCGGCGAGGCGGTGCAGTTCGCGGAGAAGTTCCCTGGGCGGTTCGCGGGCGGGGGACTGCCCGCTGCGCCCGCCGAGGTCCGGCCGGCGGCGCGGGCCGAGCGGGCCGCCCGGGTGCTGCTGCCCCGATGGCGCTGCGCCGGGATCGCGATCACCCTCGGTGGCTCGGGTGCGTTGCTGTGCACGGCGGGGGGTGTCAGCTCGGTGCCGGCGCCGCCGGTCGTGGGCGGGGACCCCTGCGGCGCGGGCGACCGCTTCGCGGTCGGTGCGACGCTGGCGCTGCTGGACGGCGCCGCTCCCGACGAGTCGGTCGCGGCGGGGGTCGCGGCCGCCTCCGGCTTCGTCGCCGCAGGCGGTGCGGGTGCGCTGCGGCGCGGCTTGGACGGCCGGTTCCGTTCCGGAGCCGGTTGGCCGACCCCGGCAGGACCGTCGCCTCGCTCTCCGGCTGCCGTGGCCTCGGCACCCGAAGTCCAGCGGGTCATCACCGCGGTGCGGGGCCGAGGTGGCACGGTCGTCGCGACGGGAGGTTGCTTCGACGTGCTGCACGCCGGACATGCCCGCACGCTGGCCGCCGCCCGGGCACTGGGTGACTGTCTCGTCGTCTGCCTGAACTCCGACGAGTCCGTACGCCGGCTCAAGGGCCCCGGCCGGCCCGTGATGGCCCAGGCCGACCGGGTGGAGCTGCTGGCAGCGCTCCGCTGCGTCGACGCGGTCGTCGTGTTCGACGAGGACAGCCCGGCCGGGACGCTGTCCGTGCTGCGCCCCGACGTCTGGGTCAAGGGTGGCGACTACATCCCCGACGAGCTGCCCGAGGCGCCCCTGGTGGGTTCCTGGGGAGGTCGGGTCGTGGCGGTGCCCTACCACGCCGGCCGGTCCTCGACGCGTCTCGTCAGTGCCCTCGGCAGGCACCCGGCGGCCCCGGCGGCCGACGGGAAGAACGGGAAGGGGAGCCGATGACGGTCACGGGGAAAGCGCAGGTGGGCACGGCCACCGGGACCGGGACCGGGACCGGGGCCAGGCGGCTGGGCACCGTGCTGGTTACCGGCGGGGCGTCCGGGTTGGGGGCGGCCGTGGTCGCAGCGGTGGCACGCCACGGCGGCATCCCGATCGCGCTGGATCTGCGGGCGCCCGCGGACGTGCTCGTCGACCTGGCCGACGGCCGCGCCGCCGAGCGGGCGGTGCGGCAGGCAGCCGAGGCGGCCGGCGGGCTGGATTCCGTGGTCACCGCGGCCGGCATCGACGCCTGCGGCGACCTCGCGGACGTCGCGGGCGTGGACTGGGACCGGGTGGTCGTGGTCAACCTGCTGGGCACCGCCGCGGTGGTCCGGGCCGCACTGCCCTACCTGGAGCGGCGCGCCGGCAGGGTGGTGACCGTGGCCTCCACGCTGGCGCTGCGTGCGTTGCCGGCGGCCACCGCGTACTGCGCGTCGAAGTTCGGGGTGCTCGGGTTCAGCCGGGCGCTGGCGGCGGAGCTGGCCGGGCGGGTGGGCGTCACCACGCTGATCCCCGGTGGCATGAGCACGGCTTTCTTCGACGGGCGGCCCGAGCAGTTCAAGCCCGCCCCGGACGCCCGCCTCAACGACCCGGGTGACGTCGCCGACGCGGTGCTGTTCGCGCTCACCCGCCCGCCCGGCTGCGAGGTGCGCGAGCTCGTCGTCACCCCCTCGACCGAGCCCTCCTGGCCGTAGTCGGCCGGCCTTGACCACCGCTGAGGGCCGGTTCCTGCCCGACTACGGCGGCTTCATGCCCGTGCGGCAGGACCGCCGGGGCGATGCGGCGGTGGTCGCGTTCCGGGCGGGGCGGTGCCGCTGACTACCCGGAGCGCGCCTCGCGGGTCTTGCGGTCACTCGCCTTGCGCAACGCGTCGACCAGCTCGTCCTTGTTCATCGACGAGCGCCCGTGAATGTCCAGCCGCCGGGCCTGGTCCATCAGTTCCGCCTTGCTGGCGTTGGCGTTCACGCCGCCGGCGGTCTCACCCGCGGGGCGTCCGGGTGTGCCGCGGGCCGCCTGCTCGTCGGACGGTCCCGGCGACCCCTTGGGCTCCCAGTGGTCGCCGACCTTCTGGAAGGTGTGCTTGAGCGCGGCGTAGGCGGTGCGGTGCGCCCGCTCCCCCTCGCCGTAGGTCTCGACGGCCGAGTCGTGCGCCTCGGACCAGGTACGCTGCGCCTTCTCGGGCGAGCGCCGCAAGGTCGACGGCAGTTCCTCGCGTGCCGGCACGTCCGCCTCCTCTCGTCAGATCCGGGGTCGTCCGGGGCATGCCCCGGGGACCAGTCGAGGCGGGTTTACCCAGGCGTTATCACGGGCAGTCCGCCGTGTGACCCTGCC
Organism: Pseudonocardiaceae bacterium; assembly: GCA_039583705.1. GTDB lineage: Bacteria > Actinomycetota > Actinomycetes > Mycobacteriales > Pseudonocardiaceae > JAVKSM01. The sequence goes on from JAVKSM010000095.1 coordinate 9,291, forward strand.
CACAGCGCGGCCCCTCCCGCGTCGCAGCCCGCCAGGTCGGCACCCGGCGGCCGACAGCGGGCCACCGATCGACTGGAGCGCCGTGCACCGGGTGCTGGCCGTGCGGCCGGACAACCTGGGCGACGTCATCATGCTCACGCCCGCGTTGCGGGCATTGCGCCGCGCCGTCCCGCAGGCCCACCTGGAGCTGCTGGTGAGCCCCGCTGGCTCGGCGTTGCGTCCGATGATCCCTGAACTCGACGGCCAGTTCGTCATCTCCCCGTCGTGGCAGCAGGTCGGCCGTGCCGGTCACGACGACCGGCACGCGGCGGCCCGCGAGCAGGCCCTGGTCGACCTGCTGCGGGTGCGCCGCTACGACGTGATGGTCGTGTTCACCTCCTTCTCCCAGTCGCCCTGGCCGGCGGCTTACGCGGGTCTGCTCGCCGAGATCGGCATCCGGATCGTGCACTCCGTCGAGTTCGGAGGGGCGGTGGCGACGCATTGGGTCACACCGCCGCCGGAGACCACCCACCAGGTCGACCGATGCCTGCACCTGCTGTCCGCGGTCGGCATCCAGGCCACGGACGGCGGGGATCCGGCGGCGGCCAGGACCCCCCGGCTGCACGTCCCGCCGGAGGCCCGGATGGCCGCTGCCACGGCGCTCGCCGGAATCGGCGGCCCGGATTCCTACGCGCTGCTGCTGCCCGGTGCGTCCTGTCCCTCCCGCCGCTACGACCGTCGCCGTTTCGCCACCGCGGCCGCCCTCATCGCCGAGCGCGGGCTTCCGGTGCTCGTCTGTGGCAGCGCTGCCGAGGAGGCCCTGATCGACGAGGTGGTGGCCGACGCGCACCACCCGGCCGTGCGCGCCCTGCCGCCGCTGCCGCTCACCAGCTTCGCCGCGCTCGTCGAAGGCGCGGCGGTGGCCGTGACGAACAACTCGGGGGGCATGCACCTCGCGGACGCGCTCGGTACGCCGGTGGCGGTGGCCTACGCGGGCACCGAGCGGCTCGGCGACATGCGGCCGCGCGCTGTGCCCGCGGTGCTGCTCCAGCACGCCATGCCCTGCTCGCCCTGCCGCCAGTTTCGCTGCCCGTACCGCAGGGAATGTCTCGACATCTCGCCGGACCGGCTGGCCACCGCCGCCCTTGAGCTCGCCGAGGGTGCGACGACGAGGACGGAGACCGAGTGTCACAGTGCTCATCCTCACGGGGCCCATCCTCACGGGGCCCATCTGCCTGGGGCCCATCCGCCTGGGGTCCAGCTACTCGGGGCCAGGCCCCACAGCACTCACCGGCGCCCCGAGCCCTCCACCACGCCGCACTGACCGCGGAGCTGCCGACCAGGCTCGCGCTGCGCGCTCCCCGGGTCGTCGTGGTCGGTGACGCGCTGCTGGACTGGTGGTTGGCCGGCCCGTCGCGGCGCCTCTCCCGGGAGGCACCGGTGCCGGTGGTCGAGGTGGAGCAGGCCAGTGCCGCGGCGGGTGGGGCTGCCAACACCGCCGCCAACCTCGCCGCGCTCGGCGCCGACGTGGCGCTGGTCTCCGTCGTCGGCGCCGACAGCGACGGCGCCCGGCTGCGCCGGCTGCTCACCGAGCGCGGGGTCGCCACCGACTGCATGCTCGTCGAGGCCGGCCGGACCACGGTGGCCAAACGCCGCATCCTCGCTGACGGCGCGCTGGTCGCCCGCTACGACACCCCGCCGGGTCCGCCGCTGGCCCGCACCACCCGGCGAGCGCTGACCGGCGCGCTCGCGGCGGCGCTCGACCGGGCGGCGCCCGAGCGGGGAACCGACGCGGTCGTGGTCTGCGACTACGGGCTGGGCACGCTCACCGAGGAGGTTCGCACCGCCTTGGCCGCGTTGCGCCCCCGGCTGGGGACGCTGCTCGTCGACGCCCACGACCTGGCGGGGTGGGCAGCGCTCGCGCCGGATGTCGTGACCCCCAACGCCGCCGAGGTCGCCACGCTGCTCGGCATCCCCCTGACGCAGGCGAACCGGGCGGACACCGACCGCGCCGCCGCCGCCGAGGCGCGCGCCGGCGCCCTGCGGGCGGCCAGCGGGGCCACGACGGTCGTCGTCACCCTGGACCGGGACGGTGCGCTGCTGCTGCCGCCACCCGACGTCGGCCCGCCGCACCGCACCTGGGCCAGGCCTGCCCCCGAGAGCCACGCCTGCGGAGCCGGGGACGCCTTCGTCGCGGCGCTCGCGCTGGGGCTGGCCGCGCGGGTTCCGGTGGCCACCGCCGTCGAGCTCGCGCAGGCTGCCGCGGACGTCGTGGTGCGCCACCGCGGCACCACGGTCTGCTCCACCCGTGAGCTCACCCGGGCGTTGGCCGGCTACCACGGCGCCGAGACGAGCCCGGGGGAGCTGGCCAGGGCGGTCGCCGAGCACCGCGGCGCCGGACGCCGGATCGTGTTCACCAACGGCTGTTTCGACGTCGTGCACCGCGGCCACGTCGCCTACCTCAACCAGGCCAAGCGGCTGGGCGACGTGCTCGTCGTGGCGCTCAACTCCGACGCCGGCGTGAGGCGGCTCAAGGGTCCCGGCCGGCCCGTGAACCCGCTGGCGGACCGCGTCGCGGTCATCGCGGCACTGTCGTGCGTGGATTACGTCACCAGCTTCGACGAGGCCACCCCGGCGAACGTGCTGCGCGAGCTGCGCCCGGACGTCTACGCCAAGGGTGGTGACTACACCCCCGACATGCTCAGCGAGACCACGGTGGTCGAGGGCTACGGCGGCGAGGTCGCGATCCTGGACTACCTTCCCGACCGCTCCACCACCGCCATCGTCGACCGGATCCGCAACTCGACGGCGTGAATGGGCGTGCGAGTTCACCATCGGACACCGGGAACGGGCGTGCGGGTCCACCAGGCACCGCTGACGTCGACGTGCTGGTGCCTACCAGGGACCGCCCGGTCGAGCTCGCGACGACGCTCGCCGGTCTCGCCGCCCAGCATGGCCCTGGCCTGCGGGTCGTGGTCAGCGACCAGTCCGCCGGGCCGGCGTCCTTCGAGACCCCGGCAGCGCGGGCACTGGCCCGGGCGCTGCGACGCCGGGGGGTGGCGATGGAGTTCGTGCGTCATCTGCCCCGACGCGGGCTCGCCGAGCACCGTGCCTCGCTGCTGGCCCGGTCGCGGGCACCCTACGTGCTGTTCTGCGACGACGACGTGTGGCTGGAGCCGGGCGCGCTCGCCCGGCTGTACTCGGCGATCGACACGCTGCGCTGCGGGTTCGTCGGCGCCGCGGTGCAAGGACTGTCCTATCTGGACGACCACCGCCCCGACGAGCTGGCGCCCTTCGAGCTGTGGGCAGGGGCGCCGGAGCCGGAGACGGTCACGCCGGACACGCCCGCGTGGCGGCGCTGGACGCTGCACAACGCCGCCAACCCGACCCACCTGGCCGACTCCCTCGGGCTGGCCGACGGCCAGTGGCGTGCCTACAAGGTGGCATGGGTCGGCGGCTGCGTGCTCTACGACCGCGCGGCGTTGCTGGCTTGCGGGGGTTTCGACTTCTGGCGGGAGCTGCCGGCCGAGCACGCGGGGGAGGACGTCGTCGCCCAACTGCGGGTGATGGCCCGGTTCGGCGGCGCCGGCATCCTGCCCAGCGGTGCCTACCACCTGGAGTCCCCGACCACCGTGCCGAACCGTGCCGTCGAGGCCCGCGACGTGGTGGGCTGAGGGCGTCCGACCCGGGCGCCAGCACCGGCTACCGGCGCCGGGCGGGCGGGGGTGCTGACTGGAGCAGGGCTGCGGCCCGGGCCACACCCGGGTGTGCGGGGATCTCCTCCAGCGGCACCGGCAGCGGGATTCGCCAGTTCGGGTACTCGTCGACCGTTCCGGGCAGGTTCGGCTGGCGCAGCTCACCCAGCGCGTCGGTGAACGCGGCCAGCCGCACCCGGCAGGGGGTGCGCGCGAGCAGCCCGTGCATCGCCGCGACCACCTCGGCCTCCGGAGCGGACGGTCCGGTGAGCAGTCCTTCGGCGACCAACAGGTCGACGAGCTCGGCGCGCTCGGCGACCGCGCGCGCCCACTCGGCGGTCGGGTCGTCGAGCAGTCCGAGCTCGGCCCGGGCTCGCACGTGCTCGCCGCGCAGGAACCCCGCCGCCGTGGGCAGGTCGTGGGTGGAGATGCTGGCCAGCGTGCCGGGTTGCCACTGCCGGGGCGCAAGGAGGCTGCCGGAC
>JAVKSM010000096.1:0-13238 GCA_039583705.1 Pseudonocardiaceae bacterium
GCGCTGACCCGGACCGGCATCGACCCGGCCATGGCGGTCGTGGTGCCCGCCCTCAGCGCCGCAGGCGCCCCCGTCGTGCACGTGACCCTCACGGCGGCCGGGGCGGGGCTGGCCCGGGCCCGGGAGCTGTCGGCGGTCGGGGCGTGGGTGTCGGTGTTCGGCGGTGAGCACGACCTCGACGCTCGGCTGGTGCGGGTGGCCCGGTTGCGCCCGGGATCGCCCCGGCCCACGGCGTGGGAGCGGGTCGCCGAGTTCCCACCCGACCAGGGATCCGCGCAGCGGCGCGGGTGATGGACGCCGGGCGTGGCTGCCTCCCCTCGGATGCCCACGCATCGGGTGGCCCCGCCCGGCAGGGGAAGCCGTCGTGCCCCGGATGGGGTGCGACGGGTCGTCGCCGTGTTGGTCCGAGCGGCTCCCCCAATCGGACCACTTCCCGGCGGATGCGGTCGCCCAGCCGGTAACGACCTGGGAGAGCGCGAAGGCCGGACCGGTGCCCGCGATGCTGCCGGCTTGATCGACAACCCCAGCGTCTGATGGTCCGACCTCCGACGACCGGGCTGTCGCCGCCGCGCCGGGCGCCGTGGACGACCCCGGTACGGTTGTGGCGCGATGTGGGGGGTGACGGTCGCTGGTGCTTCCTTCCACGAGGTGGTCGCGGCGTGGGGCGTGTCGGGTGGGACGACGCGGTGATCCATGCGCTGCGCCGGTGTCGGCGCTGCGGCGGTTCCGGCCGTGTCAACCGCCGACGTGGGTGAGGTTGCGGCCGGTGGTGGGGTCGAAGATCTGGACGGCGCAGGTGTCGAACCACACCTGCGCCCGCTTCCCTTCGGTCGCGGTCGAGGCGGCCGAGAGCCGGGTCACGAGCTGCTGACCGCCGGAGCCGCCGAGCTCGGTGGTCCCGGCGTCCGCGGCCAGTTCGTCGAGCTCGGCGGAGCTGGCCTGTTCGCCCTCGATCGTGAAGTGGGCATACTTGTCCGAGCCCATCGACTCCAGCACGTCGACCTGGGCGGCGAAGGTCGCCCCGCGCTCCCGTGCGCCGGCTTCGACCAGGGCCGCGTCTTCGAAGTGCTCCGGCCGCACCCCCGTGATCACGTCTCTGGGCGCGTCGGCGACCTCCAGTGACCGGCGGGTCCGGTCGGGAAGCCGGATCTCGCCCAGCGCGGTGCGCAGGCGGCCGTCGGCGAGGTGCCCGGGCAGGAAGTTCATCGCGGGCGAGCCTATGAACCCGGCGACGAACAGGTTGGCCGGGCGCTCGTAGAGCACCTGTGGCGCCCCGACCTGCTGCACCACCCCGCCCCGCATCACAACCACCCGGTCGCCCAGCGTCATGGCCTCGGTCTGGTCATGGGTGACGTAGACGGTCGTCGTCCCGAGCTGGCGCTGCAGCCGCGACACCGAGGTGCGCATCTGCACCCGCAGCTTCGCGTCCAGGTTGGACAGTGGCTCGTCCATGAGGAACGCCTTGGGGCTGCGGACGATCGCCCGCCCCATCGCCACCCGTTGCCGCTGACCGCCGGACAGGTTGGCGGGTTTGCGGTCCAGGTGCTGGGTGAGGTCGAGGATCCGCGCGGCCTCCTCGACCTTGCGCCGGATGGTCTGGCCGTCCAGCTTGGCCAGCCGCAGCGGGAAGGCCATGTTCTCCCGCACGGTCATGTGCGGGTACAGCGCGTAGGACTGGAACACCATCGCGATGTCGCGGTCCTTGGGCGCCCGCTCGTTGACCCGCTCGCCGCCGATGCGCAGTTCGCCGGAGGTGATGTCCTCCAAGCCAGCGATCATGTTCAGGGTCGTCGACTTCCCACACCCGGACGGCCCGACGAGGATGACGAACTCGCCGTCACCGATCTCGACGTCCACCTCCTGCACGGCGAGCGCGCCGTCGGGGAACCGCTTGGTCACCTTGTCCAGGACGATCTCGGCCACGCAGGTCTCACCCCTTCACGGCACCGGAGGTCAACCCGGCGACGATCCGACGCTGGAAGAACAGCACGAACAGGATGATCGGGACCGTCAGCAGCACCGCCGCCGCCGCGATCGAGCCCGTCGGGTCGGCGAACTGCGACGCCCCGGTGAAGTTCGCGATGGCGACCGTCGCGGTCTGAGACGCGCTGGTCGAGGTCAGCGAGACCGCGAACAGGAAGTCGTTCCAGGCGAAGATGAACACCAGGATGGCGGTGGTGAACACCCCCGGCGCGGCCAGCGGCACGATGACGCTGCGGAAGGCCTGGAACGGGGTGGCGCCGTCCATCTTGGCCGCCTTCTCCAGCTCCCAGGGGATCTCCCGGAAGAACGCCGACAGCGTGTAGATCGCCAGCGGCAGCGAGAAGGTGATGTAGGGCAGGATCAGGCCGGGCCAGGTGTCGAACAGGCCGAAGGTGCGCTCGATGTCGAACAGCGGCGACACCAGTGAGATCTGCGGGAACATCGCGATCAGCAGTGCGACCCCGACCAGCAGCTTCTTACCGGGGAAGGACAACCGCGCGATCGCGTAGGCGGCCATCGTGCCGATGACCACCGAGAACACCGTCGAGATCACGGCGATGCCGACCGAGTTGCGCAGCGCGCTGGTGAAGATGTCCAGGGAGAAGATCTTGCCGTAGTTCGACAGCGTCCAGCTCCTCGGGAAGAAGCTGCCGTCGGTGATGGTGTCCGGGGTCTTGAACGACAGGCTGAGGATCCACAGCACCGGGACCAGCGCGTAGACCAGCACGACGAGGTCGGCGACGGCCCACAGCGGTGCGCGCCCCAGGCGCGGGCGTCCCCCGCCGTCGCCCGCCGTCGCCACCGCCGCCGGCATCACCACCGTCCTCAACGCCTCCGCTCAGGGTCCGAGCCCGGTGCGGCGGCACCGAACAGCTTGATGAACACGAACGCGATCAGCGCCACCGCAACGAAGATCAGCACGCTGATGGCCGACCCGATGCCCAGGTTGAACGCCCGGAACAGGTTGTCGTATCCCAACATCGACACCGAGCCGGTCCCGTTCGAGCCGCCGGTGAGGATGTAGATGTTGTCGAAGACCCGGAACGCGTCCAGCGTGCGGAACAGCAGCGCGACGAGGATCGCCGGTTTCATCAGCGGAAGGATGACCTTCGTCAGCCGTTGCCACGGCCCGGCGCCGTCCACCTGGGCGGCCTTGAGCAGATCCTCGGGCACCAGGGCCAGGCCGGCCAGCAGCAGCAGTGCCATGAACGGCGTCGTCTTCCACACTTCGGCGAGAACGATCAGCCCGATCGCCGAGACCTGCCCGGTGAGCGGGGCGGTCCCCGAGGGCAGCAGCGCGGCCAGGTAGCCCTTGTCCGGGGTCCAGGCGAACTGCCAGCTGTAGGCGGCGACGACGGTCACGATGCCGTAGGGGATGAGCACGACGGTGCGCACCAGGCCGCGGGCCAGCAGCGTGCGGTGCATCGCCAGCGCCAGGGCCATCCCGATGACCAGCTCGATGGCTACCGAGACCACCGTGATGAGCAGGGTGACGACGAAGGCGTGCCACCAGTAGGCCGAGGTGAGCACCGCGACGTAGTTGGTCAGGCCGGCGAAGCCTCGCAGCGCCGGGAACCGCAGGTCGAACCGCTCCAGCGACAGGTACACGGCGTAGCTGATGGGATAGGCCGTCACGGCCAGCATGACGATCACGGCGGGCGCGCAGAGCAGCGCGGCGAGTCGGCGTTCGGAGCGGGCACCCTCGGAGAGCCGGGGTCGGCGGCGCGGTGCGGCGGTCGGCACGTACCAGCGGGAAGCGCTGGTGGTCGTGGTCATGGCACCAACCCCTGCGAGTTCACGGCCTGTCGGACCGCCTGCGTCAACTGGCCGACGACGGTGTCGGGCGCGATCTGGGCGGGCGGGTTGAGATGGTCGGAGATCACCGTCGAGATGCTCTGGTAGGCGGGGGTCTTGGGCCGCACGCTCGCGGTCTGCAGGGCCGCGCGGATCGCCCGCCACTCCGGGTACTTCCGCTGGAACGACGGGTTGTCGTACAGCGCGGCCAGGGTGGGGGGGACGCCCGCGTCCACCGCGTTGCGTAGCTGGTTGGGCTCGTCGCGCAGGCACTGGGCTGCGACGAAGGCCTCGGCTGGATGGCGCGAGCTAGTGCTGACCGCGAGGTCGAGCCCACCGATCGTCACCCTCGCCGGCTTCCCCGCCTCGATCTCCGGGTAGGCCGTCCAGCCGAACACGTCGCCCACCCGCCGTCCGGTGTCCTGACTGGTCGGCCGGCCCTGCGCGTCGATGAAGCTGCCCTTGCCCACGCCCTCTGACTGGGTGTACATCGAGGCGTAGACGAACGGGTAGTTGACCTCGAACGCGGCCTGCCCCGCCTCCATGGCCAACCGGCCGTCGTCCTCCTTGCTGACCGACAGCGAGGGGTCCGCCGCCGGGGACGTCGCCAGGTCGTGGATCACCGTCACCGCCCTGCGCGCGGCGTCCCCCCGCGCGAGCGCCACGTCGCCGTTCTCCGAGACGATCGAGCCGCCGGCGCTGGACAACAGCGTGTTGAACCAGACGGTGAGCCCCTCGTACTGTGCCCCCTGCACTTCGATGTAGTGCGGCAGGCCCCTGGCCGCCAGACCGTCCGCCATCCTGATCATCTCGTCCCAGGTCCGCGGCGGGTCCGGGACGAGGTCCTTGCGGTACCACAGCAGCTCGGTGTTGGTGTTCAGCGGGGCGGCGTAGAGGCGGCCCCGGTAGGTGCCGGTGTCGTAGGGGCCCGCCAGCGTGCCCTGCCGCACCTGCGCCGCGACGTCGTCGGGGAACGGGCGGATCCAGCCCGCCTCGGCGAACTCGGGCGGCCAGGTGACGTCCAACGCCATGACGTCGAGCGCCGGGTCGCCCGCGACGAGCCGGCGGGCGAGCTGCAGGCGCTGGTCGTCGGCGCTCTTGGGCAGCAAGGTGGTCTGGATCGTGTAGCGGCCGCCGGACGCCCTGCTGCAGTCCGCCGCCGCCTGCGCGTACTGCGGCGCCCCGTCCGCCGGGATGTAGAAGTTGAGCACGACCGGGCCCGGACCTGCGGAGCCGCAGGCAACCAGAGCTACGGTGGCGAGCATGGCGCCGACGACGAGGACCGGGACCCGGACGAGCCTTCCTCGCCGCTTCCGCATTGCCACCCCCTCCCCCTTCCGGTGGCCGACAGCGCGCGGGACCCCACCTCCCGCCGCCAGGCGAACCCAGCGCCCCGGAAGCGACGTGTCTTCACCGTCCCCGGCGCCACGACGGCCCCTGGCTTCGTTTATCGATCGCCTGGGGCATGCCCGATATCCAGGCGATCTGCGGTCTTGCCAACCCACCGCCCTGATCACCGGATCCGGCAAGGGACTTCGCTCCCGGGACACTAGAGGGCGGCCCTGACAGCCGCAAGGCTCTTCCCGGGCTCGGGCGTGTCACGAAACGTGACCCGACCGGTGCCTACCCGGCGGGTCAGGTGGCCGTGCCCGGTCCCATGGCCAGCCGTGCGAGCATGTCGCGCGCCTTCTCCGCGCTGCGCGGCTGGCACAGCACGTCGTAGCGGCCGGCGACCATCTGGCTCGACGACGTGAAGTCCCGCCGGCCCCGGGACGCACCGTAGGTGATGGCACCGGAGATCGTGCCGAACAGGATTCCGCCGACCAGCCCGACGAGGATCGGCACGAGGGGGTTGTTCCCGGCAGTGGTGAAGAACCCCAGCAGGATGCCGACGAACAACCCCAGCCAGGCGCCGGAGGCCCCGCCCGCGCCGAGCACGCGGCCCCACGTGAGCCGCGCGATGACGCGCTCGACGAGCATGAGGTCGACCCCGACGATCGTCACGTCCTGCACCGGGAACTCGTTGTCGGCCAGGTGGTCGACCGCCCGCTGCGCCTCTTCGTACTTGGCGTAGGAACCGACCGGCCACCCGGTCGGGGGCTCGGGGAGGTTGGGCAGGCCAGGGACTCGGCGGCCCCGGGGCCCGAACGGCGTCGTCACGAGATCATCACCTCCGGTGCGCAGTACACATCATGCCAACCCGCGCCGAACCGCGCGCAATGCCCGAGACGTGCGGTACGTCCGGTCAGCCGCGCAGCTTGTACTCCCGGAGCAACCCTCGGCTGATGATGGTCTTCTGGATCTCGGAGGTGCCCTCGCCGATGAGCAGAAACGGCGCCTCCCGCATGAGGCGCTCGATTTCGTACTCCTTGGAGTAGCCGTAGCCGCCGTGGATCCGGAAGGCCTCCTGGGTGACCTCCACGCAATACTCGCTCGCCAGCAGCTTGGCCATCCCGGCCTCGACGTCGTTGCGCGCGCCGGAGTCCTTCAGCCGCGCGGCGTGGACCATCATGAGGTGCGCGGCCTCGACCTTGGTGGCCATGTCGGCGAGCTTGAACGCGATCGCCTGGTGCGCCGCGATCGGCTTGCCGAAGGTCCGGCGTTGCTGGGCGTACTCGACGGCGAGCTCGAAAGCGCGGATGGAGATCCCGCAGGCCCGGGCGGCGACGTTGACGCGTCCGACCTCGACCCCGTCCATCATCTGGGCGAAGCCCCTGCCGGTCGCGCCACCGAGCACCGCGTCGGCCCCGACGCGGAAGCCGTCGAACACCAGCTCGGTGGTGTCGACCCCCTTGTACCCCATCTTGTCGATCTTCCCGGGAACCGAGAGCCCGGGGGCGACCTCGCCGAAACCCTCCGGCTTCTCGACGAGGAAGCAGGTGAGGTTCTCGTGCGGGCGTTGGGCGCCCTCGTCGGTCCTCACCAGCGTCGCGACGAGGTTGGACGTGGCGCCGTTGGTCAGCCACATCTTCGAGCCGTCGACGACGTAGCCGTCGCCGTCCCGCCGGGCGCGGGTCTTGATCGCCGCCACGTCCGAGCCCAGTTCCGGCTCGGACATGGAGAAGGCGCCCCGTACCGCGCCCTCGGCCATCGTGGGCAGGTAGCGCCGCTTCTGCTCGTCGGTGCCATGGTGGCTGATCATGTGCGCCACGATGAAGTGGGTGTTGATCACACCGGAGACGCTCATCCAGCCGCGGGCGATCTGCTCGACGACCAGCGCGTAGGTGAGCAGCGACTCGCCGAGGCCGCCGTACTCCTCGCAGACCGTCAATCCGAACAGCCCCATCTCCTTCATCCCCTCGACGATGTCGGAGGGGTAGCTGTCGGAGTGCTCGAGCCGCTGGGCGTGCGGGATGATCTCCTTGTCGACGAACGCGCGGACCGTCGCCAGGATCTCCTGCTGCACGTCGGTGAGGCCGGCGGTCTGGGCCAAGCGGGCCATTGCGCGTTCCTCTTGTTCTACGGCCGGACCCTCGTCGGCCGCGGCGGGCTCCAGCGGCGGGCTCCAGCGGTCGGTGCGGCTCGCTGCGAGCGCCTCCTCGGCGGGAGACAGTGCCTGTCGTCATCGTGACACCGCGCCCAGCCACCGGCCACGGGGTGAGGGGACCGTCACAGCCACCGGTCACAGCCACCGGGTCACGTCAGTATTGGTCGCGGCCACGAAAGGTAATCTCGCAGGGTGAGCTCGACGACCAGGGTGTTCGTCGCGCGGATGGCCGGGCTGCCGGTCATAGGGCCCGACGGGGAGCAGATTGGCAAGGTCCGCGACGCCGTCGTGACGCTGCACACCGGCAGCGCGTCCCCGCGCGTGCTCGGCCTGGTCGTCGAGGTCGTCCCGCGCCGGCGGATCTTCGTGCCGATGCTACGGGTGACCGCCGTCGACCCGGGTGCGGTCACGCTGTCCACCGGGAGGGTCAGCCTGCGCCGGTTCGCGCAGCGCCCCACCGAGACTCTCGTCGTCGGGCAGCTCCTCGACGCCAGGGTGCACCTCCCGGACCGCGGCACCGACGCCGTCGTCGTCGACGCCGGGATGGAGCAGGTGCGCGGTCGCGACTGGGTGCTGAGTCGGCTCGCCGTGCGGGAGCGGGTAGGCCGGCTGGGCCGCCGCCGTTCGGTACAGGTGCTCCCCTGGCAGGCGGTCTCGGGCCTCTCGCTCACCGAGCTGGGACAGGACGCCCAGCGGCTGCTCGCCACATTCGAGTCGATGCGGTCCGCCGACGTCGCCACCGCACTGCGGGAGCTGCCGCTCAAGCGCCGCCGCGAGGTGGCCGACGCGCTGGACGACGAGCGCCTGGCCGATGTGCTGGAGGAGCTTCCGGAGGCCGACCAGCGCGATCTGCTGGCCCACCTGACCGCCGACCGGGCCGCCGACATCCTCGAGGCGATGAACCCCGACGATGCCGCGGACCTGCTCGCCGAGCTGCCCGAGCTGGAGTCCGAGCGGCTGCTGGCGCTCATGGAGCCCGAGGAGTCGGCTCCGGTGCGACGGCTGCTCGCCTACTCGTCCGACACCGCGGGCGGCCTCATGACCCCGGAGCCGATCGTGCTCACCCCCCACGCCACGGTCGCCGAGGCGCTGGCCCGGGTCCGCAACCCCGACCACACCCCGGCCCTGGCGAGCATGGTGTTCGTCTGCCGGCCGCCGGCCGCCACCCCCACCGGGCGCTACCTGGGTTGCGTGCACACCCAGCGGCTGCTGCGCGAGCCGCCGTCGGACCTGGTTGCCGGTGTCGTGGACAGCGAGCTGTCCCGGATCCCTCCGCAGTCCTCGCTGGCCGCGGTTACGCGGTACTTCGCCGCCTACAACCTCGTGTGCGGGCCGGTGGTGGACGACGAGGACCACCTGCTCGGGGCGGTGACGGTGGACGACGTGCTGGACCACCTGCTGCCGGAGGGCTGGCGGATGGAGCCCGACCCGACGCTCGACGGGCAGGGGGCTGGCCGTGCCTGAGCGGGCGCGCCGGCGCCTGGACCAGCCACGCGGGCTGAAGCGGGTGCGGGTCGAGCTCGACCCGGAGGCCTTCGGTCGGATCTCCGAACGGGTCGCGCGCTTCCTCGGCACCGGGACGTTCCTGGTCGGGCAGAGCGTCATCGTCGCGATCTGGATCGCCCTCAACCTGGCCGCGGCCTCCCTGCGGTGGGATCCCTACCCGTTCATCCTGCTCAACCTGGCCTTCTCCACCCAGGCGGCCTACGCCGCCCCGCTGATCCTGCTGGCCCAGAACCGGCAGGATGACCGCGACCGGGTGTCGTTGGAGGAGGACCGGGCGCGGGCCGCGCAGACAAAAGCGGACACCGAGTTCCTGGCGCGGGAGCTGGCCGCGTTGCGGCTGTCCGTCGGGGAGGTCGTGACCCGCGACTACCTGCGTGGTGAGCTGGACAAGTTACTCCACCGGCTGCGGGCGGACCGGGCCGACCTGCTGCCGGAGCGGACCCGGGAGAGGTGAGCCAGCGGCGTTCAGGGGCCGGGAGAGGTGAGGCGGCGGCGTTCAGGGGCCGGCGGGGGTGAGGCGGCGGCAGATCCGGGTGAGGTCGGCGAGGTCCTGCTCGTCGAGCTGGTCGGTGAAGTGCCGCACGACCCCGTCGAGGTGCGTGGTCGCCGCGCGCCGCAGCCGCTCCAGGCCGCGCTCGGTCAGGATCGCGACGACGCCGCGGGCGTCCTCGGACACCGGTCCGCGCTGCACCAGCCCGATCCGCTCCAGCCGGTCGACCAGCCGGGTGACCCCCGAGCGCGACAGCAGCACCGCTTCGGCCAGCTCCGTCATCCGCAGCCGCCGCCCCTTGCTCTCGGCGAGCTGGACCAGCACGTCGTAGGCGGCCAACGAGAGCTGCTGGTGGGCGAGCAGCTCCGCTTCCAGCGCACGGGTGATGCGAGAGTGTGCGCGCAGGAAAGACCGCCAGGCGGCCAGCTCCGTCCGGTTGGGCGAGCGTGGCGGCGACACCGATGGGGCGCCCTCAGTCGGGGCAACCCCTGCGGCGACGGTCCGCTCGGTGATCGTCTCCGTCATCCGCACATGGTACGGCCCACTCGACCGGGTCCTTGGCGCTCTCGCCCGATCGGCTCAGCGCCCACCCTCGACGTAGCAGACGTAGCATGGGAAGACGACCGACCAGCGCGACCGGGAAGGACCGATGTCCCCAGTACCGACCGTCGAGTCCGTCCGAACCGCCCTGCACGGCGTGCAGGACCCCGAGATCCACCGTCCGATCACCGACCTCGGCATGGTCAAGGACGTCGTCGTCGGGGACGGCGGCATGGTGAGCGTCGCGGTGTACCTGACGGTGGCGGGCTGCCCGCTCCGCGACAAGATCACGAGGGACGTCACGTCAGCGGTGTCGGCGGTCGCCGGGGTGACGGGCGTGCGCGTCGAGCTCGATGTGATGAGCGATGAGCAGCGCACCGCGCTGCGCAAGAGCCTGCGCGGCGAGGCGGCCGAGCCGACGATCCCGTTCGCCGAGCCGGGCTCACTGACCAGGGTGTACTGCGTCGCCTCCGGTAAGGGCGGTGTCGGCAAGTCGTCGGTGACGGTGAACCTGGCCGCCTCGATGGCGGCGCGCGGGCTGTCGGTCGGCGTGGTCGACGCCGACATCTATGGCCACTCGGTGCCCCGGATGCTCGGCGTGGACCGCAGACCCACCCGGGTCGAGAACATGATCCTGCCCCCCGAGTCGCACGGCGTGAAGGTCATCTCGATCGGGATGTTCACCCAGGGCAACACACCTGTGCTGTGGCGCGGCCCGATGCTGCACCGGGCGCTGCAGCAGTTCCTCGCCGACGTGTTCTGGGGGGACCTCGACGTGTTGCTGCTCGACCTGCCGCCGGGCACCGGCGACATCGCCATCTCGGTCGCCCAGCTCGTCCCCAGCGCCGAGATCCTCGTCGTCACCACCCCCCAACTGGCCGCCGCCGAGGTCGCCGAGCGGGCCGGCGCGATCTCGCTGCAGACCCGGCAACGGCTCGTCGGCGTCGTGGAGAACATGTCCTGGCTGGAGCTGGCCGACGGCTCCCGGATGGATCTGTTCGGCACCGGGGGCGGGCAGACCGTCGCCGACTCGCTCACCCGCGCGGTGGGCGCGCCGGTGCCACTGCTCGGGCAGGTCCCGCTGGACCCGCGGTTGCGTGAGGCCGGCGACGACGGCGTCCCACTGGTGCTCACCGAGCCCGACGCGGCGGCCGCCAAGGCGCTGCGCGCGGTGTCCGACAGCCTCGCGGTGCGCTCCCGGGGCCTTGCCGGCATGTCGCTGTCGATCAGCCCGGTCGGCCGTTAGGCCACTCCCTTCCGGGCGGCCCGTCACCCCCGTGCTGGAAGGGTCCAGCGGTGCTCGCCGTGCCGCATCGCCATGAACGCCGCCCACCTCGCGGTGAACCGCCCTTCGAGCCGGTCGCCGAGGCGGCGCAGGCGCACCAGGTTACCGGCGCTGGTCGCGAGCTTGAGGTCGACGAGGATCAGGCCGCCAGCCACGAGCTGCTCGGCCCACGGCCGCGGAACCGCCGGCACCGAGCAGGTCGCGATGATGCGGTCGTAGGGCGCGTGCTCGGCCAGCCCGGCCGAGCCGTCGACCACGCTCAGGGTCGGCCGGTACCCGACGGCGGCGAGTCGCTCCCGTGCCAGCTCGACGAGGTCGGCCCTGACATCGACCGAGAACACCTGCGCCTCACCGAGCCGATGACAGGGTAGCGCCGCGTTGTAACCGGTTCCGGTTCCGATCTCCAGCACGCCGTTGTGCGGCGGGGGCCCTCATCCGCCGCGCCAGCAACCAGCTCGCGCCCTGATCAGACCGGACGAGGATCAGGTGGCGTCGGAGTCGATCGGGGGCCGCTCCTCGGGGCGCAGTGCTTCGACGGGCCGGATCTGGGCCGCTGGCGGAGGAGCGGCGGCGGGCGGAGGAACGGTCAACCGCATGGTGGGGTGGTAGCCGTTGAGCGGAAACGGCTCGTCGTCGAACAGCTCGCGTCTGATCATCCGCCGGGGATTGAGGTCGCGGATGCCGCGCAGATCCTCCAGCGGTTTGCGCAGCTCGTCGAACTCCGGGCCGAGCTCGCTGCGCAGATGCTCGCGGGCGCCGGTGGCGTACTCCCTCACCTGCCGGATCGTGCGCCCCAGCCACGCCGCGGCCTGCGGCAGCCGCTCCGGCCCCAGGATGAACAAGCCCGCGATGACGAGGACGAGGATCTCGCCCCACCCGAGGTCGAACACCGGCCCACACCTTTCCCGACCTGCCCCCGCTCAGGAGCGTCCCAGCTTAACCCGAAGTTGCTGTAACTTCGGTCTAACCCGGCCCCGACCCCGGCCCGGGCCACTCAGTCCGACCCGAGGGTGACCTGCAGGGTCAGCAACCGGCCAGCGCGCACCAGCCGGATCGGGACCACCTCGCCGATCCGGTGCTCCCGCACCGCGACGATGAACTCCTCCGAGCTCGCGATTGCCCGGCTGCCGACCCTGGTGATGACGTCACCCTCCGCGATGCCGGCGGCGGCGGCGGCACCGCCCTGCTGCACGTTCTGCACCTGGGCCCCGTCCGACGTCCCGTCGCTCACCGACTTCGTGTTCACCCCGAGTTCGGCGTGGTGGGCGGCCCCGGTTCGGATGAGTTCGGTCGCGATCGCCCTGGCGTCGTCGATGGGGATGGCGAAGCCCAGCCCGATCGAGCCGCTCTCGCCGGTGCCGAGCGTCCGGATCGCGGTGTTGATGCCCACCACCGACCCAGTGGAGTCCACCAGCGGCCCCCCGGAGTTGCCGGGGTTGATCGCGGCGTCGGTCTGGATCGCGTCGATGACCGCGTCGGTGTCACTGCCCGCGCCGTCGAGCCGGACCGGGCGGTGCACCGCGCTGACGATGCCGTCGGTGACGGTCCCGGCCAGTCCCAGCGGTGATCCGATCGCGATCACCCCGTCGCCCACGGCGAGGTCGGCGGACCGGCCGAGCCGGGCCACCGTGGGGTTGGCGACCGGGACCTTCACCACCGCGAGGTCGGTCTTCGGGTCCCGTCCGACGATCCGGGCCGGGACGCGCGTGCCGTCGTGGAACACCGCCTCGATCTGGACGTCCTTGTCGGTGGCGGCGAGCGCGACGACGTGGTTGTTGGTGATGACGTAGCCGGCGCCGTCGATGACCACGCCGGAGCCGGTGCCACCCGCGTCACCCGCGTGGACCTCCAACGAAACGACCGCCGGGAGCACCCGGCGGGCGAGGTCGGCGACCGACCCCGGCGGGCGCTCCTTGGCCGGCTCGTTCTGGGCCAGCGTGACCTCGGGGCGCATCAGCGAGGCCGCGCCGGCCGAGGTGAGCCGTCCGAGCAAGCCGCCGACGGCTCCGACGAGCACCGCGGCCAGCGCGAGCGCCGCCAGCGCGGTCGGTCGCACCCGCTGGCCGAAGAGCACCTCGCGGACCGACAGCCGGGCGCCCTCCGGGCGCCCGGCTTGCCGCGGCGGCGCAGCCTCCACCAACGCGGGCGCACCC
>JAVKSM010000097.1:0-13122 GCA_039583705.1 Pseudonocardiaceae bacterium
CTAGGGCTGCCCAACGTCGTGGAGCTTTGACTGCCCGAGTTCACGCAGCGGCAGCTCAATACGAGGCACAGGGCTATGCCGTAAAGGGCGATAAGTCAGAATTCCGCAAGTCAATCGACCGCGCCCGGGAAATGGTGTTATCTGCTTCGCCGCCCACTGAACATGAATGGGCGGCGATATGCTGCACGCCGGCATATGTAAGCATGCATGAAGCTGCTGGATGGATGCGACTAGGACGGCCAAAACAGGCAATAACTATCTATGAGCAGGCTTTGGCTGGCTGGTCGGATGAATTCCGACGCGACAAGGGGGTTTATTATAGTCGCTTAGCAGGAGCATATGCCGCGGCCCGCGATCCAGAACTTGCCGCTCGTGCCGGTCGTACAGCATTAATGATTGCGAGAGATACCGACTCGGCCCGTATCCTTGCTGAATTGAAGCTGCTGCCGGCCAGCTTAATTGAGTGGAAACACTTGCCGGAAGTCAGAGAATTTGCGGAGAACCTCGACCAGGTAGTTGGGACCGTGGATGGAAGTGGTCGGCTGATGCATGATGATTACTCTCTTTTGTCATGCCACAACAAGAGAACGGAATCGCGTGCATGAGCAGGCGACCTTACGTTCTTCTTAGTGTGGCCACATCTGTCGATGGATATATTGACGATTTGACCGAAAACAGATTGTTGCTATCCAACGCCGAGGACTTCGACCGCGTGGACGAGGTGCGGGCGACATGTGATGCAATTCTCATCGGTGCTAACACAATTCGACGTGACAATCCCAGCCTGCTGGTGAGGGATAAAGGTCGCCGCGCTGACCGCGTTGCTCGTGGTCTTCCACCCAATCCGGTTAAGGTGACAATTACGAAAACCCAACTGGGTTCATCGCTCAATTTCTTCAATACCGGCAATGACAAGATAGTCTATTGTCCCTCGTCTGCACTTCACGAGATTTATGCAGATCTCGGGACCGTCGCGACTGTGGTGGACGCTGGAGATCCCGTCGATTTCGCCGTTCTACTCGACGACCTGGTCGAGCGTGGAATTGAGCGGTTAATGATCGAAGGAGGTGAAACCATCCACACGGAATTCCTTACACGTGATCTAGTCGATGAGATTCACCTCTCGATTGCTCCCTTCTTTGTGGGTGACATTAATGCACCCAGATTTGTCAAACCTGGGAAATTTTCCCAGGACTTGCGCAACCGCATGGTTCTCGACGAAGTTCGCCAGCTTGGCGATATCGCCTTCATTCGATATCTTACAACCGTTCATGCATAGGGAGCGCGCAAGATATGTCACAGCGTGACCGACAATGGCTGGCGGCTGCTATCGAATTGTCGCGGCTATGCCCTCTTAGGGTCAGCTGCCTGTGGAGCGCCATCTGGACAACATCTGCTTTAATGGGGGGACAGTTGCTCTTTCGGCTAGCCACGGCTGTGGATCGAGCGGTGCTTCGCTCGTCTCCGTCCCAGGTCGGCCGCTGTGGATGGGCGGTGGAGCCCTGTCGACTGCCGACGGGGAGAGAATTAGCTAATTTGGAGGGCAGCTACACGCTCTGTCGCGCTTCAGGACGCTAAATAGCGACGATGGCGCTCAGCTCAGACCTGAGCGGTTCGACGCAGCGGTGCGGCTGGAGGCCGAGCGAGGCTTACGTCTCCCGCGTGGCCAGGTCCAGCGACCCGGTGAAGCGCAGCTCGCGCAGCGGTGCGCCGCCGGCGTCGAGCGTGCGCACGGTGCCGTCGGGCTCCCAGCCGGCGCGGGCGTAGAACGCGGCGGACACCGCGTCCGTCTCGGGCACCCAGGCCAACCCCCGTGTCGAACCCTGCGCCCGCAGCCTGGACGCGGCCTCGGCGAGCAGGCGACCGCCGTGGCCTCGGCGCCCCCACCTGGGCGCGACGAGCAGGGCGCTCACGACGCCTGTGACCGAGGCGTCGGTGGGCTGTGAACCGTCGGCCCGTGCGGTGTCCTCCGCGCCGGCGGGGCCGACCGCGCAGAAGCCGACGGTGCGCTCACCCTCGACGGCGACCAGGACGTGGTGCCGCTCGTCGTGCTTGAGTGCCGCCGCCCAGACCTGCCCGGCCTCCTGCTCGTCGAGGTCGGCGAGCACGGCCGCGGGCAGCAGGTCGGCGTACGCGGCACGCCAGGTGCCCACCTGGATCTCCGCGATCTGCGGGACGTCGTCCGGGGTGGCGGTCCGGACGCTCGCGAGGGCCATGTCAGGCACCCTACGGACCTCGCAGCACCCACCACCCCGGCCGCGCCCACCTCCCTCGGAGCCTGAGCGCCCCGCGCAGCCTGAATACCCGGCGGTGCCTGAGCAGCGAGAGGCTTTCAGGCCGCTCTGGCAGCATCGACGGACATGCGGACCCTGACACCCGTGGCGGTGCGGCGCATCGCGCTCGCGGCGCAGGGCTTCGCCGACCCGCCGCCGGCCGGGGCGCCGACGAGGCGGCACCTGTCGCGCGTGCTCTCCCGCGTCAAGTTGCTCCAGTTGGACTCGGTCAACGTCGTGGCACGGGCGCACTACCTGTCCGTGTTCAGCCGACTCGGCAGCTACGACCGGCGGCTGCTCGACGACGCGGCCTGGGCGCACACCGCCCGCCGGCCCCGACTGCTCGTCGAGTACTGGGCGCACGAGGCGAGCCTGGTGCCGGTGGCGGACTGGCCGCTGCTGCGGTCGGGCGCGAAGAAGCCCGGGTGGTGGGTCGGCTACGGCCGGCTCGCGCAGGCGCAGCCGCAGCTCGTGGCCGACGTGCTGGCCGCGGTCAAGGAGCTCGGCCCGCTGACCGCCGGCGTGCTGGAGCGCGAGCTCGGCGGGACCGACGAGCTGCGCCGCCGTGCGGGGTCGTGGTGGAACCGCAGTGACGTCAAACGCGTCTGCGAGTGGCTCTTCGGCCTCGGTGAGCTGACGACTGCGTCACGCCAGGGCTTCGAGCGGCGCTACGACCTGCCGGAGCGGGTGCTGCCGCCCGAGGTGCTGGCTGCTCCCGTGCCGGAGGCCGCGGCGGCCGCCCGGCGCCTCGTCACGCGGGCCGCAGCCGCGCTCGGCGTGGCCACCGAGCCTGACCTGCGCGACTACTACCGGCTCGATCCGGCCCGCAGCCGTGCGGCCGTCGCCGAGCTGGCGGCGGACGGCGTGCTGGAGCCGGTGGAGGTGCCCGGCTGGCGACGGCCCGGGTACCGGCACTGCGCGGCACGGATCCCGCGGCGCATCCGGGCACGGGCGCTGCTGTGCCCGTTCGACCCGTTGATCTGGGAACGCGACCGCACCGAACGGATCTTCGACGGTTTCCGCTACCGCGTCGAGATCTACACCCCCGCGCCGCGGCGGCGGCACGGCTACTACGTCTTCCCGTTCCTGCTCGACGATGCGCTGGTCGCCCGGGTCGACCTCAAGGCCGACCGCGCCGCCGGACTGCTCCGGGTCCCTGCGGCGTTCGCCGAGCCCGGCGCCGACTCCGCCCGTGTCGCGGCGGAACTGGCCACGGCGTTGCGGGACATGGCCGGCTGGCTGGAGCTGGAGGGGGTGGCCGTCGGCGAACGTGGGGACCTGGCCGCCCCGCTCGCCGACGCCCTGAACCGGCAGGGCGCCGCCGGGCCGCGCCGTTCGGCGGAAACGTGAGGTTCCCGCCGTCAGCTAGGAGCGCGCCGAGGTGATCAGGGCGTCACCCGATCCGGTGCGACCGCGCACGTGAAGCGCCGCCGGCTGTTCCGGCCGCGTCTCGCCGACCGGCAGGTCACTGCGGGCCCGGCCCGAGCCCGAGCCGAGATCCACCTCTGCGAGCACGCCGGCGTGCACCCCGACCCGCAGCGAGCCGCTGCCGGTGGTCAGCTCCAGGGAGCCGCTGGCGGCGTCGGCCACCGCGAGCTGTCCGGACCCGGTGCGGACGGCAACGTCGCCGCTCACCTCACCCAGCCACACGTCGCCGCTGCCGGTGACCAGTTCGGTGGGGCCCGCCACGGCGGTCGCGTCGATGTCCCCGGAGCCGCTGCGCCCGCGCAGCCGGCCGGCCACCGCTCCCAGCCGGATGCTGCCGGAGCCGGTTTGGACCTCGGCGTCGCCGTCCACCTGACCCCCGACGACGTCGCCGGAACCGGTGCGCACCGCCAGCCACGCCGCGGTCCCGGTGACGGTGACGTCCGCCGACCCGGCGCGGACCGCCAGCCGGGAGCGGTGTGGGGCGGTGACGGTGACGGCGAGCGGGATGGCCCGCAGCGGCAGCGCGCGTGACGAGCGGACGACCAGCCGCGCGGCGGGAGCGGAGTAGCTGACCTCCGCGTCGCGCACCGCCGCAGCGCCGAGGTCGACGTCACCGCCCGCACTGCCGGCGAACATGCCGAGCAGCCCGGACAGCCCCGCCGGCCAGCCCAACCCGGAAGCGGGCTCGTGCCGGATCTCGACGCCCACCCCGCCGCCCTCCTCCAGCGTGACGTCCACCCGGCCGGAGCCGATCTCGACCTCGATCTCGACCGGCTCGGCGCGCTCAGGATCCAGATGCTCGACGCGCGTCGTCCCGTCATCCATGGGCTGTCCTCCTCAGCGTCCTGCCTCCTTGGCGGCTCGGCTCAGCCCTGCACCCAGCCCCGGACCCGGCTGCCCCGCGACGTCGCGCCGGGGGCCGTGCCGCTGCCGGCGTTCCAGTGGCGTCCCTGCAGTGCCCCCTGCACCGCCTGCGAGACCCAGGCGTTGAGCGAGACCCCCTGAGCCGCCGCAGCCTGCTCAGCCCGGTTCTTGATCTCGTCCACCAGTCGCAGTGTCATCCGACTGATGTCGCCGGCGTCGGGACCCGACGTGAACGGCGGCGGAACGGCCCGGGCACCGGAATCCGGCTCGCCGCTGACGGTCACCCGGATTTCCCGGCCGTCCAGCCGGACCTCCACGACCCGGTCACCCAGCGCGGCGGTGACCTCGGCGGCGAGGTCCGAAGCGGCGTTCATGATCGAAAGACGGGCCGCGGGCTCGAGTGCCGCGGCCAGCACCGCGGCGAGACGCCTGGTCTGCTCGTCGCCGGCCGCGGCGGCTGTCGTGAGGTCATCGCGGAGCGCGGAGACATACGGTGCGAGGTCCATGGCGTCAGCATGGCGTCAAAACGACGCCACCACAAGTGTCAACCGGAACCTGTCCGGGCCCCGGCTGGTGTCCCGGTCGCTTCCGGGGACACTAGGCTCGCTGAGGTCCAGAGCTGGGAAGTCCCCAGTGGCGGAGGTTGCAGAGACGGAGGCCTCGTGCCCGAGCCCGTCGGCCTGCGGGTCGAACTGATCGCCAGGACGGAGTTCCTCCTCCCCTCCGGCATCCCCTGGTCCACCGACGCCGACGGCGGCGAGGCGCTCGTCGAGTTCGCCGGCCGGGCCTGCTACCAGTCCTGGAAGAAGCCCAATCCGGTGACCGCCACCAATGCCGGCTACCTGCGGCACATCCTCGAGGTCGGTCACCTCTCGGTGCTCGAGCACGGCTCCGTGACGTTCTACGTGACCGGGGTGTCGCGTTCGCTGACCCACGAGCTGGTCCGCCACCGCCATTTCTCCTACTCCCAGCTCTCTCAGCGCTACGTGCCCGAGCGCGACACCGCCGTCGTGGAGCCGGAGGTCATCGCCGCGGACCCGGTGCTGCATGCCCGTTTCGTCGAGGCGGCCGAGGTCGCGGTCAAGGCCTACGACAGCCTGCTCACCGGCCTGCAGGAGCGCTTCGCCGACGAGCCGAACGCGACGCTGCGCCGCAAGCAGGCCCGGCAGGCGGCGCGGGCCGTGCTGCCCAACGCCACCGAGACCCGCATCGTCGTCACCGGCAACTACCGTGCGTGGCGGCACTTCGTCGCCATGCGGGCCACCGAGCACGCCGACGTCGAGATCCGCGCCCTGGCCGTGGCATGTCTGCGCCAATTGCAGCACGTGGCGCCGAACGCCTTCGCCGACTTCGAGATCTCCACGCTCGCGGATGGCACCGAGATCGCCTCCAGCCCGCTGGTCAGTGAGGGGTAGCCGGTGAGCCTCGCCACCCACGAGCGACGGACCCTGTGTGACCTGCTCGATGAGGTCGGGCCGGACGCTCCCACCCTCTGCGAGGGCTGGCTCACCCGGGATCTCGCCGCCCACCTCGTCATCCGGGAGCGCCGGCCGGACGCCGCGCCGGGCATCTGGCTCCCCGGGCTGGGCCGCTGGACGAAGGTCGTCCAGGACCGCACCGCCCGGCGGCCCTTCCGCGAGCTCGTCGACGTGGTGCGTACCGGTCCGCCGACGTGGTCACCCTTCGCGCTGGCGCCGTTGGAGCCAGTGAGCCTCGTTGAGTACTTCGTCCACCACGAGGACGTCCGCCGGGGCAGGGCCGGGTGGCAGCCGCGCCGGAGCCATCGGGAGCGGGAGGCCGCGCTCTGGCACCTCCTGGGCAGGGTGTCCCGGCTGGGCTACCGGCGCAGCCCGGTCGGCGTGGTCCTGCGCCGGCGCGGCGGTGAGCAGTGCGTCGCACGCCGCGGGCCACGCACGGTGACGGTCGTCGGTGAGCCGGGCGAGCTGCTGCTGCACGCTTTCGGACGCGAGGAGGTCATGGTGTCCTTCGAAGGCGAGCGGGCCGACATCGCGGCCGTCCGGAAGTCGCGCCGGGGTATCTAGGGCGTGGGCGGCGCGCAGCAGGCAGAAGATCCACGGGATGGGCCCTGGTCCCGATGGAGTGGACCTCAAACGGCAGCGTCGGCGCGCGTGACCGGCCCGTCGACAGGCCCGTGAACACGAACTGGAGCCGTTGACCGGTGAGCCGTTCTGAACCAGCACCGCCCGTTCCCCCGCCCGCCCGCCCCGAGCTGCCGAGCGCACCACCACCCGCGCTCGCCCAGGGTGGGCTGCGGGTGGTCGCCCTCGGTGGGATCGGGGAGATCGGCCGCAACATGACGGTGTTCGAGCACGCCGGGCGCCTGCTCGTGGTCGACTGCGGCGTGCTCTTCCCCGCCGAGGACGCGCCCGGCGTCGACCTCATCCTCCCCGACTTCCGGGCCATCGAGGACCGGCTCGACGACGTCGACGCGCTGGTGCTCACCCACGGCCACGAGGACCACGTCGGTGCGGTGCCCTTCTTGCTGCGAATGCGTCCGGACCTTCCGGTCGTCGGCTCCCGCTTCACCTGCGCGCTGCTGGCCGCGAAGTGTCGCGAGCACCGGCTCACCCCGCACATGCAGCAGGTCGCCGAGGGCCAGCGCAGCCGCCACGGGCCGTTCGACTGCGAGTTCTTCGCGGTGAACCACTCGATCCCGGACGCGCTCGCGGTGGCCGTGCGGACCCCGGCCGGTCTGGTGCTGCACACCGGTGACGTCAAGCTCGACCAGCTCCCGCTGGACGGTCGGCTCACCGATCTCGCCGGGTTCTCCCGGCTCGGCGACGAGGGCGTCGACCTGCTGCTGGTCGACTCCACGAACGCGGAGGTCCCCGGGTTCGTCACCTCGGAGCGGTCCATCGGACCGGTGCTCGACGCTGTCTTCCGCGACTCCCCGCAGCGGATCATCGTCGCCTGCTTCGCCAGCCACGTGCACCGGGTACAGCAGGTGCTCGACGTCACCGCCGCCCACGGCCGCAGAGCCTGCCTGGTCGGACGCTCGATGCTGCGCAACATGGGCGTCGCGGCCGAGCTCGGGCTGCTCCGGGTGCCAGACGGGCTGCTCGTCGACCTGGACGAGGCGCTGGCGCTGCCCGACCGCGACGTGGTGCTGGTCTCCACGGGCTCGCAGGGCGAGCCGCTCTCGGCGCTGTCGCGGATGGCCCGCGGCGAGCACCGGCAGGTCAGCATCCGTTCCGGTGACACGGTCGTGCTGGCCTCCTCGCTGATCCCGGGCAACGAGACGGCGGTGTTCGGGGTGATCAACGGGCTGACCCGGATGGGCGCCTCGGTGGTGCACCAGGGCACCGCGCGGGTCCATGTGTCCGGGCATGCACCGGCAGGTGAGCTGCTGTTCATCTACAACGCGGTGCGGCCCTCCAACGTCATGCCGGTGCACGGCGAGTGGCGCCACCTCGTCGCCAACGCCGAGCTCGCCGTGCAGACCGGCGTCCCGGCGGAGTCCGTGGTCATCGCCGAGGACGGCGTGGTCGTGGACCTCGTCGACGGGCGGGCGACCATCGTCGGCCGGGTCGAGGTCGGCCACGTCTACGTCGACGGCCTTTCGGTGGGCGACGTGGGGGAGACCACCCTCACTGACCGGATCACGCTCGGCGAGGGTGGGTTCATCGCGATCACGGTGGCGGTGGAGGGGGCGACCGGTCGTGCGGTGGCGTCCCCGACCGTCTCCGGTCGCGGTTTCTCCGACGACCCGAAGGCGCTCGACGGCGTCGTCGCGTTGGTCGAGATGGAGCTGGCACACACCGAGGCGGAGGGCATCACGGACACCCACCGCATCGCGCAGGCCGTGCGCCGGGTGGTCGGCCGTTGGGTCTCCGACACCTACCGCCGCCGTCCCATGATCGTCCCCACGGTCATCCCCCTGTGAGTGTCGCGATCGGTGACGGGTGTGGCTGACGTGACAGGCGAGGTGGGCGGGTTACGGTAACGGGCATGGTGGGACGGACGGCGACTGCGCGAGCCCGGGCTGCCCGCGGAGGTCCCACCAGGCGGCGCGGACCGGCCGCGGGAGCGGCCCGGCGATCCACTCGAACCCGGAAGCGGTCGGCACGGGCGCTGCGGGCCGGATGGAGGTTGCTCGCCCGCGGCGCGGGCAGCCTGGCTCGGACCGCGGGCCGGGCCCGAGAGCTCGATCCGACGCACCGTCGCGACGGCCTCGCGCTGGGCCTGCTCGCCATCGCGGTCGTCGCGGCGGCCGGCACGTGGTGGCAGGCCGGCGGCCCGATCGGCGGCTGGCTGGCCGTCGGGCTGCGCACAGTCATCGGCGCTGCCGCCCTGGCCCTGCCCGTCGCGCTCGCCGGGGTCGCCGTCCTGCTCATGCGGACCGAGCCGGCGCCGCAGCAGCGGCCCCGGATGGTGGTCGGCACGGTGCTGCTCGTCGTCGGCGGCCTGGGGCTGTGGCACCTGATCGCCGGCTCGCCGGCCACCGGCTCGGCGCGCCGGGCCGCGGCCGGTCTACTCGGCGCGGTCGTCGCCGGGCCCCTCGCCGACGGGGTGACCGCCTGGGTCGCCGGCCCGGTGCTCGGGCTGGTCGCGGGATACGGGCTGCTCGTGCTCACCGGCACCCCGGTGCGCCAGGTCCCGGCCCGGCTGCGGACGTTGCTGCGGCGCCCAGCGCCGGATCCGGCGGCCGAGGCGGTGTCCGAGCCATCGCCGCAGACCGCCGCCGCAGCCGGGGACGCCGCAGCCGGGGACGTCGTAGCCAGGCAGCCCACCGTCGGGCTCCGCCGCCCGTCCCGCCGGCGGCAGGCGGCCGCCGACGAGCAGCCTGACCCCGTCGAACCCACCGAAACCAGCACCGGGGCCACCCCGGAGGCGGTCGCGCCCGTCCCACCCCCTGCCCAGCCACTACAGCGGACGGCGGCCTTCGTCGCCGCGCAGCGCGACACCGAGGGCCACTACCGGCTGCCGCCACCAGACCTGCTCACCGGTGGTCCGGCGCCCAGGACCAGGAGCCGGGCCAATACCGTGATGATCGAGGCCATCACCGGGGTCCTCGACCAGTTCGCCGTCGACGCCCTGGTCACCGGCTGCACCCGGGGGCCGACCGTGACCCGCTACGAGGTCGAGCTGGGGCACGGCGTCAGGGTCGAGAAGATCACCCAGTTGACCCGGAACATCGCCTACGCGGTGGCGACCGACAACGTGCGGCTGCTCGCCCCGATCCCCGGCAGGTCCGCCGTCGGCATCGAGGTGCCCAACACCGACCGCGAGATGGTCCGCCTCGGGGACGTGTTGCGCTCACCGACTGCGGGGGCCGCGACCCATCCCATGGTCATCGGCCTCGGCAAGGACATCGAAGGTCACTTCGTCACCGCGAACCTGGCCGACACGCCGCACCTGCTGGTGGCCGGCGCAACCGGCTCCGGCAAGTCCAGCTTCGTCAACTCGATGCTGGTCTCGGTGCTGTCCCGGGCCACCCCCGACGAGGTCCGCATGATCCTCATCGACCCGAAGATGGTGGAGCTGACCCCCTACGAGGGCATCCCGCACCTCATCACGCCGATCATCACCCAGCCCAAGCCGGCGGCGGCCGCGCTGGCCTGGCTCGTCGACGAGATGGAGCAGCGCTACACCGACATGCAAGCCAGCCGGGTGCGCCACATCGACACATTCAATGCGAAGGTGCGCACCGGGGAGATCACGGCTCCGCTGGGCAGCGAACGCACGTACCGGCCCTACCCGTACATCCTCGCGATCGTCGACGAGTTGGCCGACCTGATGATGACAGCGCCACGGGACGTCGAGGACGCGGTCGTGCGGATCACCCAGAAGGCTCGCGCGGCCGGTATCCACCTCGTCCTGGCCACCCAGCGGCCCAGCGTGGACGTCGTCACCGGCCTCATCAAGACCAACGTCCCGTCGCGGCTGGCATTCGCGACCAGCTCGCTCACCGACAGCCGGGTCATCCTCGACCAGCCCGGTGCGGAGAAGCTCATCGGGATGGGGGACGCGCTCTACCTGCCGATGGGCGTGTCCCGGCCGGTCCGGGTGCAGGGCGCGTTCGTCGGCGACGACGAGATCACCGCGATCGTCTCCCACTGCAAGGAGCAGGCCCGGCCCGAGTACACCGAGGGCGTCACCGCCGTCAGGTCCGGCGAGACGCGGGAGGTCGACCCGGACGTCGGCGACGATCTCGATGTCCTGCTCCAAGCCGCCGAGCTGGTCGTCAGCAGCCAGTTCGGCTCGACGTCCATGCTGCAGCGCAAGCTGCGGGTGGGTTTCGCCAAGGCGGGCCGGCTCATGGATCTGTTGGAGACCCGCGGCGTCGTCGGCCCTTCGGAGGGGTCCAAGGCCCGCGATGTGCTCGTCAAGCCCGACGAGCTTGACGGCCTGCTGTGGTCGATCCGCGGTGGCGGCGCCGGGGACGACGGACCGGAGGAGGCTAGCTAGAGCTCCAGCAGCATCCGGGTGTTGCCCAAGATGTTGGGCTTGGCGTATGGCAGGTCGAGGAACTCCGCCACGCCCTCGTCGGCGGAGCGCCGTATCTCCTCGTAGACGTCCGATGGCACCGGAGTGCCCTGGATCTCGGTGAAGCCGTGAGCGGCGAAGAAAGCGGTTTCGAAGGTGAGCACGAAGATCCGGCGCAGGCCCAGCTCCTTTGCCTGCTCGACGAGCTGGGCGACCAGCGCATGCCCGACGCCCCGGCCGCGCACCGACGGGGCGACGGCGACCGTTCGGATCTCGGCCAGGTCCTCCCACAGCACATGCAGCGCACCGCAACCGACCACGTGCCGGGCAGCGCAGGCGACCCAGAACTCCTGCACGTCCTCGTAGAGGGTGACCAGCTCCTTGGCCAGGAGGATGTTAGCGGCGGCGAACGGGTCGACCAGTGCCTTGATGTCCCGCACGTCGCTGGTCCGGGCACGGCGCACCACCACCGGCTCGGCTGCCACGCGGCACAGCGTAGGCGAGCCGGCTGCCGGATACCCTGGCTGTGTGCACAGCCCGCCCGCTCCCCGCCGTGCGGTGCTGGTCACCCCCGGCTGCGCCCGCCACGCTTCCTTCGGCTGCGCCCGCCACGCTTCCCCGGCGAGCCGGCGGAGGGCTTGGCGGAGCTGGAGACGTTCCTCCTCGTGGCCCCGACTGGACGTGGTCGGCGTGGATCTGGTCCTCACCGCTCGGGAGGTCCTGCCGCGGGAGCGGTGGTGAGCCCTCCGGGGAGGCAGGCGCCCGGCCGCGTCCCGCTGTGCAACGTCGCCAACGCCCTGACCGTCACCCGGCTGCTGCTCGTCCCGGTATTCGTCGCCGCGCTGTTCGCCGACGGCGGCCACGAGGCGGCCTGGCGGCTGGTGGCGACCGGCGTCTTCACGCTGGCCTCGGTGACCGACCGCTTCGACGGAGACCTTGCCCGGCGCCGCGGGCTGGTCACCGATTTCGGCACGATCGCCGACCCGATCGCGGACAAGGCGCTCATCGGAGCGGCCCTGGTCGGCCTCGCCGTGCTGCACGAGCTGGCGTGGTGGATCACCGGAGCGATCGGGGTGCGGGAGGTGGGCGTGACGCTGCTGCGGTTCTGGGTGATCCGACACAAGGTGATCCCTGCCAGCCGGGGTGGCAAGGTCAAGACCTTGGTCCAGGCGGTGGCGATCGGGCTCTACGTCTTTCCGCTGCCGAGCGCCGCCGGTCCCGTCGAGGCGGCCACGATGGGCCTGGCCGTCGCGCTCACCGTCGTCACCGGCGCGGACTACGTGGTTCGTGCGGTGCGGCTTCGGTCCCGCGCCCGTCGGGCCGTCGCGAGGGCGCCGTGAGCGAGTCCATGGAGCATCGGTTGAGCAGGTGGTGGTCCCGACGCGCAGGATCGCGTCTCACCTGGCACGGTATACATTGGGTGGGTCGGAGGAGGTATGGGATGACCCTGCTGCTGCGAGAGGCGATTGGCGGCAGCCTGCGCCGGGCCCGCACTGCCCGGCGGCGCACGTTGCGGGACGTCTCGGGTGCCGCCAGGGTCAGCCTGGGTTACCTCTCGGAGGTCGAGCGGGGACGCAAGGAGGCTTCCAGCGAGCTGCTGGCCGCGATCTGCGACGCGCTCGAACTGCCGCTGCCGCAACTGCTCGGCGACGCGGCCGCGGTGCTGCGCCCGGTACGGCTCGATCCGGTCGGGAAGCCGGTGACCGTCGAGGGTGCTCACCGCCTCGAGGCGGCAGCCCAGCACCCCGACCCGACCCCGGAGCAGGCCAACCTGCGCCTCGCCACGACCCTGGCTCGGGCGCTGCCGGTCGGGGCCCGGATCCCCGACCACGTCCCACCGGTCGCCGGCCAGGCCGACGTCGCCGTCGTGGCGGCCGCCTGAGCCTGAGCCGATGTGGTACTCCACGCGCTGGTCGTTGTGGTGGCCGCTTCCCTGGTGGCGCTGGTCGCGCTGGTCGCGCTGGTCGCGGTGAGCGCTCGTCGGCGCCGCGCCGCGCCGCGCCTGTACCGGGGCAGCCTCGCGGACGTCTGGCTGCACCGAGCGGATGTCGCCGTGCGGCGACTGCGGCGCTCTGCCGCCCGCCGCCCGCGGTTGGCGGCCGCCGCGACG
>JAVKSM010000098.1:0-4188 GCA_039583705.1 Pseudonocardiaceae bacterium
CTGCAGGCCGAGACCGCCCGCCTGGCTGGCATGGTCGACGACCTGTTGCTGCTGGCCAGGGCCGACGAGCGGGGCCTGGCACCGCGGTGGGAGGACGTCGACCTCGACGAGGTCGTCGACGCCGAGCGGGCACGACTGGGCGACGTGCCCGGTCCGCGCATCGACGTCGACACCGTCCCGGTGCGGGTCCGGGGTGACCGGGCACAGCTCGCCCGGGTCGTGCGCAACCTGGTGGACAACGCCGTTCGGCACGCTGCGTCAGCGGTCCGGCTGACGCTGCGGACCGAGGGTCACGACGCGGTGGTCGAGGTCGCCGACGACGGGCCGGGCGTGCCACCGGCCGACCGGGAACGGATCTTCGACCGGTTCGTCCGCCTGGACGAGAGCCGGGCCCGTGCGGCCGGTGGCGCCGGGCTGGGCCTGGCGATCGTGCGTGAGGTGCTCACCGCGCACGGTGGGACGATCGAGGTGGCCGGCCCGGGTGCGCTGTTCCGGGTCCGGTTGCCGCTGCTCAGGCCGTGAGCCGGTAGCCGGCACCGCGCAGCGTCTCGATGGACCGGCGGCGGAACGGGTGGTCGATCTTGCGGCGGAGGTAGCCGACGTAGACCTCCACGACGTTGAGGTCGCCGTCGTAGTGGGGGTCCCACACCGCGTGGATGATCTCGGTCTTGGTCACCACCTCGCCGGCGCGGCGCATGAGGTACTCCAGGACGCCGAACTCCCGCGGCGTGAGCGTCACCTCGGTGGACCCGCGCCACACCCGGCGCCGGGCCGGGTCCAGGTGCAGGTCGCCCGCGTTGAGCACCGACGGCCGTCGCGGGGCGCCGCGCCGGACCAGCGCCCGCAGCCGGGCCAGCAGGACGACGAAGGAGAACGGCTTGGTGAGGTAGTCGTCCGCCCCGAGGTCGAAAGCGTCCGCCTCGTCGTACTCGCCGTCCTTGGCCGTGAGGATCAGCACCGGGGTCCAGATCTGCGCTTCCCGCATCCGCTGCAGCACGCGGTAGCCCGACAGCTTGGGCAGCATGATGTCGAGCACGACGACGTCGTAGGTGCGGCGGATGGCGGCGCGGAGCCCCGCCTCGCCGTCCCCGGCGAAATCGACGGCGTGCCCCTCGGCCACCAACCCCCGCCGCAGCATCCCGGCCAGCCGCGCCTCGTCCTCAACCAGCAGCACCCGCACCCCGTCAGCGTGCCACCGCCAGAGGCCGCTGGACACGCGGGTCGGACCGGGCCGGGCAGCCCGCCTGGCCGGGCAGCGCGCCCCGGGGGCTACCTCGCCCTGGTCATCGAGGCCGACGGCACCAGGTGGGAGCTGGCGGGCGCTGCCGCGGTGCGCGCGTAGAGCTCGAGGAAGGCGTGCAGTTGACGGTCCAGGCTCGCGAGCACGTCGGCGCGCTGCGCCAGCCGCACCAGGCCCTTGGAGGTGATGCGGTAGGTGCACTCGGCAGGGCCGACGTTGTTGTAGTGCCAGTTGGAGCGCACCAGGCCCTGCCGCTCCAGCCCGCGCAGCACCCGCCAGACCCGGGCGGCGTCGTTGGTGCCCTCGCACAGCGGCCGCACCCGCTCGACAAGGTCGTCGACCTCCGCGCCGTGGTCGCGGAGGAACAGCAGCAGGCACGTCTGGAGCGACTTCTTCTGCTCCGCCCAGCCCATGAGAACCTCCGCCGGCCCGAAACCTCAAACAGTGACCACATCACGGCTGGGCCCTGAACACAATGAGGGCGTCGGGTCGGTATCTGTCGGCGTCTCCTAGCGCACCCGGGCCCCCTGACGGCCCTCCTGACGCCCCTTGGCGCCCCCCGACATCCCCTGACGGCCCCCTGACATCCCCTGACGGCCCCCTGACATCCCCTGACGGCCCCCTGGCGTCCCCATGACGCCCCCCACGGTCGCGATCTTGGCGCCGGAGACGGTGAAGATACTTCGCTTTCGGGGCGCTAACGTCGGGAGACGACGCCCTTTCCCACGTCGAGGAGGTTGGCCGTGAGCGAGAACGTCGACTCCGCGCCGGTGGCTGCTGACGCACTGGCGCCCGAGGTGAGCCTGCTGGCCCAGGCCGACCCGGTGCTGTGGGGCAGGGTGCTGCGCCAGGTCGCCGTGGGCCTCGCCCGCAACCCGTTGGGGGCCGCGCAGGTCGGCGCGGCGTACGCCGTCGACGCCGCCCGCGGCGCGCTGGCCGCCCTGGCCCGCGCCGTCGGGGGCCATCCCGAGCCGCCACTGCCGACCCCCGCGGGCAACCGGTTCCGGGATACCGCGTGGACCGACAACCCGTTCTTCTTCGGACTGCTCCAGCAGTACCTCGCCACCGGGAAACTGCTGGGCGGGCTGGTCGGCCAGGCCGGGTTGGACCCGGAAAGCGCGGCCAGGGCCGGCCTGGTCATGGGGCTGGTGTCGGACGCACTGGCGCCGACCAACTTCCTGGCCACCAACCCCGACGCCCTCAAGCGCGCATTCGAGACCGCCGGGGTCAGCGTGCTGCGCGGCATGCGCAACTTCCTCGACGACCTGGCGCACAACCAGGGTCGGCCGCGGCAGGTGGACACCTCGCCGTTCGTGCTCGGCGAGAACCTGGCAGCCACCCCGGGCAGGGTCGTCTACCGCAACGAGCTCATGGAGCTGCTGCAGTACGAGCCGCAGACCGAGCAGGTGCACGCGATCCCGATGCTGTGCAGCCCGCCGTGGATCAACAAGTACTACATCATGGACCTGGCTCCTGGGCGCAGCTTCGTCGAATGGGCGGTGCAGCACGGCCACACCGTCTTCGCGATCAGCTACCGCAACCCGGACCGTTCCATGGCCGGCACGACGCTGGACGACTACCTCATCTCCGGCCCGAAGACCGCGCTGGACGTCATCGGTGAGATCACCGGCGCGGATCGGGTCAACGTCGTGGGGCTGTGCCTCGGTGGGGCGCTGACCGCGATCCTGGCCGCCTACCTCGCCAAGACCGGCGACCACCGGATCAACGCGATCACGCTGCAGAACACCATGCTGGACTATTCCGAGCCCGGTCCGCTGGGTTGCTTCGTCCACCCCGACATCGTCGAGCGGCTCGAGGCGAGGATGAACCGGCGCGGGTTCCTCGAGGCCAGCGAGATGGCCGGCACGTTCGACATCCTGCGGGCCAACGACCTGATCTTCAACTACGTGGCGTCCAACTGGCTGAAGGGCGAGGACCCGCCGGCGTTCGACATCCTCGCCTGGAACACCGACTCCACCCGGATGCCGGCCACGATGCACTCGTTCTACCTGCGCGCGTTCTACCTGGACAACCTGCTGGCCCGGGGCGATCTGGAGATCATGGGCGAGCGGCTGTCGCTCAAGGACGTCGACGTGGACACGTTCATCGTGGCGGCCGAGAGGGACCACATCGTGCCCTGGAAGAGCTCGTTCAGGTCCACCCGCCTGCTCGGCGGCACGGTGCGCTTCGTGCTCTCCACCGCCGGTCACGTCGCCGGCGTCGTCAACCCTCCCAGCCCCAAGTCGAAGCACTGGACCGGCCTGGACGGCGAGCCGGACCCGGAGCGCTGGCGCAGCGAGGCGACCGAGCTGCGGCGGAGCTGGTGGGAGACGTGGGCGGAGTGGGCCGACGAGCACGGCGGCCCACTCGAACCACCGCCGCCGCTGGGCGGCCCGCGGCACCCGCCGCTCGGCTCCGCTCCCGGCGAGTACGTCCGCGCCTAGCGCGTGTGCGGGCACCACGCCGCCCGGGCGGTCGTGCGCGACCAGCCGGCAGGCGAGCCTGCTGTCGGCGCCGTCGTGGCCTCCCGCTCCCGGTCGCCGTCCCCCAGCCGTAGAGCTGCGCGACGGTGGGCGCCGGCTCGTGGGAGAGCGTGCGCACGGGTTGCGCCGGGCGGTGTGCTTGGTATAGTTAGCGGTAGATGTAAGTACCAATCGAGAAGAGGAGGACCTCTGATGACGCGCACCGAGGAGATCCAGGACCACGCCGTCGACTTCGTCAAGCAGGGCCAGGACGTGGCCCTGAAGTTCGTCACCTCGGTCTCCGAGACCTGGGCGAACGCGCTGCGCGCCACCGTGCCTGGTGCGAGCGACGCGCTGCCCGCCCCGGACGAGCTGATCGACCAGTCCTTCGACTTCGGCGTGCAGGTGCTGGACCTGCAGCGCGCCTTCGCGCACCGGCTCCTCCGGGCCGCCGCGCCCGCGGTAAGGGCCACCGAACACGCCACC
>JAVKSM010000098.1:4288-13029 GCA_039583705.1 Pseudonocardiaceae bacterium
AGCACGCCACCGAGCACGCCACCGAGCACGCCAGGGAGCACGCCACGGACAGCGCCACCCGCACCGTCCGCAGGTAACGGATCCGGGTACCGGGGGGCCCGCCCGGGTAGCGTTGCTTCTCATGTCCGAGCCGTGGCGGCTGCAGCGCGAGGCCCTGGGCGCGTTCATCCGCAGTCAGCGCAAGCTGGCGAACCTCTCGCTGCGGGAGCTGGCGGTGCTGACGAAGATCTCCAACCCCTACCTGTCCCAGGTCGAGCGGGGCGTGCACGAGCCCTCGATGCGCGTGCTGCGCGCGATCGCCGAGGCGCTGGACATCTCGGCCGAGACGCTGCTGGCGCAGGCCGGGTTCGTCAAGGACCAGATCCCGCACGGCGACGGGCAGACGGAGGCGACGCTGGCGACCGAGCGGGCGATCCGGGCCGACCCCCGGCTCTCGGAGGCCCAGAAGGAGGCCCTGGTCTCGGTGTACCGCAGCTACCTGGCCTCCGATGGCTGATCGCTTCGTTCGCCTGGGCGGCCAGCGGGTGCGGGTCACGGTGCGGTCGGGCACCGGAGACGGGCCACCACTCGTGCTCTGCGGCGGCATCGGGGCGAGCTACGAGCTGCTCGACCCGTTCGTCGCGGCCCTGCACCCCGCCGTCGAGGTCGTGCGCTTCGACGTGCCGGGGTCCGGCCTCTCCCCGCCGCCGATCCTGCCCTACGGCTACCCGGCGCTGGCCGGCCTGCTCCGGCAGTTGCTGGCCGAGCTGGGCTACCGCAGGGCCGACGTGCTGGGCATCTCGTGGGGTGGTGGCCTGGCGCAGCAGTTCGCGCTGCAGTACCCGCAGCGCTGCCGCCGGCTGGTGCTGGTGGCCACTGGCACCGGCGCTGTCATGGTGCCGGCCCGGCCGGCCGTGCTGGCCCAGATGCTCACCCCGCGCCGCTACCGGGACCGCGCGTACCGCGCCCAGGTGGTACCGCTGCTCTACGGCGGCAGCGAGGACCTCGACGTCGTCCAGCGGCTGTTCGCCGAGGTGCACGCCGGACCCCGGCGGGGCTACGTCCACCAGTTGCTGGCCGTCGCCGGGTGGACCAGCCTGCCGTTCCTGCCGCTGATCGGACAGCCGGCGCTGGTGCTCGCCGGCGACGACGACCCGCTCATTCCGCTCGCGAACGCGAAGATCCTCACCGGCCTGCTGCCGCGCGCCAGGCTGCACGTCTATTCCGGCGGCCACCTCGGGCTGCTCACCAAGGCCGGCGAGCTGGCGCCCGTGGTGGCCGAGTTCCTCGCCTCCTGCGACGGGGCGTCCCGACCAGCCGCATGCCCGGGTCGGGTCACAGCGTCGGGTCATGGCGTTGTGTCACAGTAGGGACGTGGCCATCAACAAAGCGGTGCGGGCTGCGGACGACCGCAACTGGCTCGTGCAGTCCAGGGTGGAGTGGCGGGAGCCCGCCACAGCGGGCTTCGAGCACGACATGGCCAGCGCCGGGCGTGGCGCCGCGGTGATCCTCTCGCTGCTCCTGGCCGCCTGGGTGATCGTCGTCGCGTGGTTCTTCGCCGTCCCCGGGATCCTCGGGGGGCGGTGGCTGGTGTTCGGCGGCCTCGCGGTCATCGTGTTCTTCCTGATCCGGTGGGTGCTGCGGCGCCCCCGCACGATCACGGCCGAGACCCCTGGCGGCCTGTCCGGCCTGCCGGCGGAGCGGTGGACCGGAATGGTCCGGGGGCTGGGCAAGGCCCGGGAGGAGACCAGGCACAGCGTCTGGCTGCTGGAGACCAGCGCCATCCCGGGCGATATAGACAGCCCGCTGCGGCCCACCAACTGACCCCGCCGATCTGACCCCGCCGATCTGACCCCGCCGATCTGACCCCGCCGATGCCGGAGCTGCCCGAGGTCGAAGCGCTGGCCCGCCACCTGCGCGAGCACGCCGTGGGGCACGAGGTGGCCCGGGTGGATCCGGCGAGCATGAGCGTGCTGAAGACCGTCGACCCCCCTTGGACGGCGCTGTCGGGGCGCACCGTGAGCGCCGCCGGCCGCCACGGCAAGTTCCTCGACCTCGACTGCGACGGGCTGCACCTCGTGGCACACCTGGCGCGCGCCGGCTGGCTGCGCTGGCATGACAGCGCCACCGCCGCACCCCCCCGACCGGGGCGTGGGCCGCTGGCGCTGCGGGTGCACCTCGACACGGTCGGCGGTCCCGGCTTCGACCTCACCGAGGCCGGCACCCAGAAGCGGCTGGCCGTCTACGTCGTACGCGACGCCGCGGCGGTGCCGGGCATCGCCCGCCTCGGGCCGGACGCGCTGGGCCTGTCCCGCGACGAGCTCGCGGCCCGGCTCGCCGGGCGCGCCGAGCGGCTCAAGACCGCGCTCACCGACCAGACGGTGCTCGCCGGGGTCGGCAACGCCTACAGCGACGAGGTGCTGCATGCCGCGCGACTGTCCCCCTACGCCATCGCCGGGCGGCTGTCGGGCGCCCAGCTCGACGCGCTGCATGCCGCGCTCGTCGAGGTGCTCTCCGCCGCGGTGGCGCGCTCGGTCGGGCAACGGGCCGCGGCGCTCAAGGCGGAGAAACGCTCCGGGTTGGCCGTCCACGCCCGCGCCGGGCTGCCGTGCCCGGTGTGCGGCGACACCGTCCGCGAGGTGTCCTTCGCCGACCGCTCCTTCCAGTACTGCTCGACCTGCCAGACCGGCGGCCGGTTACTGGCTGACCGCCGCCTCTCCCGCCTGATCAGGTAGCCCGCCTGAGGGGAACGCAGCGTCACGCCCTCAGGGGGCGTTCGTTGCCTTCAGTAGTCGTGGTATGCCGAAGCCGGGCATTGCGTGACAGGGTTGCGCCTGACGACCATGAGCACATGCCGCCGTCACCCACCGCCATCCGACTGCTCGCCGCCGTCGGCGCCGTGCTCGCGGTGGTCGTCGCGGTGCTGGTCTACCGGTGGCGGCAGGCGCGCCGGCAGTTCGCCTCGCCGTTGGAGAAGGCGACATTCTCGACGCTGCACACCGTCTCGCTGGCCGCCCCGGCACTGCGGGAGGGGCTGTCGGAGGAGTCGGCGAAGTTCGCTGTGCCCTACCTGCGGACCCTGCTGAACACGTGCGCCCTCACGATGACCGACGACCGCTGCACGCTGCTCGCGTGGGACGGCGACGCCGAGTACCACGCGCTGGACGTCACGGAGTTGGCACACAAGGTCGTCAACAGCGGGCGCCAGCAGGTCGTCTCCCACAAGAACGTGGACTGCGGCAGGGCGGACTGCGGGGTGCGCGCCGTCGTCGTCGTCCCACTGGAGATCGACGGCGTGGTCCAGGGCACCATGGCGGCGGTCTCCACGGACGCGGCGGGACCGGTGCTGCTGCGGGCCGCCGCGGAGGTCGCCCGCTACGTCTCCAGCCAACTCGAGCTCGCCGAGCTCGACGAGTCCCGCGCCCGGCTCTCCCGCGCCGAGGTCCGCGCGCTGCGGGCGCAGATCTCGCCGCACTTCATCTACAACGCGCTGACCACGATCGCGGCGTTCATCCGCACCGACCCGGACCGCGCCCGCGACCTGCTCATCGAGTTCGCCGACTTCACCCGCTACTCCTTCCGCAGCGCCGGCGAGTTCACCACCCTCGCCGACGAGCTGGGCAACATCGAGCGCTACGTCAAGCTGGAACGCGCCCGCTTCGGGGACCGGCTGCAGTTCAAGGTGCAGGTGGCGCCGGAGGTGCTGCCCGTGGTGCTGCCGTTCCTGGCGTTGCAGCCGCTGGTGGAGAACGCGGTCCGGCACGGCCTGGGCGGCAAGATGGACGGGGGGGTGATCTCGGTGGTCGCCGAGGACGCCGGCGCGGAGTGCGTCATCACCGTCGAGGACGACGGCGTGGGCATGGACCCCGACACGCTGAAGGACGACAAGGCCGACGCACACCTGACCGGCGCGCACGTCGGGCTCGGCAACGTCGACGACCGGATGCGCTCGGCGTTCGGTGACGACTACGGCCTCCTCGTCGACACCGCGCCTGGGGCCGGCACGAAGATCACACTTCGGGTCCCCAAGTTCCGCGCGGGAGTGCAGGTCTGACGTGCGCGTGCGCCGGCGCCGCGGGCGCGGCCGCCGACCCGGGCACCGGAGCTGACCCGGGCACCGCGAGCACGCCGGACCCGGCTCCGCGGGAACCCGGCCGGCCCGCTGAGCGGCTCGTCCTCACCAGAACCTCACCCGGAGACCTGGCCGACGAGGGCGGGCAGGTCGGCGACGTAGTCGGAGACCGGCGACTGCACGTAGGCGACGTGCGCCAGGTTGTCCCGGGTGAACGCCAACGTCTCCACCGAGTGGTTGACGACCTGCTCGGCTCCCGACAACACCGCCAGGCCGACCTGGCGCTGGGCGGCCTCGACCGTGGCCGGGGGGCCGGTGAGGCCCACGAAGGCGGCGTCGAACTGGTCCAGCCACTGGCGCAACACCGCTGGGGTGTCCCGCGCCGGATCCACCGTGACGAACACCACCGCCACGTCGGAGCGCACCGATGGCGCTACGTGGCGCAGCGCGGTGGCGATGTCGGCCATCGTGGTCGGACACACGTCCGGGCAGTGGGTGTAACCGAAGTAGAGGAGCACCACCTTGCCCTGCGTGGCCTGCACCAGGTTGTAGGGGTGGCCGGCGGTGTCGGTCAGGGTGATGTCAGGCTTGGGCACCGGTGACGGGAGCGGGTCGCCGTGCAGACCCTTGTAGGTGGGTTGCGCCGGGACCACCGCCGCCCCGTTGTCCCTGACCTGCCCCGACACCGCCGACTGCGGCGCACCCGATGAGCAGGCCGCCGCCACCACGATCGCTGCCGCCGCGACCGCGATGCCTGTCCTGCTGCGCACCTCGCCTCCCCGACCGTCACCGCGACGCGACCGGCTCCCTGCCGGTGGCCGCGCCACCTTCCCTTCCCATGAGTCGCTTGGTGGCGCGGTATGGTTCCCACCATTCTCCACGACAGAGCCGAGACGACACGCATCCTATCCGTGGCACTGACGAAGTGACGAAGGGCACGTGCAGATGAGCCTGCCGCAGCTTGCGGCCCTGGTCGGCGACATCCGCGCCGGGGTGCTCGACCCGCTGCTGCGCACCGTCGCGTAACCGCCACCGCCACCTCGCGGCCGGACCCGACAAATCCCGACAAGCCCCGACAAGCCCCGACAAGCCGATGCCTGAGGTCATGGGAAATGCCTGGTTGCCGACCTGGCTCCGGGTCGCGGCCACGGCCGGGTTCGCGGTGGTGCTCGCCGTCCACCTGCGCCACCTCGCCGACGGCACCCGACGTCGACGTGCCTGGCACAGCGGGCACGTGCTGACGGCCCTCGGCATGATCGACATGTTCCTGCCGACCAACCAGATGATCGTGGCCACCCCGGCCGGAGAGGCTGTGTTCGCCGTGGCCGCGACGGCCGTCGTCGGCTTCCTCCTCGCCGAGCGAGGCCACGGCCGCCGCGTCGGTGGGCTCTGGCCGGTCATCGGGGTCGACCTGGCGGCCATGGCGTACATGTTCGCCATGCTCGCCGTGCCCTCGACCCGGCTCGGGTGGCTGACCGGACTACTGATCGCCTGGTTCGTGCTCCAAGCCCTGGGCTGGCTCACCGGGAAGCTCGCCGTGCTCGCCGACCTCGGCGAGCCCCGGACCGCGCCCAACCTCGCGCCGACCGGCACCCCGGCGCGGCGCCGCGGCGCCGGGGCCGGCCTGGCGATCCGGATCGCCGACGGCGGCCGCACTACCCCAGCCGCGGTTGCTCGCGGGAGCGCCCGCAGCCTCGGCGTCCGCGCCACCCTCGCGGTCATGAGCCTGGGCATGGCCTACATGTTCCTGGCCGGGCAGCTCGGCCCGAGCCCCATGGCCAGGCAGCTCAGCCCGGGTCCCATGGCCGGCGCCGGGCGGGACATGAGCGGCGTGCCCGGCACTCCCCGTCACGTCGTGCCACAGGTGGTTCCTGCCGTACCGTGAACCGGCATGAACGGCAGGAACGCGCTGACGTCACGTTTGCCAGGCCGGCTGGGCGAGTTGTGCACCCGTGGCCGGGTGGTGACCGTGGTCCGACTACAGGGCGTCATCACGCCGACGGCTGGCCCGGTGCCGCGGTCGGTCATCAACCTGGGCGTGGTCGAGCCGGCGCTGCGGCGGGCTTTCTCGCACGACCGGCTCGACGCCGTCGTGCTGGCCCTCAACTCGCCCGGCGGGTCGGCCACCCAGTCCGCGCTGGTCGCCGACCGGATTCGGGGGCTGGCCCGCGAGCACCGGGTGCCGGTGATCGCCTTCTGTGAGGACGTCGTGGCCTCGGGCGGCTACTGGGTGGCGTGCGCGGCGGACGAGATCTACGCCCACCCGACCTCTCTGGTCGGCTCGATCGGGGTGGTCAGCGGCGGCTTCGGGCTGGCCCGGCTGTTGGAGCGGCTGGGCGTCGAGCGGCGGCTGTACACCGCGGGGGAGAACAAGGCGCGGCTGGACCCGTTCCTGCCCGAGAAGCCCGACGACGTCGCCTGGCTGACCGGGATGCAGGCGCAGTTGCACAAGCTGTTCGTGGACTGGGTGTGCAGCCGCCGGGGCCCCCGGCTGCGCTCCGAGGAGGATCTGTTCACCGGGGAGGTCTGGACCGGCGTCCAGGCGCTGGAGCTCGGGCTCG
Organism: Pseudonocardiaceae bacterium; assembly: GCA_039583705.1. Lineage (GTDB taxonomy): Bacteria > Actinomycetota > Actinomycetes > Mycobacteriales > Pseudonocardiaceae > JAVKSM01. Next base: position 10,901 of record JAVKSM010000098.1, read on the forward strand.
TCGACGGACTCGGCACCCCCCGGGAGGTGCTGGCCCGGCGGTTCCCCAGCGCGACGCCGCTGCTGGTGGAACCCCGCCGCCCGCTGCTCGCCCGGCTCGGGGTGGGTGCCGCGGCGGCCGCCGCGCTCGAGTTGCTCGAGGACCGCGCCGCCTGGTCCCGGTTCGGCTTGTAACACCCAGGCTGTTCACTATCTGAAACGGGTCGGTTCCGGTGGTGAGAAACGGCTCGGTTCCGGTCGTGCGGACCGGGCGGTGTTGCGCTGGCGGCGGTGGGCGCTCCACACTGTCCGCCGGCACGGCGCCGTCACGGCGGCGGCGTCCGGCCAGGGATGGCAGGGGGACGATCAGCAGATGCCGGGGCGAGTGACCGACTGGGCGGTCAGGGACACCTCGGGGTTGAGCCACGAGCAGATCTACCAGTGGGTGCACGAGGGCGCCGACCTGCCCGGCTTCGCTGCCGCGCAAGCCCGCTTCACCGGCCACGGGGCGGAGCTGGCCGACGCCGCCGGCCGGCTGTCGGAGTCCTTCGACGCGCTGCGGCCGTACTGGAGCGGGCGGGACGCGCAGGCGGCGGCGACGCGCATCGGCCGCTTCGCCGCTCAGATGCGGGAGCTCGGCACCACGGTGATCGGGCAGGCCCGCACGATGGCCGACGTCCACGCCGCCGCGCGCGCGGTGCAGCAGGCCGTCGGCCCGCCCCGGCAACCGCCGCCTGGCCCGGATGCCGAGCCTCCGGGTTCGGGTCGGCTGGGTCTGCCCGGCACGGTGTTCGGCGCCCCGCAGGACGGGTTCACGCAGTTCCAGCAGATGCAGGCCGACGAGCGGGCCGCGCAGCAGGCCTACCGGACCTACCTTGTCGAGACCGGCGACGCCGCGCGCTCCGCCCCCCGGATACCCGGCTTGCTCGACGGCCTTCCGAAGAGCGCCGGGCGCGCCGGGCCAGCCGCCGGGCAAGGCGCGGTGGTCGGACGCGGTGGGCTGGGCGACGTCGGATCCGGGGTGCCGGAGGCCGGCGGCTACCTCGACACCGCCGTCGGCCCGGCTGGCCTCGACGGCCCGGCTGGCCTCGGTGGTCTCGATGGCCTCGGTGGGCTCGGTGCCCTCGGCGGCGTCCTCGCAGCCCCGGCTGGGGGTGGGCCGCTGCTGGGGATGGCCGGGCGCGCCATCGGTTCCGCCGGGCTTGGCGCGGGCCGGCTCCCGCTGGTGGGTGCGTGGGCCGGCGGCGCGCCGGGTTCCGGGCCGGCCGGCTGGGGTGATGAGGCTCCGGAGCCCGGCCCGCCTGGGACCGCCGGGAACTCCGGGAACTCCGGGAACTCCGGGAACTCCGGCGAGGAGTACCGGCGGGGTGCGGGTGACGCGCCCAGCCCGGGCCACCCCGACGGCACGGGAGGCGGCCACCCCGACGGCACGGGAGGCGGCCGGGCCGACGGCTCCGGAGGGGGTCCCGGTGACGGGTCGGGTTCAGCGCCCCAGCCACCCCAGCCGTTGCAGGCTGCCCAGCATGCCCTGGCCGACCCGGGTGCCGCCGCGCTGGCCGGCGTCGGCCAGCAGGGCTGGAGCGGTGCCGGCGGCATGACCAGCGGGCCAGCCGTAGCCGGCGGACCGGGTGGCGCCACCATGGGCACCGGCGGGTTCGGCGCTCCGATGACCGGGGGCGGCGCCGTCGCTGGGAGCGGCGACGTCGTGCACGCCCCGCGTCCGGAGTACCTCGTCGAGAGCGAGGGGGTCTTCGACGCGGGAACGGTGCTCGTCGCCCCGGCCGTCGTCGGTGCCGACCCGGGATGGGAGCACCCGGCACCGGACAATGGCGGCGAGCCGGACAACCGCGGCGAGCCGGACGACTGGACCCGGGGCCGGGGCGAACCGTGGAGCCCGCAGGGAATCCGCTGGTGAGTCCCTCGATGGTCCCCGTCGAGGCCCAGGTACTCAGCCCGCACGAGCTGCTCTGGGCCAGCGAGCACCACGGCGGCGGCTGGTGGCCCTACCCGTTCCGCCGCGCCTACTGGCCGGTCGGGGACGAGCCGGCGCTCGCCGCTCGCCGCGCCACCGAACGCGGTCTGGCGCAGCGGCACCTGCTCGCGGGATCCGCCCCGGCCGGCCTGCTCGACCTCGTCGGGCGGCTGGTCGCC
>JAVKSM010000099.1:0-12919 GCA_039583705.1 Pseudonocardiaceae bacterium
GCGGCGCCCGTCGCGTCGCCGTCGCGTCGTGGTTCCTCGCGCCCGGGCTGCTGCCCGACCGGGTAGGGGCCGCGGCGCGCGCAGCCGACCCCTCGGCGATCCTGGCGGCCCCGCTGGGCGCCGATCCCCTCGTCGCCGACGTGGTGCTCGACCGGTACGACGCGGCTGTCCAACTCGCCGCCCGAACCTCCGGCTACCGCAGCGCCTGACCCGGGACGTCCGGTCGGCTCCCGATGCTCCCGATACCGTCGGCTGCTATGCCCGACCTGGTGCACCTCGAGGTGGCGCGGGGTGTCGCCACCGTCACCCTCGACTCGCCGCACAACCGCAACGCCCTGTCCGCCCAACTGCGCCGCGAGCTTTCGGCGCGGCTGGCCGCCACCCGGGACGACGACGCCGTCCGGGTCGTCGTGATCACGCACACCGGGCCGGTGTTCTGCGCCGGGATGGACCTGCGGGAGTCCCGCGGAGCTGGCGCGGCCGCGCAGGGCGTCAACGAGCTCCCGGCGATCCTGGAGGCGATCTGGACCTGCCCCAAGCCGGTCCTGGCCCGGGTGGCCGGACCGGCCCGGGCCGGCGGAGTCGGGCTCGTTGCGGCCTGTGACATCGCGGTGGCCGGGCAGGGGGCCAGCTTCGCTTTCACCGAGGTCCGCCTCGGGGTGGTTCCCGCGGTGATCTCGGTCACGGTGCTGCCCCGACTGCTGCCGCGGGCCGCGCACGAGCTGTTCCTCACCGGCGAGACCTTCGACGCGGCGCGCGCGGTCGCCGTCGGGCTGATCACCAGTGCGGTACCTGTCGAGCGGCTGAACGAGGAGGTCCGACGCTTCACCGACATGCTCGCGCTGGGGGCACCAGGGGCGTTGGCGGCGACCAAGGCGCTGCTGCGGCGGCAGCGCCCGGTGTCCATCCCGGCGGACTTCGCCGAGATGCTGGCGCTGTCGGCAGCTTCCTTCGCCTCCGCAGAGGGCCAGGAGGGTATGCGGGCCTTTGCCGAGAAACGGCCGCCGTCCTGGGTGCCGGTCACTCCGGGGTGAGCACCACCGACAGCGGTCGGTCGGTCCCGGCGGTCGCGGCGGCGGCCTCGCGCAGGACCCCGAGGACGGCACGGTAGGTCTGCGGATCGGCGGCGGCCAGCCGGTCCGCGTGCGACCACTCCACCTGCTGCTCCCCCGCCGGCAGCCACGACAGGTCGACCAGGCAGTCGTAGAGCGCGTCAAGGTTGCGCCCGAACCACGGCGGGAAGGCCAGCGCCGACGCGATCGCGCCGAGCGCGGACGCCTTGTCGGTGGCCGCCCGCCCGTCGACCCGGGCCACCCGCCGTGGCCGGTCAGCCACCGGGATCGACCACCAGGAAGGAACGGTAGTGGTCGCCGGTGTAATACAGCTCGTGACCCGCGCCGGTGACCAGCCGTCGGCCACCGCGGTCCCCGCCGCCTGGCGTGTCCACGGTGTACTCATGATAGTAGCCGCCCGGCTCGGTGGGCAGCAGACGCTCCCGGTTGCCGAACACCTCCCCGTCCTGGCGGTGGGGGAACGGCCCGTCGCGCTCGATGAGCCGCCAGGTCGTGGCGGCCCGCGGTGGTAGCGCGCACAGTGGCCGCACCGGCAGCGCCGAGGCGCGGGCACCGGGCGTGTCCGGGTTGGTGGGAGCGCAGGCCGCGGAGCCAACCGACGGAGCCGCGGCAGGCCCCTCGGTTGCGCGTTGCGCGAGGTAGCCGGAAAGCACCAGCACGAGCAGGCCGACGAGCGCGGCGCTGATCCGGGTGCGGGAGCTCACCGCCGCGCTCGCCGGCGGCCCCACCGGTCCGATACCCGGTCGACGCCGCGGTCGATGGCGTACGCGGCGAGGAAGCACAGCGGCAGCAGCACGGCCAGCACCAGCGCGACCTGGACCGGGAAGACGAGCTGGGTCAGCCACAGCTCCACCGAGTCCCACCACACCGCCACCCGGCCCCACACAGGCGGCAGCCTACGCGGCTGCGCAGGTAGGTTCGGCGCATGTTCGCTGTCTACGCCACAGCGCCCAACCCGGAGGATCCGCTGGCTTCCCTAGCCGTCGGGGAGCGCCCGGATCCGGAGGTGCCCGACGGCTGGGTGACGGTGCGGGTCAGTGCCGCCAGCCTCAACTGGCACGACCTGTGGACCTTGCGCGGGGTGGGCATCAAGCCCGACCAGTTCCCGATGATCCTCGGTTGCGACGGCGTCGGGACACTGCCCGACGGCACCGAGGTCGTGCTGCACTCGATCGTCGGCGACCCGGGCTGGCAGGGCGACGAGACGCTCGACCCCACCCGCTCGACGCTCACCGAGCGCTACCCGGGGACGTTCGCCGAGACCGTCGCGGTTCCGGCCCGCAACGCCGTGCCCAAGCCGCCGCGCCTCTCGACCAGCGAGGCCGCCTGCATGGGCACGGCGTGGTTGACCGCCTACCGGATGATCTTCACGAAGTCCGGGTTGCGGCCCGGGCAGACGATGCTCGTGCAGGGCGCGTCCGGTGGCGTGGCGACCGCGCTGACCCAGCTCGGGCGGGCCGCCGGGCTTCGGGTGTGGGCCACCGGGCGCAGCGAAGAGAAGCGCGCGCTGGCGAAGCGGCTCGGGGCGCACGACGTCTTCGAGACCGGCGAGCGGCTGCCGACCCGGGTGGACGGGGTGTTCGAGACGGTCGGCGAGGCGACGTGGAAGCACTCCATGCGGTCGCTGCGGCCCGGCGGCGTGATCGTCTGTTCCGGGGCGACGAGCGGGCACAACCCGCCGGCGGATCTGCGGCGACTGTTCTTCCAGCAACTGCGGGTGGTGGGTTCGACGATGGGCAGCCTCGACGAGCTGCGCGACCTGCTCGCCTTCGTCGACGTGGCCGGCATCCGCCCGGAGGTCGGGCTGGAGCTGCCCATGGACCGCGCCGAGGAGGGCTTTCGCGCCATGACCGAGGGCCGCACCGCCGGAAAGATCGTCTTCACCCGCTGACCAGGAACCCCTGGCACGTCACCGCGGGTCTCCGGTGCCGCCTCGTCAGGGGCTCGTCGGCGTCACCCGCTCAGCCGGCCCAGCAGCTCCACCGGCACCAGCCGCACCGGGAACGGCCGCTGCGCCTGCCAGGACTGGCCGCCAGCCACGCAGGCGACCTCGGCGTAGCCGCCGTCGGCGCCGACCTCGAAGGCCCGCAGGCTGGGTACCAACGGGTCGAGCACCCAGTAGGACGCGGCGCCCATCCGCTCGTACGCGGCCTTCTTGAGGTTGAGGTCGACCAGCCGGCTGCTCGGCGAGATCACCTCGACCGCGAGCACCGGCGCGACCGGCAGGTTCTTCTCGGTGAGGTCGTCGAACCGGGCGACGAGCACGTCGGGTTGCAGCTCGTTGTGCAGGTCGGTGCGCACCGCGAACGGCGCGCTGAGCACGTAGAACTCGTCGGGGCAGGCATCGTCGAGCACCCGGTGCAGGCCGAAGGTCAGCGCCTGGTGCCGCAGCCCGGGAGCCGGGCTCACCAGGAGCTCCCCGTCGATGAGCTCGTAGCGCCGGCCGTCATCGGGCATCTCCTCCAGGTCGTGGACCGTGAAGGGAGCGCTCGCACCAGCGATCATGCTGGTCATGATTCCCCCTTTCGTGAGCGACGCCAACCCTGCCGCGGCAGCCTGACGGTTCCCCTACCGTCGGCCGGCCCGGTCCCCGGTACCCTGCGCGGTCGAGAGCGCGGCGACGAAGGCCTCCTGCGGCACCTCGACCCGACCGATGGTCTTCATCCGCTTCTTGCCCTCCTTCTGCTTCTCCAGCAACTTGCGCTTGCGGGTGATGTCGCCGCCGTAGCACTTGGCGAGCACGTCCTTGCGCAGCGCGCGGATGGTCTCCCTGGCGATCACCCGCGAGCCCATGGCCGCCTGGATCGGGACCTCGAACTGTTGGCGCGGGATGAGCTCGCGCAGCTTCGCGGTCATCGCCGTGCCGTAGCCGTAGGCGGCGTCGCGGTGCACGATCGCCGAGAACGCGTCAACGGTCTCGCCCTGCAGCAGGATGTCGACCTTGACGAGGTCCGCCGCCTGCTCCCCGGCCTCCTCGTAGTCGAGGCTGGCATAGCCGCGGGTGCGTGACTTCAGGGCGTCGAAGAAATCGAAGATGATCTCTGCGAGCGGCATCGTGTAGCGCAGCTCGACCCGGGTCTCCGACAGGTAGTCCAGCCCGCCGAGCGCCCCGCGCCGACCCTGACAGAGCTCCATGAGGGCGCCGACATACTCCGACGGCGTGATGATCGTCGTCTTGACGACCGGCTCGTACACCTCGGCGATCTTCCCGCTCGGCCAGTCGGACGGGTTGGTCACCACGTGCTCGGCGCCGTCCTCCATCGCCACCCGGTAGACGACGTTGGGCGCCGTGGAGATCAGATCCAGCCCGGCCTCCCGCTCCAGCCGGTCACGGGTGATCTCGAGGTGGAGCAGGCCCAGGAACCCGCAGCGAAAGCCGAACCCCAACGCCGCGCTCGTCTCGGGCTGATAGCTCAGCGCCGCGTCGTTGAGCCGCAGCCGGTCCAGCGCGTCGCGCAGGTCGGGGTACTGCGAACCGTCCACAGGGAACAGTCCCGAGTAGACCATCGGGCGTGGGTCGCGGTACCCGCCGAGCACCTCGGTGGCGCCCTTGCGCGCCGTCGTGACGGTGTCGCCGACGCGGGACTGCCGGACGTCCTTCACCCCGGTCATGAGGTAGCCCACCTCCCCCACGCCCAGGCCGTCGCAGGGCTTGGGGTCGGGCGAGATGACGCCGACCTCGAGCAGCTCGTGGGTGGTGCCGGTCGACATCATCCTGATCCGTTCCCGCGGCGTGATCCGGCCGTCGACCACGCGGACGTAGGTGACCACGCCGCGGTAGGTGTCGTAGATCGAGTCGAAGATCAGAGCCCGGGTTGGCGCATCGGCGCGCCCTGTCGGCGCCGGCACCTCACGGACCACGGCGTCGAGCAGTTCGCGCACCCCGTCCCCGGTCTTGGCGCTCACCCGCAGCACCTCGTCCGGGTCGCACCCGACGATGTGGGCGATCTCAGCGGCGTAACGCTCCGGCTCGGCACCCGGCAAGTCGATCTTGTTGAGCACCGGGATGACCGTGAGGTCGTCCTCCAGCGCCAGGTAGAGGTTGGCCAGCGTCTGGGCCTCGATGCCCTGTGCGGCGTCGACGAGCAGCACCGCGCCCTCGCAGGCGGCCAGGCTGCGCGAGACCTCGTAGGTGAAGTCGACGTGCCCGGGGGTGTCGATGAGGTGCAGCACGTGGTCGGTGCCGTCCACCGCCCAGGGCAGGCGGACGTTCTGCGCCTTGATGGTGATACCGCGCTCGCGCTCGATGTCCATCCGGTCGAGGTACTGCGCCCGGTAGGAGCGCTCGTCGAGCACACCGGTGAGCTGGAGCATCCGGTCGGCCAGCGTGGACTTGCCGTGGTCGACGTGAGCGATGATGCAGAAGTTGCGGATGTGCTCCGGCGGGGTGAAGGTGTGGTCGGCGGACGTCGTCACTCAGTGGTCCTCGGTGGAAGTCGGGAGACCCTTCCATCGTCCCATGCCGCGGCCTGTGCCCCCCGTTCGCTCAGGGCAGGTTGCCGGGGACGCCGACCGGGTCAAGCTCACCCTGCACGGAAAGTTCCTGCCGTACCGGGTGTGGTGAGATCCCGGTTTGGGAGCGGACACTGCCGGCTGATATCCTCGATCCTCACGGAGCAGCCGAATCCTGTCGGCACCTGGACCCCCGAGATGGAAACCGACGAGGCAGACGCGTGGCCAACATCAAGTCACAGATCAAGCGGATCCGTACCAACGAGAAGCGGCGGCTTCGCAACAAGTCCGTCAAGTCCTCGGTGAAGACGGCCATCCGCAAGTTCCGTGAGGCCGCCGAGGCCGGCGACACGGAGCGGGCCACCGAGCTCCTGCGGGCGGCCAGCCGCCAGCTCGACAAGGCGGCCAGCAAGGGCGTACTGCACCGCAACCAGGCGGCGAACAAGAAGTCCGCCATGGCCAGGAAGGCCAACGCGCTCTGACCCGGTCCCCCACCGCCTCCCTAGCACCTCCCTGCCCCTCTCACGGCCGCTGGCGGGCCTCGACGATCCGCAGCACGGCTGACTCCAGGGCGTAGGACGGATCAGCCGCGACGCCCTTGACTGCGGCGTTGACGGCAGCCACCACCGCCATCGCGTCGGCCAGTGCGTCCGGTTGCCAGCCCCGTGCCTGCGACTGTGCTTTGCGCACCTTCCACGGCGGCAGCCCGAGCCGGCTCGCAAGCCGGTAGGGGTCACCGCGACCGGCAGCGGTCACCCGGGACACCGTGCGCACCGCATCGGCCAGGGCGTCGGCGACGAGCACGTGAGCCACCCCCGAATCCAGTGCCCAACGCAGCGCCTCCAGCGCGCCGGCCCGGTCCCCGCTGACCGCCTTCTCCGCGACCGCGAACCCGGTGACCTCGGCCCGTCCCCGGTGGTAGCGACGCACCGCGGCCTCGTCGACCGGGCCGCCGTTGTCGGCGACGAGTTGGGATGCAGCGGCGGCGAGCTCCCGCAGGTCGGAGCCGACGGCGTCGACCAGGGCACTGACCGCGGCGGCTGCGATCCGGCCGCCGACCCGGCGCACTTCGGAACGCACGAAGTCGGCACGCTCGTCGAAGCGGGTGATCCTGGGGCACTCCACGACGGCGGCGGCCTGGCGCACCTCGTCGGCCAGAGCCCTGCCCCGGGCCCCGCCGGCGTGCAGCACCACGAGCGTGACCCCGGCAGCCGGTGCCGCGGCGTACTCGGCGATCGCCGAGGCGACGTCCTTGCCAGCCTCCTGCGCGGCCTCGAGCACGACGACCCGGCCTTCGGCGAACAGCGACGGGCTGAGACGCTCGGCCAGCTCCGGGCGGGTGAGGCCGGCTGCGTGGACCCGGCGCACCTCGGCCGCCGGGTCGGCGAGCCGGGCCACCTCGACGGCGGCCTGCACGGCCCGCTCGACGAGCAGCTCCTCCTCGCCGAGCACCAGTGTCACCGGCTGTGTCCGCACCGAGGGGCTCACGCGCGGCATGGTCGCATGCCGGGGCGAGGGCACCGACCGGGTGAGGCAGCTCCCAGATCGCGGAACGCTCTGGCCCGCGCCGTGCGCGGTGACGTACCGTGGCAGAGACACAACTGAACACGGCTCATCCAGAGGGGCAGAGGGAACGGCCCTGCGAAGCCCCGGCAACCGGCGTCAACCGCCGTACCGCGCTGCGGCGCCTCCGTGTCCGCGAGGTGCTCCGACGACCACGGTGCCAATTCCGACCTGCGCGAGCGGGACAGATGAGGAGACCTCGCGATGACGCCCACAGTCGGGATGACTGACAGCACGACCACGGTGATGCTCGGACCGGCGCGAGCGCTGTCCTGCCGGGAATGCGGACACCGGATAGCGCTGGCGGCGGAGTTCGTCTGCCCGGAGTGCTTCGGACCGCTCGAGGTGGCCTACGAGTACGGGCCGGTGACCCGGAAAGCGATTGAAGCCGGCCCACGGTCGATCTGGCGCTACCGTGACCTGCTGCCCGTCCCGTCGGACGTGGCTGCCCACCCGAACACCGAACCCGGGCTGACCAGGCTGCTGCGGGCCGACCGGCTGGCGGCCGCGCTGGGGGTGCGACGGTTGTGGGTGAAGGACGACACCGGGAACCCCACCCACTCGTTCAAGGATCGCGTGGTCGCGGTGGCGCTGGCCGCCGCCAGGGAACTGGGGTTCACGGTGCTCGCCTGCCCGTCCACCGGAAACCTGGCCAACGCGGTGGCCGCCGCCGCGGCCCGCGCGGGCTGGGAGTCGGTCGTGCTCATCCCGTCCTCGCTGGAGCGGGCGAAGGTGCTCATGACCGCGGTGTACGACCGCGCGCTCGTGATGGTCGACGGCACCTACGACGACGTCAACCGGCTGGCCACCGAGCTGGCCACCGAGCACGAGGACTGGGCGTTCGTCAACGTCAACGTCCGCCCCTACTACGCCGAGGGCTCCAAGACCCTGGGTTACGAGGTGGCGGAGCAGCTCGGTTGGCGGTTGCCGGAACAGGTCGTGGTGCCGGTGGCCTCCGGTTCCCAGCTGACGAAGGTGGACAAGAGCTTCATCGAGCTGGCCGCGCTGGGCCTGGTGGAACCGACGCCGTACCGCGTGTTCGGTGCACAGGCGAGCGGCTGTTCCCCTGTGGCCACGGCCTTCGAAAGCGGGCGCGACGTGGTGGCGCCGGTGCGGCCGGACACGATCGCCCACTCGCTGGCGATCGGCAACCCGGCCGACGGGCCGTACGTGCTGGACACCGTGCGACGCACCGGCGGCGCGGTAACCCACGTCGACGACGACGAGATCGTCGACGGGATCCGGCTGCTCGCCCGCACCGAGGGGATCTTCGCCGAGACCGCCGGGGGCGTGACGGTGGCTTGCGCCCGCAAGCTCATCGCGGCCGGCGCGCTGGATCCCGACGCCGAGACCGTGCTGCTCATCACTGGGGACGGCCTCAAGACGCTGGAGGCGGTGGCCGACCGGGTCGGGCCGAAGGCGACGGTCGCCCCCTCCACCACAGCCGTCCGGGAAGCGCTGGCGGGCTGAGCCCCCGCTGGTCTGTGCCACCGTGCCACCACGTGCTCAGCCGCTCAGCGGTCCCTCAGCGGTCCCCAGCGCTTCCGCGCCATCCGGAGAGCCGACCCCACCGGAGAGCACGACCACACCGAGCATGCCGGGCCCGGTGTGCGCTCCGATGGCGGCTCCGACCTCGGAGACCAGACAGCGGCGCAGGCCCGGTAGCCGCGCGGCCAGCCGCGCGGCGAGGCGCTCAGCGCGCTCCGGCACCGCGAGGTGGTGCACGGCGAGATCGACCGGTCCGGCCCCGGCCGCGGTGCACGCCAGCTCCTCCAGCCGGGCAAGCGCCCTGGCCGTCGTGCGGACCTTCTCCAGCGGCACGATCAGGCCGTCGGTGACGTGCAGCAGCACTTTGACCGCCAGCGCCGTCCCGAGCAGCGCCGCCGCGGTGCCGATGCGCCCGCCACGGCGCAGGTGCTCCAGCGTCTCCAGCGAGAAGAACGTGCTGGTCCGGGCCGCCACGTCGGCGGCGACGGCCTCGACCTGTGCGGGGCCGGCGCCCTCGGCCGCGGCATGGACGGCGGCGAGCACCGCGAATCCCAGACCCATCGCGGTTGACCGGGAGTCAACCACCCGCACCCGCTCGCGACCCACCTGCTCGGCGGCCATCCGCGCCGACTCCCAGGTGCCGGACAGCTTGCGGCTCAGGTGCACCGAGACGACCGCGTCGGCTCCCGACGCCAACCGGCTCTGGTAGCAGCGGGCGAGCTCGGCCGGGGTCGGGCGGGAGGTGGCCACTGGACAGCGTCGTCCCGACAGCGCGGCGGCCAGCTCGCCAGGGCCGATGTCCGTGCCGTCGCGTCCGATCCGGTCACCGATCCGGACGTGCAGCGGCACCACGTGCAGTCCGTGCCGCTCTGCCAGGCCGTCCGGCAGGTAGGCGGTGGAATCGGTCACCACCGCAACAGCTGGGCGCCCGAGGCTGTGAGGCGCGCAACTCCCGGACACGGTCACGGCACCGTCAAGCCGACGTTGTAACCCGCGAGCCGCCAGTCGAGACCCGCGTCGCAGCGCTCCAGCACCGTCCAGCGGCAGTTTCCCGTCCCGGCGAGGGTGGGCCAGCTCGCCACCGGCAGCCTCAGCAGGCGGGCCGTGAGCGCGGCGACGAGGCCACCGTGCGCGCAGCACAGCAGGGTGTGCTCACGCGGTTCGTCCGCGAGCTCCGCGTCGACCTCGACCACCACCGGCAGCGCGCGGGCCGCCAGCGCCACCCTGGACTCCCCCCCGGGCGGCGCCCACGTGGCGTCGGAGCGCCAGCGAGCGATCCCCCCAGGCCAGCCGGCCTCCACCTGTGGGTGCGTCAGCCCCTCCCAGTCACCGAGGCGGGTCTCCCGCAGCCGGGGGTCGGGCTTGGCCACCAGGCCGCACGCCGCGGCCACCTCGTCGGCGGTCTCGCTCGCCCGGCGAAGGTCGGAGGTGAGCAGCCGTTCCGGGACGAACGCGGCCATCAGGGGCGCCGCGATACGGGCCTGGTCCCGGCCGGTCCCGTTGAGCTCGACGTCCAGATGGCCCTGGATTCGCCGGCTGGCATTGTGGTCGGTCTCCCCGTGGCGCAGCAGCACCAGCCGCCGCAGGCTCACCCGGTCTCCGGCCCCGCGACGGCGGCCGCTGCTGGCACCGTGACGTGCGGGCAGTCCTTCCACAGCCGGTCCAGGCCGTAGAAGCTGCGCTCCTCGGCGTGTTGGACGTGCACCACGACGTCGATGAAGTCCAAGAGCACCCACCGGGCCTCGCGGGTGCCCTCGCGGCGGACCGGCCTGGCGCCGATCTCGCGGAGCTTCTCCTCGATGGTGTCCACGATGGCCTGCACCTGCCGCTCGTTGGGCGCCGACGCGACGACGAAGCAGTCTGTGATCACTAGCCGGTCCGAGACGTCGATGACGACGACGTCGTGCGCCTTCTTGTCGGCGGCAGCGATGGCCGCCACCTCGGCGAGCCGGCGCGCCTCCCCGGTGGCTGGCACATGTCTCCTCTCCGCGTCTGGGCTCTCGACGCCACCGACCCTACTGCGCGTCGCGGCGGTGAGTCCCGACCAGCGCGCCCGCTCCAGGGTGCTCAGACGCATACCGGGCGGTAAAGGCCACGCTTGGCGATGTACTGCACGACGCCGTCCGGGACCAGGTACCAGACGGGCAGTCCGTCGGCCACCCGCTTCCGGCAGGCCGTGGACGAGATCGCCATCGCGGGAACCTCCACGAGGCTCACCACACCTCGTGGCAGGTGCCCCCCGTCCAGCGAGAAGCCGGGCCGGGTGACGCCGATGAAGTGCGCCAGGGCGAAGAGCTCCTCGATCCGGCGCCAGGACAGGATCGCGGCGAGCGCGTCGGCGCCGGTGATGAAGAACAGCTCGTCGTCGGGGTACACCGCGTGGATGTCTCGCAACGTGTCGACCGTGTAGGTGGGCCGGGCGCGCTCGATGTCAGCCCGGCTCACCGAGAAGCGGGGGTTGGCGGCGGTCGCGATGACCGTCATGAGGTAGCGGTCCTCAGCCGGGCTCACGCTGCCCGCGTCCTTCTGCCACGGCTGCCCGGTGGGGACGAAAACGACTTCGTCCAGGCAGAAACGGGCCTGCACCTCGCTGGCCGCGACCAGATGGCCGTGGTGCACAGGGTCGAAGGTCCCCCCCATCACCCCGATCCGCCGCGGGCTGGACATGCGCACCAGCTTATGGCTGCCAACCTGCCTCGACGGGAACCACCACGAACTGGCGCAGGTAGAGATCCTGGAAGGTCACGGGGCCGCGGGGACCGGGAACGGAGTCGACGTTGATGCCGGTCTCCGGCACCCGCCGCAGCTTGAATCCGTCGAGCAGGCGGGTGCTTGCGTTCCAGAACGCACCCGTGCCGGCGTAGGCGTCGAGGAAGACCCGGGCGGCATCGGCGTCGGCGGTGACGATCGTGGCGGCCAGGCCGGAGGTCTCCCGGTTGGCGGTGGCGGCCGCGGCGACCGGGCCGGTGACGCGCGCCACGGTGACCGTCGCCTCCCGGCCGTGGTCCAGCGCCCATTCGTGGCCCAGCGGGTGATCGTGCGGCGGCAGCGATGGCCGCACGCCCCGCTCGGCCAGCACCGCGAGCAGGCCCTCCAGGACCTCGTCGGGCAGGGCGTCGTCGACCAACAGCAGGTTGACCCGGTTGCACACGCCGAGCCGGTCCAGGCCGGCGATGAGCAGCTCTCGCGCCGAGACCGGGTCGGCGGCGGCAGCGACGTAGAGCACGCCGCCGCCGTCGGCATGGGCGAGCACCCGGACCCCGTGGCGGGCACCGACGGCGGCCAGAGCCCGGGTCGTGTCGCCGCTACCTCGCACGATGACCAGCGGGATGAGCCCTGGCTGCGCCACCAGCGCGGTGGCGGACTCCCGTCGCGGGTCGCTCACGAGCTGGATCGCGGCCGGGTCCAGCCCGGCGTCGGCCAGCGCCGGAGCGACGACGGCTTCGCGCAGCTCCAGCGCTGAGCGCAGCGCCGCGGAACCGGTGCGAAGCACCCCGGCGTTTCGGGACTTCACCAGTTGCGAGGCGATGTCGACGGTGACGTTGGGCCGTGCCTCGAATGTCGCCCCGACGACGCCGACCGGGCGACGCCGCTGCACCAGCCGCAGCCCGTCCGGTCGATCCTCGACCACGGTGTCACGCGGCGGTACCGGGGCCGAGGCGAGCAGGTCGAGCTGAGCTGCCATGTCCGCCAGCCGCGTCTCGTCCAGCCGGAGCCGGTCGACCAGCGCGCTGGTCAGGCCGCCCTCCTCGGCGGCGGCGACGTCCGCCTCGTTCGCGGCCAGCACCGCGGGGGCGATAGTGATCAGCCGGCGGCCCATCGCGCGCAGCGCGGCGTCGATCGCCTGCTGGGGCGCGGCCGCCAGCACCGGCGCGGCCTGCTGGGCGGCACGGCCGCAGGCGGCGACGACCTCGGCTGCCGAGCCGGACGCCACGGTGTCGGTCAGGGGGTGCGCCACGGACGACGAGCTTAGTGTCCCGGAAGCGAAGGACGTGATCGCCGGGCTGGCCGAGATCAGCACGGCGCAACTGTCACGGCTGGAGACCGGCGAGCGCACCCTGGACCGGCTCTCGGTGATCGTCAAGCTGGCGAACGCACTAGGAGTCGCCCCGTCCGACCTCGTGGCGCTCCCGGTGCCCGCGCCCGGCAACGGCGGCATGGACTCCGCCATCGCGGCGGTGAGCGACGCGATCATGGCGGTCAACCGCGACCTCCCGGGCGGCCAGGTGCTCCCGGTCGACGCGCTGCGGGAGCGGGTGAGCGCGGCGCTCGATGCACGTTGCCGTGACGGCAAGGTCCGCGAGCCCGGCGCAGCTCTGCCCGACCTGATCCGGGACGTGCAC
>JAVKSM010000100.1:0-12888 GCA_039583705.1 Pseudonocardiaceae bacterium
GCACCGCGGTGGTGGGCGCCGCGGGCTGCTCCCCCGCCTCGGCCGCGGGCTGGTCCGCCGCGGCCAGCCAGCGGGCGGCGATGGCGTCGGCGACCCAGTCGATCTCGGCACCGACGTCAGCGAGCAGCGCCACCCGCACGTCACCGGGGGGCGCGCCGTCGCGGGCCCGCAGCTCCGCCACGGCCACCGGGGCTGCCCGCAGCGGACCGGAACAGGCGTTGGCCAACGCCAGCACCTCCGGCGGGTTGCGGAAGCTGGTGAGCAGGCCGTAGCGGGCCGCGCTGCGGCCACGGCGGGGGAAGTCGGAAGCGAAGCGGGGCAGGTTCGCCGCGCTGGCGCCCCGCCAGCCGTAGATCGACTGGCAGGGGTCGCCGACGGCGGTCACCGCCACGGGGTGGAGGCCGTCGCCGAAAAGGGCCCGCAGCAGCACCCGCTGGGCATGCCCGGTGTCCTGGTACTCGTCGAGCAGCACGGCGCGGAAGCTCGCCCGCTCGGCGGCGCCCACCTCCGGGTGCCCGGCGGCGATCCGGGCGGCCACTGACATCTGGTCGGCAAAGTCCATCGCGCGCTCCGCCCGCTTGCGCCGGGCGAACTCCTCAACCAACGGCAGCAGCGCCACCCGAAGCCGCTGGGCGTCCAGGACCTCCCGGAGCCTGCCGGTGGGCGCCCTCGCGCCGCAGGCTCGCTCGATCTCCACGCAGAGCCGCGCGGCCTGCCCCCGCACGCCGTCGGCGTCGACGAGGTGCTCGCCGAGCTGGCCGGCCAGCTCGAGCACGCGGGCGCTCACCGTCGCCGGGGCCCACTCCAGGTCCAGGTCGGCCGCCCAGGTCGACACCACGCGGTGCGCTATCTGCCAGGCCCCGGTCTGCGACAGCAACCGGGCCCCCGGCTCGGCAGGCAGCCGCAGCGCGTGCTCGGCGACCAGGCGCCCGGCGTAGGCGTGGTAGGTGCACACGGTGGGCTCGCCGGCCAGCACGGCGGCGCGGCGCTGCCCGCTCGGGTCGAGATCGTTGAGCAGCCGAGCGCCCGCCAGCCGCCGCAGCCTGGCCCGGATCCGCTCGCCGAGCTGCTGGGCCGCCTTCCGGGTGAACGTCAGGCCGAGTACCTGCTCCGGCAGCACCTGTCCGGTGGCGACCAGCCATACCACGCGGCCGGCCATCGTCTCGGTCTTACCGGAGCCGGCCCCGGCGACGACGAGCGCCGGCTCCGGCGGGGCGGCGATGACGGCCGCCTGCTCCACGGTGGGGGGTGGCAGCCCGAGCGCGGCCGCCAGTTCGCCGGGCGTCAGTTCAGCAGGGCTCTGCCCAGCGGGATGCACCCGGGCTTTGTACTCCCCGACCCCGACCGGCGCGGCGGGGTCTCCGACGAGCGCCGCAGTGATTGAGGGTGGGTGACGATCAGCGACGCCAGGCGCAGCGGGTTGAGGCCGCGAACCCGTGTAACGACACGAGGCTGGCGACGAATGATGAGTAGGCGAGATGGCGAGTCGTGGACGGGACCGATGGACGTGTGCCGGGCGTGTGGACAGCGGTTCCGGGAGGGGACGCGGTTCTGCACCGGGTGTGGCGAGCCGGTCGGGTCGACCTCCTCCGCCCCTCCGTATCAGCAACCGGCCGCGACACCCCGTCGGACCCGCAACCAGACAGCGATGTGGGTCGCGGTCGCGGGCCTGGTGGCGGCCGTCGTCGGGTTGACGGTGCTCCTAGTGTTGCGTCTCAGCACCGCCCAGCCTGGACCCACACTGACCGGGCCCGTTGCCCAGCAACCGGCGCGCGTCACACCGGGCGGGACGAGCCTGGTGACCCCGACGACTCAGGGCGCCACCGAGGCTGATCTGCAGCGGCAGGTGGACGCGGACCGCGACGCGGCCGAGGGGTTGGTGGGCAACTGGGTGCCGCAGCTGTCCTCGAAACGGCTGGGTCTGACGGTGCACGGCGTGACCTTCGATTACTCGGCCATCCTGGCTGACTTCCAGGCGCTACGGGCCCGGTTCCCGCAGAGTGTGCTGATCCGCTCCGATGACTACACCAGTTACCAGAGTCCCGGTTACTGGGTCACGGTCCTGGCGCAGACCTTCCCGAGCGCGGATGACGCCAACGCCTGGTGTGATGCCAACGGCTTCGCCGTAGAGGACTGCTTCGCACACCGGCTGTCCCACACCGAGGGTCCTGCGGGAAGCTCGAAACTGCGATGACGCACTCAGCTCCCGCCGAAGACCTTGATGATCAACTCTGTGATCTGCGCGACGCTGCCTGATGCGGCAGCCAGCGGGCCGAGCACCTTGCTCACCTGCTCCCACCGGCCGCGAACAACCGGCCCTGCCGGCTCCTCTCGGGCGAGCTCCTCCTCGATCTTGCTGACCTCGTAGCCCACCTCGGCCTGCACGTTCGGGCTCGTTGCCGCCTTGACCAGCTCCTCGCGGGCCGCCGCGACGGCGGCCCGCAGGTCGTCCAACGAGGCCTGTGCCGACACCGCACCGACGCTGACCGTGTTGTGGGTGACCTTGTTGCGCTGCCCGACGGCGCTGGCGGTGAACGTCCCTCCGCTGATGTTCACCGTTTCCCGAGGTGGCTTTCTGGTGTTCATGGCCTTCCCTTCGGCGGCCCGGGCGGGCCGACATCGCCCTGGACGGTGTTGCCGAACCCCACGGCAGAGTTGAAGAAGGTCCCACCGCTGACGTTGGTGTTGAAGTTGACCATCGGATCGGCCTGCCGCATGAACTCGACCACAGAGTAGCCGTGTTCCTCCAGGTACTGCCCGACCGCCCGGATGAGAATTGCGTCCAGAATCTTCACGTAGCGCTCGACGTCGACATCCTGGAAGTAGGTCTGGACATCGTTGGCCGCGGCGAGCTCGCGCAGGCTCTTGCCGGCGCCGTACCGGTCCGGGACAACCTCCCCGTCCCGCTGGACGAGTGGCGTGAAACGGTGAAAGACCGACCGGAGCCGGCTGATGACCGTCGCGGGGAGCATCACCCACTCCACGAGCGAGCGACGCAGCGGCGCCAGGACGGGGTCGGAAAGCTGGTCGATCTTCCGGTAGCTGGCGCGGATAGGTGGTGCGTCTGCCACGCGGCGGGCGGCTGCGGCCGGCACGTGTGCGGCGGGCGGGTGGTCGAGGTCCGGGAGCACCGCAGGCTGAGGTTGGGTATGGAGGTTGGTCACCAGCCGGTTGGCGGCCATCAGGATCTGCTCACGCTGGGTGAGATCTTCGAGCCGACCGCCCGGCCCGAGTGACGTCGACGACCGCAACTTGTCTATGGCGGCGGCGACGTGCTGCTGCAACTCCACAACGCTTATCCCGCGCGGTTGGGAGAGCGCAACTCCGTCGGGCTCCTCGCCCTCATCCTCCTCCTCGACCGGCTCCAAGGGCAACGCGATGACCTTCCGTTTGAGCAGCTTCCCAGCACCGACGAACGGTGAGAAGCCGCGGTGGACGACCACGTCGGCCTCATCCCGGTTCTCGGCTGCTCGCTCATCGGCAGCGGCGACCCTTGTGAGTGGCAGATGGAAGGACGCATGCCCAAGGGTCCGGACGGCGCGCTCCCACCCGGAGCCGGCGTGGCGCACGTCAGGGGCGAACCGCCCTGGGCGGAAGCAGGTGTACACGAGGTGGTGCACGGCCAACACGTCTGCGCCGATCACTGCCAGGGTGAGCAGACCCAGCACGACGACGGGTAGCGATCCGTCCGCCAAACCCGGTAGGGGCCCGACGCTCGCCAACGCCTGCGGCAGCACCACGATCGCGAGCACCACGATCCCGGCGACGACGAGCAGCGCGACGGCGTTGCGGCGTCTGTGTGCTGTATCCCCGCTGAAGCCGAGGTACGCGACCACCGCAACGACCAGCCAGGCCAGGAACGTCACCGTGCTGACGACCGCGAGGACCACCAGGAGCAACAGGAGGACAGCGTCACGAATGCGGCGACGGACCCGCGCGGCCACTGCGTCCCGCAGCACGGCCGCCGCGTCGAGCCCTGGTGACGGTGGGATGGCTCGTACCGGCTCGATGAGGAACTCGGCGATCGCGGCGTCACTGAACGCTGGGTCGAGATGGGCAGCCGCGCAGAGGTAGCGCGTGGTGGCGTCCCGCCAAGCTGGAGGAAGGCCGGTCGCAGACCCGACAGGCCCGCCGTTCCCCGCCGGCGAGCCCGTGCTGGGGCGTGGCCGGAGGTGAATCGCTTTCCCACAGTGCCCGCAGAACCGATCGCCCCGCCGGTTGGGCCACGAGCAGTGCCGGCACGGCACGCAGTCCCCACCGTTGATCTCCCCGGTCATAGCGAGTACTTCGATCTACAGCGCGCAGCCGTTACGACCGGGATGCCCTGGCCCCGCGTTACTCGCCGGGTCGGCCGGAGCGCAGCACCGCCAGGATGCTGTCCAGCTTCCCGGTCAGCTCCTCGTACTGGGTGCGCTGGGTCTCGGCGAGGCGCTCCAGAGCATCCGCCTGGGTGCGCTGGGTCTCGGCGAGGCGCTCCGCAGCGCCCGTAAAGCGCTCCTGGGCGTCCGCGAGGCGCTGCTGGGCGTGCTCGAGCCGGTCGAGCCTGCCCACGGTGAGGTCGAGGGTCTGCTGGATCTCCTCCAGCCGGGTGCCGTGCCGCCGCTGGGTGGCCGCGATGGTGGCCACGGTCTGGTTCGTGGTGTCCAGGAGCTCGTAGACGTCGTCCACGTCATGGCGGAGCTGGGCGACCCTGCGATGCATCTCCGGCGAAGCCATGGCCGGCAACCTACCGGTGGGTCTGGTCGTCACCCAGGGAACCCTGCTGGGACCGCTGAGCGGTGCTACGGCGAAGCGTGGGCGAGGTGGGCGAGGTGGGCGAGAGCTCGGCGCCCGGGAAGGAAGAAGTATTCACCGCAACGCATGGTGACCAATGGTGGGATGGGTGACACGAAATAGGGTTGGCGGCCGGGAATGGTGAGGTTGGTTCCCCGGCGGCTGTTGCTGAGGAGGGGATCCTGGTCGTTACCCAGACCAAGGCTGTTGCCGTCGTTCAACCACTCCCCCTGGATGAACTCGAACTGGCGGGCGATGCTGGCGCACAGGCAGACGAACAACAAGCCCCGCTGTTGGCCGTCGTCGTCGAGCACGCCGTCGGGTAGTGGCGGGCCGTAGGAGATCCCCCGGCGCAGGAGGCGGTGACGCTGTACGAGCCGGTCACGGGCCTTGACTCCGTCGCGGGGGTTGGCCCGGCGGATGTGGGCGCCGATCGGGCACCTGAGTCCGTCGAGGTCGTCGGCGTAGGTGAAAGCCCGGCCGAGGGTGTCCTCCGTAGCCGTCTGGTGCCCGTCGGGGAGCGCCAGCGGGGTGCCGTCGGGCATGCGCCCCACCATCTTGGCGGCCAACGCCTCAGGCCCGCCGGGGTAGTGCCTGCCCTGCTCGGCTACCAAGCGCCGGAACGCCGCGACGTCCTGGCTCAGCTTGCGGTAGACGAGGTAGGTGCCGTTGCGGCCCAACACGGGCGGGGTCGGGCTGGCGGCCGGGACGCCTTCCTCGTCCGGGTAGCCGAGTACGATCTCCCCCGCCCGCAGCGGTCGCCAGGTGCCGTCGCTCTGACGTACGCCTTGACCGGGCAGCAGCTCGGTGGCGACCTCCTTCACACCCTCGATGACCGGCTGCGAGATCCCGTCGAGGAAGCCGAAGTGCTCCCGGGACAGCGGCTTGGCCGCCTCCCGGCCCCGGGGTGCGCCGTCGGTGAGCCGGTCGCCGTCCTGCTCGGCCACGATCTCGGCGACGTCGGCGAGTCGGTCGCGGACCCGTTGGCAGCGCTGCTCGCGGTGGCGCGGGGTGGCTGCGTGCAGGATCACGACGGCGTGCAGCGGGGTCGTGCCCGGACCGTCAGGCTCCCAGTGCCGGGGGTGGTTGGTGTCGCCGTCGCCGAGCCGGGCGGCGCGCCCCACCATGCCCGCCCGGAACTCCTCGGGGAAGCTGGCGAGCGTCTCCGACGCCACCCCGAGCCTCGCCAGCCCGTTCCAGGTGAGGGCCAGGTTCAACGCCGAGACCGACCGGTCGCGCTGCTCGCCGGCCGTGGTGACCTCGTGTGCGGCCATGTCGGCCAGCCAGTCCCCAGCCCTCCCGACCGCCCCGAAGCGGAGGAAGAGGTATCTGGCGTGGGAGAACCGAGGGTAGCCGACCAGGATGTCCTGGATGTCATCGAGTTCCAGCCTGTCCATCGTTCACCTCCACCGGTGGCGGGATGGTCAGCACCGCCCGGCGAAGGCGGCGAGGAAGGCGGCCCGGAGCGCCTCGGGTGGCAGCGTCTGGGCCCGTTTGGCGAAGTCGATCAGCAGTTCCCGGTTGACCAGGTTGCGCCGGATGTCGGCGACCTCACCCGGATATCCGGCGAACAGGAACTGGACGTCGCGCTGGTGGTCGCGCAGGTAGGACTTGCGCGCCTGCCGGTCGCCGGTGCCGGGCCAGCCCTGGCAGGCTCCCCAGATGGCGTCGGCTTCGCTGCCCAGGACTGACACCATACCCTCGAGGTAGTCGTCGAGGGCGGTGCGGGACGTCACGTCGAACACCGCGGAGAACACGAGGTAGGCCGGGTCCAGCACCTCGAACCGCTCAGGCCAACTGTCGTGGAACATCCGGTCCAGCACCACCCAGCGCCCGAAGTGGGTACCCGGCACGCTCGCCAGCGGGCTCCGGTCACCCCGGGGAAGGCGCCGCAGGTGGGCGCGCAGCTCGTCGATCCGACCGGGTTGCACCGGGGTGAGGGCGACGAAGGCGTAGGCCGTGCCGGCCGCGTTCCTCCGGGCGAAGAAGACCCGACGAAGGTAGTCCACCAGGCCAGGCTGGATGCAGGCCTGGCCGGCCAGGTTGGCCTGGACCCGCGGGCGGGCCAGCAGCTCATACCAGGCCCGGGCGAACCCGCCGTCGTCTTCCCGGGACGCTGGTGCGGCCAGGGCGGCCAGATCCCCGGCGAGCTCCCCGGCGCCCCGGATCAGGGTGGCGCTCCCCTCCGGGTATGCCGAGTAGTAGTGCTCGGCGATGAACTCGTGGTTCTCCATATAGGTTCGAAACGCCCGTGCCGGGATCAGCCCGGGAAAGCCTTCACAGCCGGCCATGAGGGCGTTGATGTCCAGCCTGATGATCTGGCAGAATGCTTCGATGTATTCCTGCCAGAGGCCGTTGAAGTTGCTCTCGAACAGCAGGTAGGAACCCTTGCGGACGCCTTCGGCGCCTGGACCGGCGAGCCCGTCGAGGACCGAGAAGTACGCGAAGTGGATGAACGACAGGGCTCGCGCCTTGGTCAGTGGGTGCAGGTGCCGCAGGGCCCACAGCGCCAGCCGAAGGTACGGCGGCCCCCATGGCGCCAGCCCGGTGAGCATCGTCATGGCCGTGGCCCGCCCGGCGGTGTTGGGTTCCTGGTCCAGGCTCGGCTGCCAGGAGTACCGGCCAGCCGCACCGGTGCGGGAACGACCGTCGCCGCCGCGTGAACCGGTAGGTGTCCCCAGGTCGTCGTCGTAGGTCCGCACCGTCGCCGGTGCTTCCACAGTGGCCATCTCGTGCTCCCCTCCTCATGTCCGGTCAGCCGATGCGGTGCGGCTGCCTGGGCCTGTGGTGCCCCCCGCCGCCGCCCCGGGGAGCGAAGCCTGCCGAGGCGGCGGGGTGGGCATGGACGAACGTCAGGCGGCGGGCAAGCCGCCACCGTCGGTGATTGCGGTGACGGTCGGCATCACCCCCCGCCTCCCGACCCCAACCCGGATTCGTCGAGCCCCCGTCGCAGTTGCGCCAGCGCCCGGGCGCGGGTGGGTCCGATCCCGCCGACGGGCATCCCGGTGATGCGGGCGACCTCGGCATAGGGGCGGGGGTTGCTGGTGTACAGCGCCTGGATGAGACTGCGCCGGCGCGGTGGCAGCTCGGCGACGAGGGTGCGCAGGACCCGAGCCCGCTCCGCGGCGAGGAGGTGTTCCTCGGGGCTGACGGCGGGGTCGGCCGTGGTCTCCACCGTCTCGTCGGCCGGGACCGGGCTGCGCTTGGTGTCGCGGATGATGCGCAGGCACTCGCGGCTGGCGGTGGTCGCGAGCCACCCGCCGAGGTGTTCGGGGTGCTGCACCTGGCGGCAGTTCTCCGCGAGCCGGAGCCACGTCATCTGCACCGCGTCGTTGGTGTCGGCGTCCTGCAGCCGGAACGAGCGCACCTTCGCGGAAACGACGCCGGTGTACCGGCGCACGATCTCTTCCCAGGCCCCCGGATCACGCTCGCCAGCTCTCCGCAGCAGGTCGGCGGTGCTCAGCTCGCTCAAGGTTGAGGAGTGGCCGGCTGGCTCGGCGACGGCCAACTGGGCGTTCACCTGGCTCCTCCGCTCCGGCTGCGGCGGGCGACACGACCCGTGGGGCGGGCGAGGAGGTGGCCCAGGGCGAGTCGACGCCGGCTGTCCCCGGGTCCGCTCCCTGTGCTGGTTGATCGGCATCTCAGCTCCATGACGACCTATGTACGACGTTAACGTGATGTACTGTGTACGTCTGGATGTACAGTGTCAAGGAGAAAAGCCGGGTGGGGGTGTCACCCAAGCGGGGGTTATGTACGTTGTACGGTGGTGTCACAGCGTGAGCGACGAAAGGATCACCGTTGACAGAGCAGCCCAGCGCCTCGCGTGCCCGGCCCGACCGGCCCGACCGGCCCGACCGGCCCGACGGGCCCGGCTGGGTCAGCGTCGACCCGAGCGAGGACGAACAACGCCGGCCCCCGCTGACGCGCCCCCGGATCGTGCGCACAGCGCTGCGCCTGGTCGACGAGAAGGGCCTACCCGCCCTCACCATGCGAGCGCTGGCGCAGCAGCTCAAGGTCTCCCCGATGGCGCTGTACAACCATGTGCACGACAAGGAGGAGCTGATCGACCTCATGATCGACCTCATGCTCGGCGAGGTCGACCGCTCCCCGGTCCCGGGCGACTGGGTGACCCAGCTACGGGTGCTGACGTGCAGCTACCACCAGGCGCTGTCCGCTCACCCCGCCCTCGCCCGGCGCTACAGCTCCCAGGTCAGAATCGGTCCCCACGGCCTGTTGATCATGGAGCGTGCCATCGGCCTCCTCCTGGGAGCCGGACTCTCGCCGGCCGCGGCAGCCGACGCCTTCTTCGCCCTGTTCACCTACACCGTCGGCTTCCACCAGTTGGGCCAGATCCGGCGCGTGTCGGACCCGAAACGACAGGACGAGACCGGGTACTACGTGGCGCTGCCGGCCGAGCAGATTCCAGCGGTGATGACCTTGGCGCCCCACATGAGCGGGGTACGCCAGGACGGACAGTTCGAGTACGGCCTCGACACCCTCCTCGCGGGCATCAAGGCCACGCTCACCCAGGGCAGCCCACCTCGCCCCAGCACCGACAAGACCGAGGCCCACGGGGGGTAGCCGGACTCGCCGCCCGGGCGCCTCAACGGAACGGCTGTTCGACAACCGATTTACGCCAACAAGTCGTTATCGGTGGCCCATGCCTCAAACTTCCCAGGTCCGAAGGGAAGTCGGTACTGCCCCATCAGTAGGTCGTCAGCGAGAGCGGACACCAGCTTCACCGTGAGTAGGTCCTGCTGGATTGCCTCGCAAAGTAGGGCCAACGTTCGTTGACACCTGACGCCGTGTGCGCGGCCTGCCCGGCAAGCCGCGCCGTCGTCCACGACCGCAACCGCCTTCGTCGTCGATGCCAAGGCAAGAACACCAGCCTCGCCTCGGTTCCGTCCCTTCTTCACGAGGAACGCCGCAAAATTGGCGTAAGCAGATACCTCCTCGTCTGACAGTAGTTCTCGGTGCGCAATCCACTGCGCTTCCAGCACTGCCTGAATACGGCTGTCGCTAGCCGCGCCTGCTCGTAGCTCGTCGACGACCACGTCAGGGATAAGTGCTTCGCGCTCCCCGACAACGGCCTTCAAGACTCCCAACCAGTTCTCGCGGGCAAAGTGCGTTAACGGGCTTGTGTCGAACACCAGACACTCGCGATTCTCGGACCGCGCCGCTACGACACGAACTGCCATATCGCGGTCTCTGGTAGCTTCGGTAGCTCCGGCAGGTCGGCCTCTTCCCACGTGTCGAAGAGGAGATCCGTTGCACGTGCAGCTGAAACTACCTCGCCGCGGAACAGTCGCAGAACAGATTCTTTGTAGGCTCGAGGTATCGTGGGCGCCGCGAGCTCATCGCTCAGAACAAGGTTCAACTCGACTATGTCTGCCCTCGTCGTCCGCACCCGCCGGATCTCATCACTTCGAACTGGGTCGGTGTGGCCGAGTTCGAACAGGCGTCGAGCCAGGGTGGACATGTCCACCCTGAATGTGCTCGCGAGCCTGACAGCAGCAGTCCGCACATCATCGCCTCGCTCACGAGCATCAATCCAGGCTTCGCTGAGTCCCGCAACAGGAAGTAGCACTGCTCGGGCAAACCTGTCCAGCCGTGCCTCCCATACGTTCTCATCCTCGACCACACGCCAATCGACAGTGTACTCGTCAGCGAACAGACAGTGTCCGAGTTCATGGGCGAACGCAAGACGGCGCCTGCCGACCTGCCGATCTCCGTTGATGAGAGAGACCGCGCCGCCCTCAAGAAGGATAGATGCGGCGTCGGCTGTGTTAGCGCCCAGCCCGAAGGAGAACGTCAGCAGGCCGAGATGACCTGCAGATAGGTCAGACACGTTGTGGAACGGTTCTGACGTATCGAGCCCCAGCGCACGCCTTGCATCATCGGCTGCTGCCTCAACCTCGTCAGAATTGTTTGGACGATTCAAACGCGGAAGGATGGGCAGGTCCAACTCCTGGTCATTCTGCAGTAAGAACTCGACGTTCAGTGTCGCCCGCTCGACCATCCGATCAATGTCCGGGCTCGGTGCGTCTGGATCACCAAGACTGCGATGGGAGACAATCGCGTCTGGTGGTTCCGAAACAAACCACTCGATGCGCTCATCCAGGGCTTCGGCGATTCTCGACAACTCGAGAGCTGAAACGCGCCGTGTACCGTTTTCAATCTTTGTCACTGCCGAGTGCTCGAGTGAAATTGCAGCCGCAAGCTGGGCTTGCGTCATAGCAGCTCGTCCCCGAGCATCCGCGATGCGCCGACCGATGGTGCTGGTGTCACCCGCAGCCATGTGTGCGATCTTAGAACATCTCAACGAGCCGCGCCATGCAGTATCTGTAGGGAGACGACCGCCTCGTCGGGGGCGGTCCCTGTTGCGCCGCAGCTCGTCGCCATCGCCCGGCGGGGGTTGACCGGTTCGCCGTTTACTGCGTCACCTGCCGGCCGGGGTCGACCAGCGGGCAGGCGCCGCGCACCGGGCATCGGCCGCAGCCGTCGTTCTCCCGGCTCTCGAAACCGGGGCCGGTGGCCGTGGCCGCGACATCCGCGACAGTGCTCCGCCAGCCGTCGAGGGTCGCCGCGTCGGGCGCGTCCTGCAGCCGCTCGGTCGCCGAGCCTGTCCGCGCCACCGGCTTCGCCAGGTACACCAGCCGCGCGCCGCCGGGCTGCACCGTCTCCCCCGCGGACGGCAGCTCGGGGAAGGCACCGCACGCGGCGGCGAGCTGGTACACCGCGAGCTGCGGGTGCGCCTGGCCGTCCGCGACCGACACCGGGTGGCGGCCGGTCTTGACGTCCACGACGACGGGCCGCCCACTGCGGTCGAGCTCCAGCCGGTCGACCCGGCCGCGCACCCGCACCCCGGGCACCGGCTCTGCCGCCAGCTCGCGCTCCACGGCCAGTTGGGTGAGTTCACCCCTGGTCGCCTGCAGCCAGGTGCGGAAAGTCGCCAGCATGTCACGCACCCGGGTCAGCTCGCGGCGGGAGAACCACGGCGCGCCCGCGTCGACGGCCGCCCATCCGCGGGTCAGCTCGGCGTCGACCTCGGCGTCGTTGGCGCCCTCGGCGAGTAGCTGCACCAGCCGGTGCACCAGCGACCCGGTCAGCGAGGGCAGGCTCGCCTCGTCGCTGCCGCCGTGGCGTTCCAGCAGCCAGCGCAGCGGGCAGGTCGCGATCGTCTCGACGGTGGACGGGGAGACGACGACCGGCTCGTCGGGGCCGCGCAACGGGGCGTCGGTGGACGGCGGCGCAAGCCCATACCAGGAGCCGGGGTGGGCGCCCGCGACACCGGCCCGCGCGAGCCGGGCAAGCTGGCAGGCGGCCCGGCGGCGGCGGGCGGGCGGCGCCGCGTCGTCGCACACCACCCGCCGCAGCTCGCCCACCAGCTCCGCGAGCACCAGCGGCCGGGATCGCTGCGCCAGGGGCCGGACCTCGAAAGCCCGCGCGTCCTCCAACTCGTCGAGGAAGCGGGAGGGCCTCTGCTCCTCCCCCCGCACAGCGGAGACGTAGAGCTCGCTGCGGGCCCGGCTGACCGCGACGAGGAACAGCCGGCGCTCCTCCGCCAGCAGCGGCGCGGTGGCCGAGATCGCCGGGTCCGACGGCACCCCGGCCACGGTGTCGACCAGCCGCTCGACGCCGAGCAGGGTGCCGCGCCGGCGCAGGTCCGGCCAGGAGCCCTCCTGCACGCCGGGCACCACGACGACGCTCCACTCGCGGCCCCGTGCGGCATGCGCGGTGAGCACGCCGACCGCCTCCCCGGCGGGCGTTCTGGCAGCGAGCGAGTCGCCAGGAAGCTGCTGGTCGGTCAGGTACTCGGCGAAGCCCGCGACGCCTGCGCCTGGCAGCCGGTCCACGTAGCGGGCCGCGGCGTCGAACAGCGCGACGACTGCGTCGAGGTCCCGATCGGCCTGCGCGCCCAGCGTGCCGCCTGCTTCCGACAGCGCCACCCAGCGCCGTTCCAGGCCGCTGGCCTGCCACACCCGCCAGAGCACCTCCTCGACGCCCTCCCCGGCGTCGAGGGCGGTCCGCGCGACGGACAGCAGGCGGCCGACCCGGCGCAGCGGGTCGGCCTCGCGCACCGGCAGCGCCGGTAGCACCGGTAGCGCCTCACCC
>JAVKSM010000101.1:0-12334 GCA_039583705.1 Pseudonocardiaceae bacterium
TCCCGCCCGGCGTTGATCGAGGTATGCACGTCCCGGATCAGGCCAGGCAGCGCGGCCCCAACCCCGCGCACCTGGCCGTCGCAACAGCGAGCCTCCAGCAAGGCCGTCACCGGTGCGACGCCGGGACGGTGCCCATAGGGATGACCATAGGATGGCCGTCATGAGGATGCTCGTCACCGGAGGGGCTGGGTTCATCGGCGCGAACTTCGTCCACCAGACCGTGCGGGACCATCCCGGCTACGAGGTGTGTGTGCTCGACGCGCTGACCTACGCCGGCAATCGCGACAGCCTCGCCCCGGTCGCTGAGGCGGTCCGGTTCGTGCACGGCGACGTCTGCGACGCCGCGCTCGTCGACCGCCTGGTGGCCGAGACCGACGTGGTGGTGCACTTCGCGGCGGAGTCGCACGTGGACAATTCGCTGCACGATCCGGAGCCGTTCGTCCGCACCAACATCCTCGGCACGTACACGGTCCTGGAGGCGGCGCGCCGCCACGACAAGCGGCTGCACCACATCTCCACCGACGAGGTCTTCGGCGACCTGGCCCTCGATGCGGTCGACAGGTTCACCGAGGAGACCCGCTACGACCCGTCCAGCCCGTACTCGGCGACCAAGGCCGGCGCGGATATGCTGGTGCGGGCCTGGGCCCGATCGTTCGGCGTGGCCGTGACCCTGTCGAACTGCGCCAACAACTACGGCCCGTACCAGCACGTGGAGAAGTTCGTGCCACGGCAGATCACCAATGTGCTGGTCGGGGAGCGGCCCAAGCTGTACGGGGCGGGGGGGAACGTGCGGGAGTGGACCCACGTCGACGACCAGAGCACAGCGGTGCACCTGATCCTCACCAAGGGCCGGATCGGCCAGACGTACCTGATCGGGTCGGGCGACGAGCGCAGCAACGCCCAGATCCTGGCGCTGGTCCTGGAGCTGATGGGCGAGCCCGCCGACGCCTACGCCCACGTGTCGGACCGGCCCGGCCACGACCTGCGCTACGCCAACGACTCCACGAAGATCCGCGCCGAGCTGGGGTGGGAGCCCCGCTACGGCGACTTTCGCGCCGGGCTCTCCGCGACCATCGGCTGGTACCGCCACAACAGCTGGTGGTGGAAGCCGCAGAAGGACGCCACCGAGGCCAGGTACCAGTTGCTGGGCCGCTAGCCCACCACTAGCCCCACCACCGCCCCCGTAGTTCTCACCGATCAGTAGCGACCGCCTCGCCGCGCTCTTGAATCACCACAGGTCAGGTCATCGAATTCTCGCTGGTAGCGCTTGACTTCGTTCAGGTCGTTCGATGTGAAAAGCCGAATGGGTTCAAACGTGAACCATGTCACCGGCTGGATGTCCTCCGGAAATATGAAGATACGATCACATGAGCAGGTGTTCATCCGCTTGAGGACTTCCGGGTGGTCCGACCACCAGGCTTGAATGGACCCTCGCAACGAGGTTCACCAGGAAGGTGATCAAGTCTGTCCAGCCGTCGGCGCCGGGTCACCCCCGGCCGCGGCTCCACCCCCGCCTAAACGACAAGGAGGGTTCGGCATGAGTCCTGTCCCACCACGAGGTGCGCCAGACCGACACACCACGACGCCGGCGGAGACCACCAGCTCCGCCGATCCCGCTACAGGACCATCGATCCGCGACCGACAGAAGACCACCGCCAGCTTCTTGAGCAACCCCGCCGAACAGCCGGTGTCGATGGTGTTCACACCCCTCGACCAGCACGGCCGTCCGCAGCAGGCGCTCCGCGGTACGTTCGACCCTCGAACCGGGGAGACGGTGACCACGACACTCGATGGTCAGGAGGTCGACCGCCGGAGCATGGGGGACTGCGAGTCAGCGTCGGCAACCGCCTCGTGGAGCCGTGCCCTCCGGGTGCTGCGAGCCCTGCGCGCGCCCGCGCTGCGTTGATCGCTTGATCCCGGTCCGTGGTGGTCGCGCGGCGGCTGCGGCCGCGGCAGTCGCCGCAACCTCAGGTGGTCGTCGGTGCCGGTTGGCCGACGGCTGCCTGTAGGGACCGCCACAGGGTTTGGACGTGCTCGCGTCGGGTGGCCACACCGCCGACGGCGACCCGCAGCAGGTAACGGCCCGCGACGACGCTGCCGGTGAGGAACGCCGCGCCCGAGGCACGGTCACCAGCGCCGCCGAGGACGCCGAGTCCTGGATGACCCCGCCACCCCCACCAGCGAACGTCCACTCCGGACCGAGCCCGAGCAGCCCGGCGACCTGGTCGGTGACGAGCTGTTCGAGCTCGGTGCACGCCGGCGACGTCGACCAGAGCATCCCCTGCACCCCGAGCCCGGCGCAGAGCAGGTCGCCCAGTCCAGCCCGTCCAGCCCCTCGCCGACATCCGGCACCGCAGCCGGCAGCGCGGCCCACACCGCGCCCGGCTCGACCGCGTGGTGCACCGGCAGCGAGCCGAGCCGCCGCCGGTAGTCCGCGACCCAGTCGACGACCTGGTGCCCGACCCGGCGGAACTCCTCGGGGGTCATCTCCTGGCCGCCCACGCCGGGAGCATAGGCGCCAGCGCCGCTCCAACCAGTTCGCGGGCCAGCCGATCCCCGGCATACGGCGGAGTGGCAGCCGGCGGGGCAGGATGCACCGGTGACCGACCCTGCACGCGAGCGCCGGTCGGTCGGCGCGGTGTTGCTCGCCACCCGCAGCGTCGCCGTCGTCGGGATCTCCGACCACCCGACGAGGCCGAGCTTCGGGGTGGCCGCCTACCTCGTCGACCGCACCGACTACGACGTCTACCTGGTCAACCCGCACATCACCGAGGTGCTGGGCCGGCCCGTCTACCCGGCGCTCGACCGGCTGCCGGTGGTTCCCGACCTCGTCGACACCTTCCGCCGCAGCAGCGCGCTCGGCGAGGTCGCCGACGCGGCGATCGAGGTGGGAGCGCGGGTGCTGTGGTTCCAGCTCGGGCTGCGCGACGAGCAGGCCGCGGACCGCGCCCGCCGCGCCGGGCTGGAGGTGGTGATGGACCGCTGCCTCAGAACCGAGCACACACGCCTGGTCGGCGCGAAGCCCTACCTGCGGGGAAAGCGCGCTCCTGGGATCTCCGGCGTACACCGACGAACCTCCAGGCGCGACCACTAAGCCAGCTCGACGACGGCGAAGGACTCGGCCGGGACGGTCACCGCCGTGTCCTCGGCCACTGAGTCGCCGGAGGCGAGCAGCATCACCTGGACCGAGGCGTACAGCATCACGTGTGCCGCGGTGGGCCCCAGGTTCACGACCACTCGCAGCCGCCCGCGGTGCAGCACGACCGTGCGGGCCGCCTCGTCGACCCGCACCGCGAGCCGCTCCAGCCACGGATCTGACAGCTCCGGACGGGAGCGGCGCAGCGCGAGGAGGCCCCGGTAGACGGCGAGCACGCCGGCGTGTGGCTCGTCCGCCACTTCGGACCAGTCCAATGTGGAGCGGCGGAACGTCGCCTCGTCGTTGGGGTCGGGCACCTGCGCCGAACCCCAGCCGTGCTCGGTGAACTCGTGGGTCCGTCCCTCCCGGACGGCGTCGGCCAGCTCGGCGTCGGGGAAGCGGCAGAAGAACTGCCAGGGCGTCGACGCCCCCCACTCCTCACCCATGAACAGCATCGGCGTGTACGGCGAGCACAACACCAAGGCGGCCCCGCACGCCAGCGAGCCGGGGGACAGCGTCGCGGAGATCCGGTCGCCGACGGCCCGGTTGCCCACCTGGTCGTGGTTCTGCAGGTAGGCCAGGAACCGGTGCCCCGGGATGCGCCGGGTGTCCACCGGGCGACCGTGGCTGCGCTGCCGGAACGAGGACCAGGTGCCGGCGTGGAAGAAGGCCCCCCGCATGGCGCGGGCGAGCCCCACCAGCCCGGCGTCGGCGAAGTCGGCGTAGTAGCCCTGCCGCTCGCCGGTGAGCGCGGCGTGCAGGCAGTGGTGCACATCGTCGTCCCACTGCGCGGACAGCCCGTAGCCGCCCGCCTCCCGGGCGGTCACCAGCCGCGGGTCGTTGAGGTCGGACTCGGCGACGAGGCTCAACGGCCGGCGCAGGTGCGCGGCCAGCGCCTCGACCTCGACGGCCAGCTCCTCGAGGATGTGGGTCGCGCGGCGGTCGACCAGGGCGTGCACCGCGTCCAGGCGCAGCGCGTCGACGTGGAAGTCCCGCAGCCACGCCAGGGCGTTGTCGACGACGTAGCGGCGCACCTCGTCGGAGTGCGGTCCGTCGAGGTTGAGCGAGGGCCCCCACGCGTTGCTGCCGGCGAAGTAAGGGCCGAAACGGTCGAGGTAGGAGCCGGAGGGCCCCAGGTGGTTGTAGACGACGTCGAGTGCGACGCCCAGGTCGCGGCGGTGGCAGGCGTCGACGAAGCGTTTGAAGGCGCCGGGACCGCCGTAGTTATCCGTGACGGCGTACCACAGCACGCCGTCGTAGCCCCAGTTCCACGGGCCGTCGACGGCGTTGACCGGCAGCACCTCCACGATGTCGACCCCGAGGTCGACGAGGTGGTCCAGCCGCTCGATCGCCGTGTCGAAGGTGCCGCCGGCGGTGAAGGTGCCCACGTGCAGTTCGTAGAGCACGCTGCCCGCCAGCGTGCGCCCGGTCCAGGCAACGTCCTGCCAGATGTGGGCGTCGTGGTCGTAGACGGCGGAGGCCGCGTGCACGCCGTCCGGCTGATGTGCCGAGCGGGGGTCGGGCTGCGGCGTTTCGTCGTCGTCGAGCAGGAAGGCGTACCGGGAGCCGGCAACCGCACCTACCACCTCGGCCCGCCACCACCCCCGGTCGCTGACGCTCATCTCGTGGCGCACCCCGTCGACCACGACCCGCACCCGCCACCGCTCCGGCGCCCACACCCTGAACTCCATGGAACCCTGGTCAGCCTCTCGTGAGACAGGCCACCGGATACCGCTCGAGCAGGTCGGCCACCCGCACGACCGGGCCTCGCACCGGACGCCCCGTCATCTGGTCCACCCACTCCTCGGCGCCGCCCGGCAGCGCCAGCACCTCCTCGCCCCACCCGCCGCGGGCTGCCAACCCCACCGGCAGCCGGGTGGCGAGGGCGACCAGAGCGCGGGAGCCCCGGGCGAAGGCGAGGACGTGTCCGGCAGCCGGCCCGTCGACCAGCAGCGGCCGGTAGCCGGTGAACAGCTCGGGCCGCTGCTGGCGCAGGCGCAGCAGCCGGGCGGTGAGCAGCAGCTTCGCGGCGCCGGTGGCGTCCACGTCAGGTAGGAAGCCGGTGTCGAGCCGGGCGAGCAGCTCGCGGCGCGCGGTGAAATCGACCGGACGGCGGTTGTCGGGGTCGACCAGGGAGTACTCGAAGACCTCGGTGCCCTGGTACACGTCCGGCACGCCGGGCCCGGCGAGCGCGAGCAGTTTCTGGCCCAGCGAGTTCGACCAGCCCGGCTGGTTGATCTCGGCGACGAACTGCTCCAGCTCGGCCACCACGGTCGTGTCGGCCAGCACCGCAGCCGGCCAGGCCGCGACCGCTTCGTCCACCTCCGCGACAGGGTCGACGTGGCTCGTGACGAGCTTGGCCTCCTTGGCCGCCTTGAGGAGGTAGCCGGCCAGCCGCTCGACGCTGATCGGCCACGCGCCGAGGAGGCTCTGCCACGCCAGCAGCTCCAGCGACGGCTCCGGCAGCGGATGGCGCGCCGCCCACCGCCGCATCAGTTCGATCCACCGCGACGGCAGCTCGGACAGCACAGCCAGCCGGGCCCGCACGTCCTCGGAGCGCTTGGTGTCGTGGGTGGACAGCGTGGTCATCGTCGTCGGCCAGCCCGCGTCCCGGGCCGCTGCCGCGGCGTGGAACTCCGCCGGCTGCACGCCGAAGCGGGCCGGGTCGCCGCCGACCTCGTTGAGCGCGACGAAACGGTTCCACCGGTAGAACGCCGTGTCCTCGACGCCCTTGGCCATGACCATGCCAGAGGTCTGCTGTACCCGGACGGCCAGCTCGCCGTCCGGGGCGTCACGCATGCGGCAGTACAGGGCGGTGAGGATCTCGGCGAGGTCAGGGCGGGCGGCGCGGGCGGCGTCCAGTGCGACGTCCAGCGCGGCCCGGCCCTCCGGGAGGTAGGAGCGGTACACCGGGAACGATGCCAACAGCTCGGCCACGGCCTCCCGGGCAAGTGACGGTTCCAGGTCCGCCAGCAGCGCCGCGATCCGGCGTACCTCGGCGACGAGGATCTCCGTGGCGACCATCCGACGGCAGCAGCGCTCGACGTGGCGCAGCCGCGCGGTGGAGCCGGTGCGTTCGGCGGCGAACTGGGTGATCAGGGCCTCGCCCACCGGGTCGACGAACACCCCGCACACCTCTCGCGCGGAGTCGTACCCGGTCGTCCCGTCCACCGGCCAGGACGCCGGCAGCGACTCCCCGACGGCGAGGATCTTCTCGACGAGCAGCCACGTCGAGGAACCAGCTGCGGCCCGCAGCCGCCGTACATACCCACCGGGGTCGGACAGCCCGTCCGGGTGGTCCACGCGCAGCCCGCCCACCTCGCCCGCCGCCACCCAGCGCAGCACCTCGCGGTGTGTCGCCTCGAACACCGCAGGGTCTTCCACCCGCACCGCGGCCAGCGTCGAAATGTCGAAGAACCGCCGGTAGCCCAGCTCCGCGGTACCGCGGCGCCAGGAGACCAGCCGGTAGTGCTGCTGCTCGTGCACCTCGGTGGGCGACCCGGAGCCGGTGCCGGGTGCCAGCGGGAAGCGGTGCTCGAAGTAGCACAGCTCGGCCTCGTCGTCGGAGCCCTCGACGCGCAGGTGCGCGAGTGCGGCGGCCTCGTCCGCGTCGAGCACCGGAAGCAGGATCGGCCCGGCCGACCAGTCGACGTCGAAGAACGACGCGTCGCGGGAGGCTCTCCCGTTCCGCAGCACGTCCCACCACCACGGGTTGGCCGCGGCGTCGGCCACCCCCATGTGGTTGGGCACGATGTCGACCACCAGTCCCAGACCGCGCGCCCGCAGGGCGGCCACCAGCGCGACCCGGCCGGCCTCCCCGCCCAACGACGGCGCCGCCCGCGTGGGGTCGACGACGTCGTAGCCGTGGGTGGAACCAGGTGCCGCGGCCAGCAGCGGCGAGGCGTACAGCGCGCCGACCCCCAGGTCGGCGAGGTAGCCGACGAGGTCGGCGGCATCCGCGAAGCACAACGCCGGTCCGAACTGCAGCCGGTAGGTCGAGGTGGGGACCACCTCCTCACTCCGTGCGCTGCAGCACGAGAAGCGACCGGGCCGGCACGGTCAGCACCTCACCCGCGGCCACGTGCCGGGCCGAGTCCGGCAACCCACTCGCCGCAACGCCCAGCACCACCCCGGAGGTGCCGGTGAGGATCTCGGCGGTCACGGTGTCGAGGACGACCGCCCACCGCGAGCCGTAGTCGGCGCCGGGCAGGGTCATCTCCATGTCCTCCCAGTAGGCGTTGAAGCACAGCAGGAAGGAGTCGTCGCTCACCCGCTGGCCCCGGGTGTCAAGGTCGGGGATGCCCTCGCCGTTGAGGAACACGGCGATGCAGTGGCCGAACGCGGCCTCCCAGTCCTGCTCGGTCATCTCCTCGGCCGACGGCGTGAACCATGCGATGTCGCGCAGCTCCTCGCCCTTGCGGATCGGCCGGCCGGCGAAGAACCGGCGACGCCGCAATACCGGATGTGCCGCCCGCAGCGCCGTGAGTCCGGCGGTGAAGATCGCCAACTCGGCCCGTGTCTTGACCTGTGACCAGTCCACCCACGAGGTCTCATTGTCCTGGCAGTAGGCGTTGTTGTTGCCACCCTGGCTGCGGCCGATCTCGTCGCCGTGCAGCAGCATCGGCACGCCCTGGGACAGGAACAGCGTCGCGAGCAGGTTGCGCTGCTGGCGGGCGCGCAGCGCCAGCACCGCCGCGTCGTCGGTGGGTCCCTCGACACCGCAGTTCCAGGAGCGGTTGTCGTCGGCTCCGTCGCGCCCGCCCTCGCCGTTGGCCTGGTTGTGCTTGTCGTTGTAGGAGACCAGGTCGGCGAGGGTGAAGCCGTCGTGCGCCGTGACGAAGTTGATCGAGGCGACCGGCCGGCGCCCGTCGTCCTGGTAGAGGTCGGATGACCCGGTGAGCCGCGAGGCGAACTCGCCCAGCGTGCCCGGCTCGCCCCGCCAGAAGTCGCGCACCGTGTCGCGGAACTTGCCGTTCCATTCCGTCCACAGTGGCGGGAAGTTGCCGACCTGGTAGCCACCAGGTCCGACGTCCCACGGCTCGGCGATGAGCTTCACCTGGCTGATCACCGGATCCTGCTGGACGAGGTCGAAGAACACCGAAAGCCGGTCGACGTCGTAGAACTCCCGGGCGAGCGTCGATGCCAGGTCGAAGCGGAACCCGTCGACATGCATCTCGCTCACCCAGTAGCGCAATGAATCCATGATCAACTGTAGGGTGTGGGGGCTGCGGACGTTGAGTGAGTTCCCGGTGCCGGTGTAGTCCAGGTAGTACTGCGGGTCGTCTTCGACGAGCCGGTAGTAGGAGCCGTTGTCGATCCCCCGCATCGACAGCGTGGGGCCCAGGTGGTTGCCCTCGGCGGTGTGGTTGTACACGACGTCGAGGATCACCTCGATCCCCACCTCGTGCAGCGAGCGGACCATCGCCTTGAACTCGGCGACCTGGTTACCGGGCGCTCCCAGCGCGGCGTAGCCGGCGTGCGGCGCGAAGAACGCGATCGTGTTGTAGCCCCAGTAGTTGCGCAGCCCGCGCTCGAGGAGGTGGTGATCCTGGACGAACTGGTGCACCGGCATGAGCTCGACGGCCGTGACGCCCAGCCCCCGCAGGTGATCGATCACGACCGGGTGCGCCACGCCGGAGTAGGTGCCGCGCTGCGCGGCGGGGATGTCGGGGTGGAGCACGGTCAAGCCCCGCACGTGTGCCTCGTAGATCACCGACTCGTTGTAGGGCACCCGGGGCGGCCGGTCGGTACCCCAGTCGAAGAACGGGTTGACGACGACCGACCTCGGGACGTGCGGCGCCGAGTCACGGTCGTTGCGCTTCTCGGGGTCGGCGAAGCGGTAGCCGAAGACCGACTCGTCCCATTCGACCTCACCGGCGAGCGCCTTGGCGTACGGGTCGATGAGCAGCTTGGCCGGGTTGCAGCGGATGCCGGCACCCGGGTCGTAGGGTCCGTGGACGCGGTAGCCGTAGCACTGACCGGGGCCGATACCGGCCAGGTAGCCGTGCCAGACCGACCCGTCCACCTCGGGTAGCCCGACCCGGGTCTCGGTGCCGTCCTCGTCGAACAGGCACAGCTCCACCCGGGTAGCCACCTCGGAGAACAACGCGAAGTTCGTGCCCGCCCCGTCGTAGCTGGCTCCCAACGGGTAAGCGGTTCCGGGCCACGGCCGCATGGCGCTCCTCCTGCTCGCTGGTCCGGTGCGGGCGCCGGCTGGCCCGAAGTCCCATTTATGGTAGCGGACGGCAACCGGCGCTCCCGGCGGTCGCGGGCCCTCCCGAGGCGTGCGGTCACCGGGGCCGACAGCGCAGGGGCGGTAGGGTGTGACGCCGTGCCGACCGTGTTCACCCGGATCATCACAGGAGAGCTGCCCGGCCGCTTCGTCTGGCGTGACGAGCAGGCCGTGGCATTCTTGTCGATCAACCCTATGGGTCCCGGCCACACCCTGGTCGTCCCGCTGGCGGAGGTCGACCACTGGGTCGACGCCGGTGACGAGCTCATGGCCCACCTGACGTGGGTGAGCCGGCGGATCGCGGCGGCGCAGCAGGCCGTCTACTCGCCGCCCCGGGTGGGCCTGGTGATCGCCGGCTTCGAGGTGCCGCACCTGCACCTGCACGTCTACCCGGTGCAGGACCTCGACGGGTTCGACTTCCGCAATGCCGACCGTGACCCTGACCCGGCAGCACTGGATGAGTCCGCCGGCAAGCTGCGCGAGGCGTTGCGGGCGGCTGGGCACGGTGACCACGTGCCGGAGGCCTGACCGTCGCCGAATGTCCCGCCCCACCGTCCGAGGCGGGTCGCGGAGCGGCCCCGCGGGAGCCCTCACCGGCTGGAGTCGGACGGATCCGTCGACCCGGCGCTGACCGACCTGGGGTGGCGCCAGGCGGAACGGCTCGTCGTGGTCTGCCACGCCGGCCCTGTCAACGTGCTGCTCGCCGAGGTGACTCGGGCTGGCCCGGCCGCTGACCTTCCCGCTCGACTACACCGGGATCACCCGGGTCGTCCTCACTCGCCGCGGCCGTCGGCCGTCGGTTGGTACGTTCGGTCAACGAGGCCCGGCGCGCGCGGGATCTCCTCGACCCGGAGCGTGACGGGGCACCCCCTGCGCGGTGCTCAGGCCGCGCGCTCGGCCCGATGCCGGTCATCGGGGTGTAGTTGGGGTCCGGCGACGCCGCAGTGCGGGCATTCGGACAGCCGCAGCGGCGGCGGTGCGGGCACCTTCGGCTCGCCGGCCGGCATGATCGGGCGGGGGCGACGGACGAGCAACGCGGCGAGCAGGCCACCGGCGGCGAGCAGGGCAGCGCCGATGAGCATGGCGTGGTAGAAGCCGGCGGCGAAGACGGCTGGGCGGGTGTAGTCGTCGCCCCCCAGCCCGACGACGACGGGGATCACGGCCACCGCGAGGAGGCCGGCGGAGCGAGCGACCGCATTGTTGACCCCGGAGGCGGTGCCCGCCTGCTCGGCTGGCGCGGCCCCCAGCACGGTCGCGGTGAGCGGGGCCACGGTGAGCGCCAGTCCGAGCCCGAGCAACGCGACGGCTGGCAGCACGTCGGGGAGGTAGGACGCACCAGGCCCGATCCGCAGGGTGAGCAGGAAGCCACCGGCGGCGAGCAGCGGGCCGACCGTCATCGGCAGCCGGGGTCCGATCCGTTCGGCCAGCGCTCCGGTTCGGGCGGAGAGCAGCAGCATGAGCGCCGTGACGGGCAGCATGGCCGTGCCGGCCTTGAGCGGGGAGAAACCCGCCACCGTCTGCAACTGCAGGACGAGCAGGAAGAAGAACACCCCGAGCGCGGCGTAGACCAGCAGTGTCACGGCGTTGGCCGCTCGGAACAGCCGGTTTCCGAAGATGCCCAGCGGCACCAGGGGGTGCGCGGCGCGCCGCTCGGTGACCAGGAACGCCGCTATCGCGGCCAGACCCACGAGCCCGGCGGTGACCATGCCGGTGCCGGTGCCGGACGAGCCGGCTCCGGTCACGGCGTAGCTCACGCCGCCGAGTCCGAGCGCGCCGAGCACCGCCCCCGGGACGTCGATCGCCCCGGCCGCCGCCGGGTCGCGGCTCTCCGGGACGTGCCGCAGCGCGACCGTGATCACCACCGCCGCCAGCGGAAGGTTGACGAGGAAGACCGCCCGCCAGTCGAACTGGACCAGCCAGCCGCCGAGGAACGGCCCAACGGCACCGGCGACGCCGCCGAGCCCGGACCACGCGCCGACCGCCCGCGCCCGGTCGCCAGGCGCGAAGGATGCCGAGATGATCGCCAGGCTGCCCGGGGTGAGCAGCGCGCCGCCGATGCCCTGCAACGCGCGGGCCCCGACGAGGACCCCGGCGGTCGGGGCAAGGCCGCACAGCAGCGATGCGGTGGCGAACCACACCGTGCCGACGAGGAAAATCCGGCGCCGCCCGAAGCGGTCCCCCAACGAACCGCCGAGCAGGATGAGTGCCGCCAGCGGCAGCGCATAACCGTTGATGATCCACTGCAGGGTGGTGAAGTCGGCGCCCAGGTCGCGGCCGATCCGCCGCAGGGCGACGTTGACGACGGTGGTGTCCAGCATCGCCATGCCCGAACCGCCGACGGTCGCCAGCAGCACCCAGCGTCCAGTGGCGGTCCCCATCCGGACGGCGGTGGCAGCCACCGGCCGACGCTACCCCGGGCAGCCTGCCGGGGTAGCCGAAGCGACCAGCGCGGAGCCGACGAGTCACGGCTAGCAGTTACCTTGCGTCACGGACATGACCGGCCCGGCGCAGCGTGACCACGGTCGCGACGATGAAAACGAGGCCGAGGAACCGCCCGGCTGGGATGAAGTAGGCGGTCAGCGCGAACGGCAGCAGCGGAGCCCCGAGGTTCAGCACCGCGACCAGTCCCGGCGCGGTCGCCACGAACCCGGGCGTGCTCAGCCAGCCGGGTAACCGACCGGACAGCCTCCCGGCGATCGCGGTGGTCCCGATCATCATGGCCAGTGCAACCACGTGCGCCGCCCCGCCGATCAGGTAGCCGACGGTGAACAGCGCTTCCGCCGCTGCGGGCTGGCCGGCCAGCCCGGTCGAGGTGAGCGCGTCAATCATGACCGCGCTCAGGAGCAGGGTGGTGCCGGCCATGCGCCGAGGGTCACCGCAACCTGCGCACCACGCACCGATGACCGTCCGATGACCGCCTCACGGGCACGCGAGGCCGGGGCACTACTGGGCACTATCTGAGCGGG
>JAVKSM010000102.1:0-11873 GCA_039583705.1 Pseudonocardiaceae bacterium
GACGGCCGCGGCGACCAATCGAGGCGACCGCCACAGCGCAGCCTGGACAGGGCGGCCCCGGTGGGCCGGTCAAGGACCGGCCACCACCAGGTGACCGCACACCGCCCGGTACCGGCCTTGCTGGGCACTCAGGCCAGCGGCCATGGCGTTGTCGGTAACGAGATGCGCCCGCTGGTCGAGGGCGCAGGTCATGTCCAAGTGCCACGTCCTCTGCATCAACCACGCCCATCTCATCTGCCGGTTGGAGTGGCTCCCAGGGCCGGGCGTTGTAGCCGAGAGACGGCGGGTTCGGGGGTGCGACCGCCACCGCCCAGGAACCCTCCGGCCGCGGGAGCCGTCGTTTACCTTGTGCCAGAACGCCGCGCCGACCCATCCGCCGGTCTCGTCATCTTTGGCGGCGGAAATCCCCATAACGTGGGGAACTTCGGAGTAAAGTTGCCAATGCGGGGACCGCCGGTACGGTGTGCTACCCTTCACCGCTGGTAACGGCCCCACCCGAAAGGGCTACCTCATGACCGAGCCGCGCAGCCAGAAACAAGAGCGCGAGCAACTGGGGCGAGCGCTGCGCTCTCAGGGCAAGTCGTGGGTGGAGATAGCCGAGGTCTGCCGGCAGCGCTACCGGGTCAATGCCCGCATCGCGTTTCGGTACGCCCACGGCTGGAGCCAACGTCAGGCGGCTGAGGCATGGAACACCCGGTGGCCGGATGAGCTGAAGACGCTCAAGAATTTCTCTTACTGGGAACTCTCGCCGAGCAGCACCGGACACGCGCCGTCCTTGGCTACCTTCGACAAGCTGGCTCAGCTGTATGAGTGCAGCGTGGCCGACCTGCTCAGCGACCTCGGGAGCTACGGTCATCGCGACAAAGCCCCTTCTACCAAGGCCGTCGTTCTGCGACACAGCGATGGGCCGGCGGCGATACCAGCGATGCCAGGCGACACGTCCACAATCGCGTCTCTTGCCGGCCTTCTGCTGCCAGACGACATGGTCTTGCACCTTATTATGCAGCACCTCGGATCGTTGGCACCCGGTGGGCAGGACGGGCTTGCCACGCCCCGCGAACGCGACCACGCCTTGGATCAGCTTGTTGGGCTTCTCACCAGTTGGGCGCACACCATGAAGCGTCGGGAAGTGCTCCGTATCATTGCCTGGGCGGCCACCTCGGCTGCCTCCGCACCACTCGTCCAGGGTACCGATGTAGAAGGACAAGAGCGTGTCATCTCGGCTCTCGACCATCCGCGCAGGATTGACTGTCAGACGATTGAACACATCGAGGAAGTGTTGTGGCGCTGCCAGCGGCAAGATGACGCGCTCGGTCCGCAAGCAGTGCTCGACACCGTGCTGGCTCAGCGTAATCTGCTCCGCGTCCTCGTGCATGACTGCCCGGCGTCCCTGCGGCCCCGGCTGTTGGCAGCGCTCGCGAACGCCTCCCGCCACGCCGGCTGGCTGTCCTTCGACCTCAACGCCTTCGACAGCGCTTGGTACTACTACGAGGACGCCCGCTCGCTGGCTCACGAGGCGGAGAACACCGAACTGGGCGCGTTCGTGCTGTGTAACATGAGCCACTTGGCAACCTGGCAGGGCAAAGCGCGTATCGGAATCGACCACGCCGTCGCGGCTGGTGAATGGGCCAGACGCACCGATGACGGAATGCTCCATGCCTACGCCGCTGATGTAGCGGCGCGGGCGTACGCGGCGGATGGTCAGGGCGATGCTGCAAGCGTGGCGCTGGACGCCGCTGAAACAGCGCTTGCCGCAGCCGGTGACGGACCGGCGGGATATGTCTACTTCTATGATGAAGGACTCCATACCATGACGCGCTGCTCGTGTTACCTCAAGCTGCACGACACGCAACGCGCTGCCGACTATTCCCGCCGGTCGCTCCAGACCCTTGACCCGTCATACACCCGGAACGTGGCGCTGACGACCGCGAATCTTGGCGTTGCGTACACGCAGTCAAGCGAGATCGACGAGGCGACCCGACTCCTCGGTGACGCCGGCGAGATGGCCGCCCGCAACAGCTCAGCTCGCCTGACTCAGACATTGCGGCAAGCTCGCGCTGGCCTCCAGCCCTGGCAACGGACTGCCCCCGTACGCACGCTTGACGATCGCCTGGCGTCCTACGGCTTGGCGTGAAGCGACAACAGGTAGAAGTCGAAAAACGGTGACACCGCTCCAGCCGGAGCCTTCATGGTACCGACTCTCCGCCAGCTGAGGTGCTCGTAGAAGGCTTTGGTGTCGGTTGCGACCGGCTGTACGACCAGCGTAGCGCGTTCCTCTTGCCGACTGCCGAGCAACACGTCCAGCAGGTTCCGCCCGATGCCTCTCTTGCGGTAATCCTGGCGCACCGCTAAATCGAAGATGGCGAACGTCCGCCCTTCCCACTCGGCCGTCAGCTCCTCCGGCAGTGGCTCGGTTGCACCCGACCACCACCGGGTGTCCGGCTTGAGGGTAGCGCCGTAGGCGAAGCCGATGAGCTCACCGTTCACCTGCGCCCTGACAATACCAAACGTTGGGTCAGTACTCAGCCATTCCAGCCGCCGTCGCTGCGCGACGGGCTCGTCCTCGTTCCATTTAAATGGCGGCTGCGAGAAGACCGTTCGGTAGAGTGCGCAGATGGCGTCTTCCAACTCTCCGACTATCTCGGCAGTGCCAAGAGTGACGAGGGGTGAGGACATGCGCCAACCCTACGTTGGCGGCGACGGATCGGCAAACGAGGGCTGTGGCTGGGTCGGGGCACGGCCAGCTCAGTGGGCACGCGGTCCAACCCTTGTCGACCTCGCTGTGGAACCTGCGGGCATAGCTCCAGCGCTGCTTGCACCCAACGGCCGAACCTCCAACGAGGAGCCTTCGCCAGTTGACGTGTCCGCACTGGCCTACAAGCTGCGCTGGAGCGACGACATCAAATTCCAACGGAACCCTGCGCAGCGTTGGAACCAGCGGTGTTGGGCTATCGCGCGGTGGCGGTCACGGGGAGGCGTTGAACCGGTCGAGCAGGATCTGGAACGCGCTCGGTTCGACCCGGAAGTCGCCGCTGAAAGGATGGTTGAGCTCGCTGACCAGGTAGAGGGAGGCAGCGATCACGAGGCCCTGGATCCCCACGGCGATGAGCAGGCGGCCGGTCGGGTGCGGCTTGGTGAGCAGCGGGAAGAGCGCGACGAGAAGGGCCCCGCCGAGGAGGGTGTACCACATGAAGTTCGGGACCCCGGCGTTGACGAGGTCGACCCGGGTGCGTCGCGCGTCGTAGATGGCCTGCACCTTGTCGAGCGCCTTGTCTTGGAGCGTCTGTTCGAGGGCGTTGGCCGGGTGGAGGTCCATGATGTCGTTGCGCAGCTTGTTGAGGGCGGTCCAGGCGGCCTTACTCGCCTGGTGGTGCTGCATCAGGGGCCAGTCCTGGTCGATGACCAGGGTCGTGTAGTTCTTGGCGTCGCTCTTCCACAGGGAGTTGCCGGGTTCTGCCAGCCCGCGCGCGAGGCTGTGGACCGCGCCGATGGCGTTCGCCTCTTGTTGCGCGTCGGAGCTGGCGTTGTCGTAGTCGCCCAGCACCGTGGCGATCACGAAGGCCAGCAGGATCGAGAACAGGAGCCCGATGAGAACGTTGACGGAGTCGAGGGCGAAGTCCTCGGACGCTTCGACGTCGCGCTTGCGCCAGCGGCCGGGCAACACCCGGCCCGCGACCACATACACCCCCGCGGTGGCGAGAGCGGCAACCAGGAGCACAACGACGATCTGCCAGTTCATGGTGGTCACCGCCTTCGCTGGAGAACCGGTCTGGAGAACCGGGCTGGAGAACCGGGCTGGCCGTGGGGCGCCGGCCCGTTTCATCGTCTCGTCATCCGAATACCCGCACCGGAGTCGCAACGCCGCGGCCGGCAATCCGCGCGGCCGAGGTGCCCAGACCTGTCGGGCCGCCTGAGCGCCATTGCCGACCCGGGTAGCGTCGCAGTTCAGATTGCTTGTAGCGGCCGGTCTCCCGGTGCCAGGTGAGGATTCCCGCCAGCCAGTCCTGGAGCGATTCGGCATACCTGGTCAACGTGTTGCGCACACCGGCATCCAGGTCGTAACTGTCGAACAGGGCCGGCAGTTCGGCGGAGACGACGTGCTCGAACTGGCGCATCCGCGAGGTCATCAGGTCGTGCACGACGTCGAGCGCCCGTTTCCGGTCGACGTTGAAGAAGTTCTGGACGACGAGGACGGCGTTGTGCAGCTCCCCCTCGAACTCGATCTCCTTCTGGT
Source organism: Pseudonocardiaceae bacterium (assembly GCA_039583705.1). Taxonomy (GTDB): domain Bacteria; phylum Actinomycetota; class Actinomycetes; order Mycobacteriales; family Pseudonocardiaceae; genus JAVKSM01. The sequence continues at coordinate 4,235 of JAVKSM010000102.1, forward strand.
AGGAGAAGACGTCGTTGACCAGGCAGGCATAGTCCGCTGCGGAGTGCTCCATCTCCCGGATCGGGCGGGTCTGGTAGATCTCGGGCGGCACCGTGTCCCCGTGAGCCAGCCTCGACAGGCTCATCGTGAAATCCGAGCCGAAGGTCTTGCGGCGCATCTCGATGTAGTCGACCGGGTCGGGGATGCGGTTCTGCATCTGGTTGGCGAGTTCCCACAACCAACTTCCGGTCATCTCCTCGACGGTGTCGCGGAACGTACGGCGTGCACTGACCGGCATGCCACCCGTGGTACGGGACCACAGGTCGGCCAGGCCACGTTCCAGCGCGCTGCTCGGGGGCGGGGTCGCGGTGGAGTCCACCGGCATGAACTCCAACAGGCGCTCGTTGCACGCCCTCGCGCCGGCCAGGTCACGGGTGCGTCCGAAGACCGCCGGGTAGTAGTCGTCCGCATAGGTTCCCCAGGTGAGCCAACCGGTCGTCAGGTCCAGCTCGGCGACGGAGGCATCCGGGTGGATCCCGGCCGCGCACAGCGCGAGGTCGAACACCGTGAGGCTGTGTTCGTCCCAGAGGCCGGAGCCGGGGACGTCAGGCAGCGGGTCCAGCATCCCCATCCGCCGGGACCACTCCACGGTGGCGCGGCGGGCGGCCGGCAGGTGCGGGCTCAGCCTGGTGCGGAACGGCATGTGGAAGTCGGGGAGTGGCAGCGGCCCGACGGCCTGGTAGGGGACGTGGGTGAAGCTGGTGAGCCGTCTCGGGGCCGACCTGACCAGTGAGGGCACGATGCGTGCGGCCGAGGTGCCCAGGCCCGCCGGGCCGTCCAGGACACCCCGTGCCGCCGGGGATCCGTTCGACCCGCGGTTCATGTAGCGGCTCGACCGCATGTGCCACTCGTGACCGCCCGACTGCCAGTCCTGGAGTCCCTTCACGTAGGCGACGACGTCCGCGCGGGCCTTCGGGTCCAGCCCGTGCTCCTCGAAAAGCGGCGGAACCTCGGTGATCGCGGTGTGCTCGAACTGCTGCAGCCGGGAGGTGAGCAGGTCGTTGACCGCATCGGCCGCCTGCTGTGTGTCAGTGCCGAGGAACCGCTCGAAGACCAGCACCCCGTTGTTGACCTCGCCCTCCTCCTCGGTTTCCCGCTGGTAGGAGAAGATGTCGTTGCGGAGATGCACCCCGTCTGCGAACGTGTCCCGCAGCACCCGCATCGGCCGACTGGCCGCGATCTCGGCGGGGACCTCGGCGCCCACGGCGTGTTCGACGAGGTTGGCCGACCACGGAGCGCCGCCCACCTTCCGCCGCATCTCGATGTACTCGACAGGGTTGGGAACCCGGTTCTCGCTGATGTTGGCGAGTTCCCACAGGGATTCGCCGAGGAGGTTCGTGGTGCTCTCGGCGAACCGACGCCGCCAAGCCGGGGACATGGTCGGCGTGGTGCGGGTCCACAGGTCGGAGAGACCGCGTTCCACCGGGCTGGTCGGCGTCGCCGTGACCACCCCCTCGACCGGCATGAACGCCGGCAGCCGGTCCAGGTACTCCCGGGCACCGACCAGGTCGGAGGTGCGCTTGTACAGTTCGAGGAAGTGGTCGTCGAAGTAGAACACCCAGACGTACCAGTCGGTCACCAGGTCGAGCTCCGGGCCTGGTGCGTCGGGGTGGGTGTAGGCACAGAGCAACGCATAGTCGTGGGAGTCGAACGCGCGCTCGTCCCAGATCACGGTGCCGTCCTGGGGCGCGTCCACCATCTCCATCCGGTAAGCCCATTCTTTGCTGTGCGCACGCGCCGAACGCACATGCGGGTTCAGCCGCGCCGGGTAGGGCATGTAGAAGTTTGGTAGCTCGAAAGGCTGCGACATGACGGCGGCTACCCTTCCCGCCCGAGCTCGCAGTTCTCCAGGACGGCGAGCGCGTCCGGGACGAGGACGGCGACGGAGTAGTAGGCGCTGACGAGGTAGGAGATGATCCCCTTCTCGTCGAGGCCCATGAACCGGACCGACAGGCTCGGCTGATACTCGTCGGGGATGCCCGTCTGGTGCAGCCCGATGACCCCCCGGTTTCCCTCGCCGGTCCGGAGCAGGAGGATGGAGCTCGTGTGGACGTCGCTCACCGGAATCTTGTTACACGGGAACACGGGTATGCCCCGCCACGCCGGAACCATGTGGCCGTTGACGTCCACGCTCTGCGGGTAGACGCCCCGACGACTGCATTCCCGACCGAAGGCGGCGATCGCGCGGGGATGGGCCAGGAAGAATCCCGGCTCCTTCCACACCAGGGCCAGCAGTTCGTCGAGGTCATCCGGCGTCGGGGGGCCGGTGCGGGTGTGGATGCGCTGGCTGAACTCGGCGTTGTGCAACAGCCCGAAGTCCGGGTTGTTGACCGTCTCGTGCTCCTGGCGTTCCCGGAGCGCCTCGACGGTCAGCCGCAGCTGCTGCTCGACCTGGTCCATGGGTTCGTTGTAGAGATCGGCCACCCGGCTGTGCACCCGCAGCACGGTCTGGGCGACGCTCAACTCGTACTCGCGGGGCGAGGTCTCGTAGTCGACGAACGTGCCCGGCAGGTCCGGCTCACCCTCGTGCCCGGCCGCGAGGTCGATCGCGGCCTCACCGTGCTCGTCCTGGGGCAACGCCCGCCCGGCACGGTACCGCTCGACGTGCGCCCGAAGCGCCTCGGACTGGCCGAGCAGATCCAGGAACGCCGCTCTGGGCAGAGCCAACACCGTGCACGGGGTCACGGCCTTGAAGGTGAACTCACAGATGCTCTGATCCGCCACCAGGGTCTCGTGTCCGAAGTACTCGCCGTCGGCCAGCACGCCCTGCACGGTCTCGGCCCCGTACTTCCCGGTGCCGATCTTGTTCACCTTACCGTGCGCGATCAGGAACACCTGGTCGGCCTCATGACCGAATTCCACGATCACGTCACCGGGGGCGAACTCGCGCTGCACGAACTGGTCCGCCAACGCGCCGAGCACCGTTTCGTCGTCGAACCCGCGAAGAACCGGAATCTCACACAGCTTCTGGGGAATGACCCGCACCTCGGAGTCGGTGCCGATGAATGCCACCCGTCCGTCGCCGATCGTGTAGCTCAACCGCCGGTTCACGCGGTACACGCCACCCGAGACCTGTACCCACGGCAACAGGCGCAACAGCCACCGCGACGAGATACCCTGCATCTGCGGTACCGACTTGGTCGTCGTCGCCAAGTTTCGAGCCGCGGCCGTTCCCAAGCTCAGCTGCTGCCGCGCGCTCTCGGACTCCGCCCCTACCGGCTCTGTCACAGTCATTACGCACACCCCGATTCCCACGACGGACGAACGGATACACCAAAACCCGCAGGATTACCGCGACCCCGGAACCGATGAATAATTTCGACGGGTACCCGGCCCAGGTCCGGTGAAAAGGCTATGAGCGCCCAACGAGGACCGTCAAGGGCTGAGCCTGGCCTGACCTCATCAGGTGATCGAAGCTGTTTGCCATAGCCACTCGGTCACCATTCGACGGGGCGACCCGGGCCTTGTGGATGAAAAAGACCACACTTCTTGGCGGTGCCGGGTGGGTGGCGGCATGCCTGGCAGTGAGGGGACAGCTACCGGTCGACCCCACGTATGTGGGCGGCGGTGGACCCGGTCCAGCCGGACCGGCGCCCCGACACGGTCGCCCGGCGGCACGGCAGCGACAGCTCACAGGTGATCTGTCGTCAACCGTCGCCGGGGCCGGAGGCCTGTCCTGTGAGGGCAGTGGTCCGATTCGGGGAACCGCTCGGACAACACGGCAACGACCGGCCGCACCTATCCGAGGTATGACGGCTTCGGCTACCGGGCGGCCGCTGAAGCGGGAGGACGTGGTGTGGCACCACCGGCGCCTATCACCGGCCGCGGTGGGCCCGGCGCATCGTGCGGGCACCCAAAAGCCGTTCCGGAGGGTACGTCCAGGCGTGGTCCAGAGAATCGACGACATGCTCCCCCGGCTGGACGAGGCCGCCGCCGGGGTAACGCGGTGACAGCGCCGCGGGCGGTGCTGTTTGTGCTCGCCAAGACCCGATACCCGGCCAAGTGAAGACCCGGCTGTGCCTGCCCGCCACCCGGTCCAAGCCGCGCGGAATCGCCGCGGGCCGCGCTGCTGGACACCCTGGAAGCGGTGCCGGCGGTGCCGGACGTGACCCCGGTGGTCGCACTGGCCGCCGAGCTGGATCGTATGGAGCAGTCGGCCGCCTTGCGGGCGGTGCTGCGGGCCGCAGCAGTGCTGCCGCAGCGCGGGACGACGCTGGGGGAGCGGATCGCGGCCCGCGAGCATCAGCACGATCAGCACGGGCGGCGTGTGATCAGGATCCGCACGACACGGACCGTACGGCAGGTCCCGCCGCCGCGTCCCGAGCCGATGAGCTGGACGGTCTCGGCTACGGCCATCCTGTGGGAATGCGGACGAAGCCGCTCGGCGCATGCCTCGCATGCTCCGACGCTCCCGGCGGTGGTGCTGCTGCTGCTGCGCGGCTTCCCGGAGACCTGGTGGACCTGGCGGCAGGTGATGCCGCTGCTGGCGCGGGCGCACACGCTCATCGCGCCGGACCTGCGCGGGGTCGGTGCTCCTGGCTGCACTCGACGGCTACGACGTGCGGACCCGGGCGCGGGACGTGCACGGGCTGGTCGGTTCGCTGGGCCTTCCGCGGGTGGCGCTGGTGGGCCACGACCTCGGGGGGTGGGATGGCCTACGCCTGCGCCCGCCAGTACCGCGACGAGGTCAGCCACCTGGTCCTCTCCGTGCGGCGCTGCCCGGCTTCGGGCTCGAGCGGCGGCTGGACTTCCGCCAGCCCGGGTAGGGACTACCCCACCTGGTGTTCTGCGCCCAGCCCCGGGTCCCGGAGCTGCTGATCAGCGGCCGGGAGCGGGAGTACTTCGCGATCGTCGTCGCCAGCCCCGCCAGGCGGCGCTCCGGCGCGGTCGACGTCTACGCCCGGTCCTACGTCCGCCCCGGCCGGCTGACCGCCGCGCTGGGCTAGTACCACGCCCTCTACACCGACGCCCAGGACAACCGCCGCGGCGCCGACGCGGGCCGCCGCTGACCATGCCGACGCTGGCGCCGACGAAACCCAGCTCAGCGCCGACAGCCTGCGACAGGTCGCCCAGAACGTCGGCGAGGTGAGCATCCCCGGCGCCGGCTACTACGTCCAGGAGCAGCGCCCAGTCGAGCTGGCCCGCGCCCTGGAGGGATTCCTCGGCTGAACCCGGTCTTCGCGGCGAGGCCCGGGCGCTATATCGACTGTCGGATCAGCTCGGTCGCCTGCTCCCGGGCTCGCTTCAGCAGCGGCCGGCGGCTCCAGCTCCGGAAGTCCATCTCCTGTGAGACCGCCAGGTCGTCGTGAAAGTGCCGCTCCAGCTCGGCCACCGCGCCTGCATCCTGCACAGATAGGTTGATCTCATCGTTCAGTGACAGGGAGCGGTTGTCGAAGTTGCTGGAGCCGACGTTCGCCCAGACACCGTCGATCGTGATCACCTTGGCGTGCATCTTGGCCTGCTGGTACTCGAAGATCCGCACTCCGGACTCGAGCAGCCTCCCGTAGGAGAGCTGGCCTGCCGTGCGCCCGACCTGCTTGTCCTGGTGGACGCCCCCGGTGAGGATGCGGACGTCCACTCCCCGGCTTGCGGCGGCGCACAGGGCGTCGACGAAGGCGCGCCGCGGGGCGAAGAAGGCGGTCGTCACCCACAATCGCTCCTTTGCCGCGACCACGGCGGCCCAGAGCATCTCCTCCAGCCCCCGCGTCCCGCTGGTCGCCACGGTGCGCGCTACCTGGACCGGTACCCCGTCGTCGAAACCGTCGATGTCGGGGAAGTGCAAGGCGGAGAGCAGCGAGGACGTCGCCTCGGTCCAGTTCTCGAGGAAGGCGCCCAGCACCTCGCGGACAGCCGGCCCCTCGATGCGAAGGTGGGTCTCCCGTTCGTGCTCGGGGTCCCCGGCGTTCCCGTCCCACTCCTCGGCGATCCCGACGCCGCCCACGAACCCGACCTTGCCGTCGACGACGATAAGCCGACGGTGCATGCGCTTGTTGAGCTTCTGCAGGTTGTACCAGTGGGGTGGACGGAACCAGACGACTGTCGCTCCCGCCGTGCGCATGTGCTCGATGAGCCCACGGTCCATCGTGGTACAGCCCTCCGCGTCGAGCAGCACGTTCACCTCGATGCCCTCGCGGGCCCTGGCCGCCAGGACATCGGCGAACGTGGGGGCGATGTCGCCCGCCCAGTAGATGTACGTGGAGAAGTTGACGCTGTGCCTCGCGGAGTTGATTGCCTCCACCATGGCGGGGAAGATCTCGCGCCCGTTGCGCAGGATCGTGAGCCGGTTGCCTTCCCGCCGGGGCGCCTGGGCGAGTGCCTCGACCAGGCCGGCAAACTGGGCGCTGCCCACCGCGGGCGGGTCGGGAAGATCGTATCCCTCGCCGGCGGCGCGCCGGTACCTCGCGACGTTGTACGCGTAAGCCCCGGCCAGGCCCAGACCGGCGCCCACGGCGGATCCCTTGATCACAGTCACCCTCTTCACGTCTCGGCCTCCGTCCTCGCATAGCGCCGGGAATCGCCAAGGATCAGGCGACAGGCGCAACAATGCGGAACAACGTTGTCCGCTCCAGCTTGAGCCCGCTTTGAGCCACAGCGGTGACACTACGAGAAAGGCCCGACGGCCACCATCGAGCGCTCCGATGTCCGGTGAACGGCGCGGACGGCCGTCGTTGCCGTGCGGGGCCGCTACCGGCGGGTACGGTTCCGCCCGCCACAGCGCGGCGGGTGAGAGCCCGGGGGGCTTGCGAGGCCGGGAAGGGCTTGGGAGGCGCGGGAGCGCGATGGCCAAGACCACCACCAACCGACACCAGTCCCATCGCCGAGGTTTACACTACTCGCGGATTCGGGTCAGAATGGTGGCCTTCCCCGGCTCCACATCTCGGTCCAGTCACCGCGCAGCCCGGTCGCGGCGAAGTCAACGAACTCGAACCCGGCGAACGGGTCGGCAGGTACCGCACCTCGTCCGCGCTCGGGCCCGCCGCCGACACCCGGACGAGGGCCAGCCGGTAGCGGCCTGCGGAGTTCTTGGCGTACAGCACCTCGTTGCGGGTGAGGTGGAAGTCCTCCGGTCATGAGGCGGGTCATGAGGTCCTCGGAACGGGACAGTTGGTCCATGCGCGCGATGAGCATCGGGTGCCGCTCGAAGACGTTGCCGTCGACGGTCGCGTCCACGAGTTGGCGGGTGAGCAGCTCGAAGCGCAGACCGAACTTCTCGGCCAGCTCCTCCTGCCACTGCTCGACCAGGGCTCCGGGCGCCACGACGAGGCAGCGCGCGACGCCGCCGCGGAGGGTCAGCTCCTTGACGTACAGCCCGGCCATGATCGTCTTTCCGAGCCGGGATCGTCGGCGAGCAGGAACCGCAGCGGCGTGCGAGGGAGCAGCTCGCCGTACACGGCCTGGATCTGGTGCGGCAGGGCGGCCAGGTCGCTGGTGGTCACCGCGAGCATCGGATCGAAACGGGTCGCTCCCCGCGCCGCTTCGCTCGCCTCAGCGCGTCGTGGGTGGGCAGCGGCCCGCCTACCGGGCCGAGGGGAAGCGGGGTGGGCGCTTCTCGCGGAGCGCGGCGGCGCCCTCGACGACATCGGGGCCCAGGAAGCTCAGC
>JAVKSM010000103.1:0-11871 GCA_039583705.1 Pseudonocardiaceae bacterium
CGTGCACCGGAGATCCTGCTGCCCCGAGACCAGGTACACCGAGCGCACCTCGGGGAACCGCGAGATCCGTTCGGCGCCGTCGCCGAACCCGGTGCCGCGGGCCGGCGCGACCGACACGTCGATGAACGCCACCACGTGCTGGTCGCCGAAGCGCTCCCAGTCGACCACGGCCTCGTAGCGGCGGATCACACCGCTCGCCTCGAGCGCGGCGATGCGCTCGCGGATCTCGTCCTCGGTCAGCCCGGTGAGCGCCGCGATGCGCTGCGCGGTGGCGTGCGCGTCACGCTCCAGGATGGTGAGGATCTCCCGCATCTGTGTCCACCCTCCGCCGCCGTCACGCTCACCACGCAGCCTATGCGAGCGGGTAGCGTCTGGACGTGTCCAGCGACGAAGGGCTGTTCGACCCCCCCGTGCCCCCCTCGCCGGCCGCGCCGGTTCCGACCCGCCGTGCCCCGCTCGCGGTGCGGCTGCGGCCGCGGACCCTGGAGGAGGTGGTCGGCCAGGACCACCTGCTCGGGGCGGGTGCGCCGCTGCGGCTGCTCGTGGAGGGCGGCGGGCCGGCCTCGGTGCTGCTCTGGGGGCCACCCGGCACCGGCAAGACCACCCTCGCCCGGCTGGTCTCCCGGACCGCCGGTCGGCATTTCGAGGCGCTGTCGGCGCTCTCGGCCGGGGTGAAGGAGGTGCGGGCGGTGATCGACACGGCCCGCCGCCGGCTTGCGGCCCCGGCCCCGCGCGACACGGTGCTGTTCATCGACGAGGTGCACCGCTTCTCCCGCACCCAGCAGGACGCGCTGCTCGGGCCGGTGGAGGACCGGACGGTCCTGCTCGTCGGCGCCACGACCGAGAACCCCTCGTTCTCGGTGGTCTCCCCGCTGCTGTCCCGCTCGCTGGTGTTGGCACTGCACCCGCTGTCCGACTCCGATGTCCGGACACTGCTGCGCCGGGCGTTGGTGGATCCGCGCGGGTTGGCCGGTACGGTCTCGCTCACCGCTGACGCCGAGGAACACCTCGTGCGGCTGGCCGCCGGTGACGCGCGGCGCGCCCTGACCGCCCTGGAGGCGGCCGCCGACACCGGGGCGTCCACCCTGGGACTGTCCACGGTGGAGAGCGTCGTGGCCGAGCTGGCGGTGCGCTACGACCGGGCCGGGGACCAGCACTACGACGTCATCAGCGCGTTCGTCAAGTCGATCCGCGGATCCGATGTCGACGCCGCGCTGCACTACCTGGCCCGGATGGTCGCGGCGGGGGAGGATCCGCGGTTCATCGCCCGCCGGCTCGTGGTGCACGCCTCGGAGGACGTGGGCATGGCCGACCCGACCGCGCTCGCTGTCGCGGTGGCCGCGGCGCAGGCGGTCGCGCTGGTCGGGATGCCGGAGGCCCGCCTCGCGCTGGCGCAGGCCACGATCCACCTCGCGGTGGCGCCGAAGTCCAACGCGGTGATCACCGGGCTCGACGCCGCCCTCGCTGACGTGCGCCGCGGGCTGGCCGGGTCGGTGCCGGCTCACCTGCGGGACGGCCACTACACCGGCGCGTCCCGGCTGGGCAACGCCGTGGGATACCGCTACCCGCACGATGACTGCGAGGGGGTGCTCGCCGCGCAGTACCCGCCCGACGAGCTGGTCGGCCGAGACTACTACCGGCCGAGGAGCCGGGGCGCGGAGAAGGCGCTGGCCGAACGTGTCTCCAAGCTGCGTCACGTCGTCCGCGGCACGTGAGCCGGTCACCGCGCGGACGGCGTTCCCGCCGGTCGGTCGGGTCGCAGCCACTGGCGACCGCTCCGGGTGCGGCGCGGTAGCCTGTGCCGCCACAGGTCCAGACCGGCACGGGCGCCGGCCTAGACGAGTTCGCTTCGCACCCGCGAGGAGGGGCCGTGTCGCCTGGCCAGATCGCCGCGCTGATCGCCGCCGGTGCCTTCGTGCTGCTGGTGCTGCTGCTGGCGATCCCACTGATCAAGCTCGGTCGCACCCTCGACGAGGCCACGACCGCGATCCGCAAGGCGTACGAGGGCAGTGGCCCCCTCCTGGAGGGGGCCAACACGACGATCAGCCAGGTGAACACCCAGCTCGAGCGGGTGGACGGGATCACCGCCAACGCCAGGGCCTTGACGGGCAACGTGTCCGCGCTGAGCTCGGTGTTCACCGCCACCCTCGGTGGCCCGCTCGTCAAGGTGGCCGCCTTCTCCTACGGGTTGCGCAAGGCCGTCAAGGCCCGGCAGTCCAAGAAGGCCGGGACGTCCGGGGGACGCCGGTCCCGGAGCCGGCGGTGAAGCGGCTGTTCTGGCTCGGGCTCGGCTTCGCCGTCGGCGCCGAGCTCACGCGTGAGGTCCGCCGGCTGGCGCAGAAGCTCACCCCCGCCGGGGTCGGCGAGAGCGTCGCCGAGGGCTTGCGAGAGCTGGCGTCGGCACTGGGCGAGTTCGGCGCAGAGGTCCGCTCCGGCATGGCCGAGCGGGAGGACGAGCTCGCGGAGATGGTCGACGAGCGCACCGGCATCCGGGTGGGAACCCGGGCGGTGCCACCCGCGGGACGGGTGCGGCAGGCGGGAGAATGAGCCAGGGGCGATCCCGGTCCTCTCCTGCTCTGACCTGCCCCGACCCCCCGCAGCAGCAAGGAACATCGTGCAGACCCACGAGATCCGTCGCCGTTTCCTCGACTACTTCGAGCGCACCGGGCACACCGTGGTGCCCAGCGCCTCGCTCCTCCTCGACGACCCCAACCTGCTGTTCGTCAATGCCGGGATGGTCCCGTTCAAGCCGTACTTCCTCGGCGAGGCGCCGCCGCCCTACCCCCGCGCCACCTCCGTCCAGAAGTGCGTTCGGACCCTGGACATCGACAACGTCGGCCGCACGACGCGGCACAACACGTTCTTCCAGATGGCGGGCAACTTCGCCTTCGGGGACTACTTCAAGCGGGGCGCCGTCGAGCACGCCTGGAACCTGGTCACCGGGAGCGTGGCCGACGGCGGCTTCGACTTCGACCCGGACCGGGTGTGGGTGACCGTCTACCGCGACGACGACGAGGCCGCCGACCTGTGGCGTACCGTGGCCGGGCTGCCGGAGGCACGGATCCAGCGTCGCGGCGGCAAGGACAACTACTGGGACATGGGCGTCCCCGGGCCGGGCGGTCCCTGCTCGGAGATCTACTACGACCGGGGCCGGGAGTACGGCCGCGAGGGTGGTCCGGTCGTCGACGAGGACCGGTACCTGGAGATCTGGAACCTCGTCTTCATGCAGGACGAGCGCGGCGAGCTCAGTCCCAAGGAGGGCCACCCGCCGATCGGGGAGCTGCCGTGCAAGAACATCGACACCGGCATGGGGATGGAGCGGGTCGCCGCTCTGCTCCAAGGCGTCGACAACGTCTACGAGACCGACCTGCTCCGACCGGTGATCGCTCGGGCCGAGGAGCTCTCCGGTCGTCGCTACGGTCCCCAGGACGAGCGGGATACCGTGCTCTTCCGAGTGATCGCCGACCACGCGCGCACCGCCGTCATGCTCATCGGTGACGGCGTCACCCCCAGCAACGAGGCTCGCGGCTACGTGCTGCGCCGGCTGCTGCGGCGCGCCATCCGGTCCGTCCGGCTGCTCGGCGTCACCGACCCGGTACTGGGTGAGCTCGCCGCCGTCGTGCGGGACGCGATGGGCCCGTCCTATCCCGAGCTGGTCACCGACTTCGAGCGGATCTCCGCGGTGGCCCGGGCCGAGGAGGAGGCGTTCCTCGCCACCCTCGCCGCCGGGTCGAAAATCTTCGAGAGCGCCGTCGCCGCCACCAGGTCCGCCGGCGGCCCCCGGCTGTCCGGCGAGCGGGCTTTCGCCCTGCACGACACCTACGGCTTCCCCATCGACCTCACTCTGGAAATGGCCGCCGAGGCGGGCCTCTCGGTCGACGAGGACGGGTTCCGCCGGCTCATGGCGCAGCAGCGGGAGCGGGCGAAGGCCGACGCGGTGGCCCGGCGCACCGGCCACGGGGACTTCGGGGAGTACCGTGTCGTGCTCGACGCCGCCGGCGCCACCGACTTCCTCGGCTACACCGACCTCACCGCCGAAGCCACGGTCGTCGGGCTGATCGTCGACGGGCAGGGGGTGCCGGCTGCGGCTGCCGGCGCCGAGGTCGAGCTGGTGCTGGACCGCACCCCGTTCTACGCCGAGGGTGGCGGTCAGCAGGCCGACTCCGGCCGCGTCACCGGCGACGGCTGGGCGGTGGCGGTGCGCGACGTGCAGGCCCCGGTACCGGGACTCTCGGTGCACCGGGGGGTCGTCACCGACGGCGAGGTGCGGCTCGGCTCGTCGGCGCACGCCGCGGTCGACGTCGGCCGGCGGCAGGCGATCTCGCGGTCGCACTCGGCGACCCACCTGGTGCATGCCGGGATGCGCCGGGCACTGGGGGACGCCGCCGCCCAGGCCGGCTCGCTCAACGCGCCCGGCCGGCTGCGCTTCGACTTCACCTCACCGGCCGGAGCGGTCCCACCGAGCGCGCTTGCCGACGTCGAGGACGAGGTCAACGCCGTGCTGCTCGACGACGAGGAGGTGCGCGCCTTCGTCACCACGATGGACGAGGCCCGGCGGCTGGGCGCGATCGCGCTGTTCGGCGAGCGCTACGGCGACGCGGTGCGGGTGGTGGAGATCGGCGACTACTCGCGGGAGCTGTGCGGCGGCACCCATGTCCGTCGCAGCGGCCAACTCGGCCTGGTCAAGTTGCTCTCGGAGGCCTCCATCGGCTCCGGGGTACGTCGGGTGGAGGCGCTGGTCGGCTTGGACGCGTTCCGCTACCTGGCGCGGGAGCACGTGCTGGTGTCCCAGCTCGCCGAGCAGTTCAAGGCCCGGCCCGAGGAGCTGCCGGAACGGGTCGCGACCACGGTCGAGCGGCTGCGGACCGCAGAGCGGGAGCTGGAGCGGCGCCGCGCCGCCGAAGTGCTCGCCTCGGCAGGTGGGCTCGCCGCCGGGGCGGAGGACGTGGGCGGGTTGACCCTGGTGGCTGCACGCGCCCCGGACGGCGTGCCGACCGGCGACCTGCGCGCCCTCGCTGGTGACGTGCGGGGTCGGCTGGGGGAGCGGCCGGGTGTGGTGGCGCTGTTCACCGCCGACCCGGGCGCGAGCAAGGTGTCCTTCGTCGTGGCGACGACCCAGGCGGCGCGTGAGCTCGGCCTGGGCGCCGGCGACCTGGTGCCGGCCTTCGCCCCCGCCGTCGGCGGCCGCGGCGGCGGCAAGCCCGACCTCGCCCAGGGTGGTGGAGTCAGGCCGGACGGGGTCGACGGGGCGATCGCTGCGCTGCGTGCCGAGCTGGCCAGGGCGGGTGCGGGAACGAACGGGGCGTGAGTGAGGAGATCCGGGAGCGAGCAGGCCGGCCGCAGGCTCGGTGTCGACGTCGGCTCGGTCCGGGTCGGGGTCGCGCTGTCCGATCCGGGAGGTGTGCTGGCCATGCCGCTCGTTACCCTCGCCAGGGACGAGCGCGGGGGTGCCGACCTGGACGCCCTTGCCACGCTCGTCGCCGAGAACGAGGTGGTCGAGGTGGTCGTCGGTCTGCCACGAACGCTCTCAGGTCGCGACGGGCCGGCCGCGCGGGCGGCGCGCAGCTACGCCGCCGCGCTCGCCCGTCGGTTGCCGGGCGTGCCGGTGTGGCTGGCCGACGAGCGGCTCACCACGGTCAGCGCGGTGCGGATGCTGTCTGACCGCGGGTTGCGGGGCCGGCGGCAGCGGGCCGTGGTGGACCAGGCCGCGGCCGTCGCGATCCTGCAGTTCTGGCTCGACGCGCGGCGGCCGGATGGGTGAGGAACTGGGACTGTTCAAGACCCCCGACCGGGCCCGGCACGGGCGGCTGGTGGTGCGGCGGGCCGCCGAGCGGCGGCGGTTCCGGCGCCACTGGCTCCGGCTGGGTCTCGTGGTGCTGGTCGTCGGGCTCGGCGTCGGCGGCTTCCGCCTGGTCCAAGGCGTCATCGGTCTGCTCGACCCGCCGGACTACACCGGCAGCGGCGTCGGTGAGGTCGTCGTCCAGGTGCGCGACGGGGCGTCCACCCGCTCGATCGCGGCCACGCTCGCTCATCACGACGTGGTCGCCAGCGCCAGGGCGTTCGTCAACGCCGGCGCCGAGGACGACCGCGTCCGGTCGGTGCAGCCCGGGTACTACGAGATGCGCACGAAGATGTCCGCCGCCGCCGCCGTCGCGTTGCTGCTCGACCCGGCCTCGCGGGTCGGCCTGCTGGAGATCCGCGCCGGCACCCAGCTCAACGACACCCGGGGACCCGACGGCGGGACCGTCCCAGGCGTGCTCTCGCTGATCTCCAAGGCGACCTGTGCGGACCTGAACGGGCACAGCACCTGCGTGAGCGCAGACGACCTGCGTGCCGCCATGGCCAGCGCCGACCTCGGTGCCCTCGGGGTGCCCTCCTGGGCGGTCGGCCCGGTGGCCCAGGCAGAGCCGAGCAGGCGGTTGGAGGGGCTCATCGCGCCCGGTCGCTACGACCTGCGTCCGGGCTCCAGCGCGGCGGACGTGCTCCGCACCGTGGTGAGCGCCTCCACGGAGGCGCTCACGACCACCGGCCTGGCGCAGGGTGCCGCCGACACCGGTCTGTCCCCGTACCAGGTGCTCGTGGTGGCCTCACTCGTCGAGCGGGAGGGCATCGTGACCGACTTCCCGAAGATCGCCCGAGTGATCTACAACCGGTTGGCGGTGCCGATGCGGCTGCAGCTCGATTCGACGATCAACTATCCACTCGACGTGCAGACGCTGCTCACCAGCCCGTCCGACCGGGACCGCCCCGGTCCCTACAACACCTACCTCAACCTCGGGCTGCCGCCGACGCCGATCGGTACCCCGAGCGGGGCCGCCATCGCCGCCGCGCTGCACCCCACCCCGGGACCGTGGCTGTACTTCGTCAAGTGCCAGACCGACGGCAGCTCGTGCTTCTCGACGACCCAGGCGGAGCACGACGCCGCCCGCCGTGAGGCCCAGGTGCGGGGGGTGTACTAGCGGTGCGGGCGGCCGTGCTGGGTTCCCCCGTGGAGCACTCGCTGTCCCCGCTGCTGCACCGCGCCGCCTACGCGGAGCTGGGCCTGGACGACTGGCGCTACGAGGCGCTCGAGTGCGACGAGGCGGCCCTGCCCGGCCTGGTGGCGGGCCTCGACCCGACGTGGGTGGGGCTGTCGGTGACCATGCCGGGCAAGCGGGCGGCACTCGCCGTAGCGGCCACCCGGACGCCCCGCGCGGTGGCCGTGGGCGCGGCGAACACCTTGGTCCGGGCCAGGGACGGGAGGTGGCGCGCCGACTGCACCGACGTCGACGGCGTGGTCGCCGCGTTGCGCGCGGCGGGTTGGGCCGGGTCGCGGCGGGGCCGTGCGCTGCTGCTCGGTGCGGGCAGCACGGCGGCCGCCGCGCTGGTCGGGCTCGCCGAGCTGGGGGTGCCGCGGGCCAGCGTCGTGGTCCGGGACACCACGCGGGCGGCGGACGCGCTGGCCTGCGCGGCGAGGGTCGGCCTGACGGTGGACGTCCTCGCCTGGGACGTCCTGGAGTGGGCCCGGGTGGCCGGCGAGGTCGACCTCGTGGTGAGCACGGTGCCAGCCGGTGCCGTCGACGGGGTGTCGGCCCGGCTCGCGGCCGCACCCTGCGTGCTCGACGTCGTCTACCACCCATGGCCGACCCCGTTGGCCCGTGCCGTGGCCGACCGGGGCGGCATCCTCGCGACCGGCCTGGACATGTTGCTCCACCAGGCGTTTGGGCAGGTCGCCCAGTTCACCGGCCGGCCGGCGCCGCGCGCCGCGATGCGGGAGGCGCTGGCCGCCGCGACCGGCCACTCCGTCGCGCTCTGAGCCCGGAATCCGTCGCGCTCTGAGCCCGGAATCCGTCGCGCTCTGAGACGGGAAGCCGGCATGGCAGGATCGCTGGCGTGTTGCGCTGGATGACCGCCGGCGAGTCGCACGGGCCGGCGCTGGTGGCCGTGCTGGAGGGCATGGTCGCCGGTGTCGAGGTGACCACCAAGGAGATCGCCGCCGAACTGGCCCGCCGCCGGTTGGGTTACGGCCGGGGCGCCCGGATGAGGTTCGAGACCGACGAGGTGGAGCTGTTGGGCGGGGTCCGGCACGGCCACACGCTGGGCGGCCCGGTGGCGGTGCGGATCGGAAACACCGAGTGGCCCAAGTGGGAGGCCGTCATGGCCGCCGATCCGGTCGACGCCGACGTCCTCGCCGGGCAGGCTCGCAACGCCCCGCTCACCCGGCCCCGACCAGGCCACGCCGACCTCGCCGGGATGAGGAAGTACGGCTTCGACGACGCCCGCCCCGTGTTGGAGCGCGCCAGCGCCCGGGAGACCGCTTCCCGGGTCGCGCTCGGCACGGTGGCAAAGGCATTCCTTCGCCAGGCGCTGGGTGTCGAGGTCGTCTCGCACGTGGTCGCGCTGGGCGCCGTCGAGGCGCCGGACGGCGTGTTGCCAGGACCCGGAGACCTGGAGCGGGTGGACGCGAGCCCGGTGCGCGCGTTCGGCGAGGCGACGACGAAGGCCATGGTCGCCGAGGTCGACGCCGCCAGGAAAGAGGGCGACACCCTCGGCGGCGTCGTCGAGGTCGTGGCGCACGGCCTGCCGGTCGGGCTGGGTTCGTTCGTGCACGCCGACCGGCGGCTCGACGCCCGGCTGGCCGGGGCGCTCATGAGCATCCAGGCAATGAAGGGGGTGGAGGTCGGCGACGGGTTCGCCACCGCGCGGCGCCGGGGCAGCGTTGCTCACGACGAGATGGAGCCGGGCACGGACGGCGTGGTGCGGCGGACCAACCGCGCCGGCGGCCTGGAGGGCGGCATGACCAACGGCGAGCCGCTGCGAGTCCGGGTCGCCATGAAGCCGATCTCCACCGTCCCGCGTGCGCTGTGCACCGTGGACGTGACGACCGGGGAGCCGGCGACGGCGATCAACCAGCGCTCCGACGTGTGCGCGGTACCGGCGGCCGGTGTCGTGGCCGAGTCCATGGTCGCCCTGGTGCTCGCCGACGCCGCGCTGGAGAAGTTCGGCGGCGACTCACTTGCCGAGACGCTGCGCAACGTGGCCGGCTACTCCGGTACGAGGCAGGGCAGACGGTGACCGTCGACCCGGACGGAGCCGGCCGCAGCGGGGACCACAGGTCTACCGTGAGCCGGTCACCCAGATACCGCACACCGGAGGAGCCTTCCCCGATGGCTGGCGATGCTCCTGCTCCTGGATCCCGGCGACGGCTCAAGATTGATACCACGGTCCCCCACTCGGCCCGGATCTGGAACTACTGGCTGGGCGGCAAGGACAACTATCCCGTTGACCGCGAAGCCGGTGACCAGTACCGCGCGACCTACCGGGGCATCGTCGACATCGCCCGCCACTCCCGGGCCCTCCTTGCCCGCGCCGTCCGCTACCTGACAGGTGAGGGGATCCGGCAGTTCCGGGACATCGGCACCGGTCTGCCGACCGTGGACAACACCCACGACGTCGCCCAGCGGGTGGCGCCGGAGTCGCGAATCGTCTACGTCGACGCCGACCCGTTGGTGTTGGTGCACGCCCGGGCCCTGTTGAGCTGGAGAAAATC
The DNA here is from genome assembly GCA_039583705.1 of Pseudonocardiaceae bacterium. Classification (GTDB taxonomy): domain Bacteria; phylum Actinomycetota; class Actinomycetes; order Mycobacteriales; family Pseudonocardiaceae; genus JAVKSM01. Next base: position 9,530 of record JAVKSM010000103.1, read on the forward strand.
CTGCAGGCTGCCAGGGGAACCCTGGATTTCACCCAGCCCGTCGCGCTGATGCTGATGGGAATCATGGGGCACATCAGCGGCGCCGAAGCGTACCCGATAGTGGCGCGGTTGCTGGCGGGCCTGCCCTCGGGCAGCTACCTGGCCCTGGATGACGGCACCAACACCGACGAGGCGTTCATCCAGGCCCAGCAAGGCTACGACGAGGGCGGCGCCGAGCCCTACCGGCTGCGCAGCCTTGAACAGATCGTCCGCTTCTTCGAGGGCCTGGAACTGGTGGAACCCGGCGTGGTCCCGGTCTCGCTGTGGCGCCCAGAGCCCAATCCGTTCGGCGCTCCCCCCGAGGGGGACGCGTCCTGCGCGGTCGGCCGGAAGCCATGACCTCCCATACCGCACAGAGCAGCGTTGGGTATCCTCCCGTCGTGGCAGCGGAGACTGAGGGCCGGGCCCTGCGATTGGCCGAGGTCGTCGGGGTTTTGTCGCTCGCCAGCGACCTGGCGATGGGTGAGCCGCTCGAGCATGGCCTGCGGACCACGCTGATCGCCACCCGGTTGGCCGCGTCCATGGGTCTGCCGGACGGGCAGCGGACCAGCGTGTTCTATGTTGCGTTGTTGCATTACGCCGGCTGCACCGCGGACGGTCAGCTCGATGCCAAGTTCTTCGGCGACGAGATCGCGGCACGACCGCGCATGATGGCCGCCATGTTGGGACCGCGCCTGGGGATTATCGGCACCGCGTTCCGGGTGATCCATCCGGGGCTCCCGCTTTCGCAGCGGGTCGGGGTGTTGACCAGGTCGGCGGTGGGCGCGTTGGAGGAGTTCCGGCGGTGGGCGACGAGCCACTGCGAGATCGCCCAGTTGCTCGGCGATCGGATGGGGTTGAGCTCCGAGGTACGGCACAGCCTGGGACATCTGTACGAGCGTTATGACGGCAAGGGGCTGCCGGGAAAGCTGCGAGGGGACGGGATCCCGCTGGTGGTCCGGGTGATGCAGGTCGCTCAGGACGCGGAGATCGCGTGGCAGTACGGTGGGATGGCGGAAGCCTCTCGGGTCGTGTCCTCCCGGGCCGGGCGCGGCCTCGACCCTGCGGTGGCGGCGACGTTTCTCGGTGTGGCGAACGAATTAGGTGAGGGGCTGGACGCGAGGACGGTGTGGCCGGACATGCTCGCTGCCGAGCCCGGCGAGCGGCCGACCGTACCGGACGGGCAGCTCGAGCACTGCCTGTCGGCGGTGGCCGACTTCGCCGACCTCAAGAGCTTCTACACGGTCGGGCACTCCCGAGGTGTCGCGGCGCTGGCCGGCGCCGCCGCGAGCAGTTGGGGGCTGACCCCAGCGGAGGTGACGGCGGCACGGCGAGCCGGGTTGGTGCACGACCTGGGGCGCGTGTCGGTGTCGGCAGGCGTGTGGGCGAAGCCCGGGCCACTGGGCAGAGCCGAGTGGGAGCAGGTGCGGCTGCACGCCTACCACACCGAACGTATCCTGGACGTCGTCGCCCCATTGCGCTCGCTGGGTCGGCTGGCCGGGCTCCACCACGAACGCTGCGACGGCTCGGGCTACCACCGAGCCGAGCGCAGTGCCCAGCTACCGGCCGTGGCGCGGGTCCTCGCCGCCGCCGACTCCTACCACGCGATGACCGAGCTCCGGCCACATCGGGCAGCGCTGTCGGATGCCGCGGCGGCGGCTGAGCTTCGGCAGGAGGCCGCGGCCGGACGTCTGGACGCTGAGGCGGTCAGCGCGGTCCTCAGCGCTTCCGGACACGGCAGGGACCGGGCGTCGGCCGTGCGAACCCACGGGCTGTCGGACCGCGAGGCCCAGGTGCTCGGGCTGCTCGCGCGTGGCTGGACGACCAAGCAGATCGCCCGTCATCTGGCGATCTCGTCGAAGACCTGTGACCACCACATCCAGCACCTTTACCGAAAGATCGGCGTTGCCACCAGGGCGGGCGCCACCTTGTTCGCGGTCGAGCACGGCCTCCTCACGCCCTGATACGGATGCGTCTTCGCCGCCGCCCGGGGTTTACGCGGGTACAGGCCGTCCGGTGTCCCATCCTGAAACTCACGAGTAAGTGAAGCCGCGGCGACGGGACGATGACACGTTCGGGATGGGGAGAGTTCCTCATTGCCCTCCGCGCTTGTCCCCTCTTAGCCTCCCGGTTATCGGTGGCCGACACTGGGAGATGCAGCCCATGATCGAGGCAGGGCAGGATCTCGAATCAGGTGACACTGGCCACGTCCCGTTGCTCAACGCTCCCCGTGCTCAGCCAGGAGGCGGGCCGACGGCGTTGCGCATGTTGGTGGGTGCCGAGCTGCGTCGGCTGCGGCAGGCGGCGGGGGTCAGCCGTGAGGT
>JAVKSM010000104.1:0-11670 GCA_039583705.1 Pseudonocardiaceae bacterium
CCAGGATCGCCGAGGGGTCGGCTGCGCGTGCCGCGGCCCCTACCCGGTCGGGCAGCAGCCCGGGCGCGAGGAACCACGACGCGACGGCGACGCGACGGGCGCCGCGGGAGCGCAGCCGCGTGACCGCCTCGGAAACGCCGGGTGAGGCCGCGGTGGCGAACGCCGGGGTCGCCCAGCCGGCGGCAACCTCGGCGACCGCCGCGGTCGCGCGGGCGTCGGACGAGCCGGCTGCGGCGAGCACCACGCCCAGGTCGGGGTCCGCCGTGTCGGCGCCAGCCTCGGCGAGCCGGCGGCGCGCCAGACCGGCCAGCCGGGGATCGGGGCCGAGGACGTCGGCCACGGACAGCTCCCGGCGCGGCTGGTGGGCCTGCGCCCGGCGCACCGCAGCCGGGACGTCCACCCCGGCGTGATAGGCGTGCCCGAGCAGCAGCGGCACGACCACCGGACACGGCTCGCCAGCACACCGCCTCCTCCTCAACCCGCTGAGCACGTCCGGCAGCCGCGGCGCGGACAGGTCGAGGAACGCCAGCCGGACATCCAGCGTGGGGCGTCGCGCCCGCACCACGTCGGCCAGCCGAGCCGCCACGTCCGCCCAACGCGGATCCCGGCTGCCGTGTGCGATCGCGACGAGGGGCGGGCCTGCCACCGGCGCGGTGTCGCCGGGTCCACCCTGCGGGCAGGTCTCGCTCACGGCGCCAGCGCCAGCCCCCGGGCCCGCAGCACCCGGCGTTCGACGGGTCGGAAGACCAGCAGCTCGATACCGATCCCGACCGCCAGGATGAGCATGATCGCGGCGGTCACCGTCGGCATGTCGTTGAGCGACTGGCCGTTGCGCAGGAACTGCCCGAGCCCGAGTCCGAGCTGCGGAGAGCTGACGATGATCTCCGCGGCCATCAGCGAGCGCCACGAGAACGCCCAGCCCTGCTTGCAGCCGGCGAGGTAGCCGGGCAGCGCCGCCGGCAGCAGGATGTGCCGCGCCGTGTGCCAGCGGCCGGCGCCCATCGCGACCCCGACCCGCGGCAGCAGCGGGGGGATCTGCTCGATCCCGGCGACCAGCCCGTTGGCGATCGACGGCACCGCACCCATGAGCACCACGAAGTAGATCGAGGCGTCGGTGAGCCCGAACCACAGCACGGCGGCCGGCACCCATGCCACCGACGGCAGGCTCTGCAGCCCGGTGAGCAGCGGACCGGTCGCCGAGCGCACCACCCGGACCTTGGCCACCACCAGCCCGAGCGGGGTCGCGACGACGAGCGCGGCGACGAACCCGAGCACCGCCCTGCGCACCGAGGTCCACAGGATCGACAGCGCCTGCCCGTTCGGGACCCTGGCCCAGATCTGGTCCCACACCGCGAGCGGTGCCGGCACCTTGAACTCGGGGAAGGTCGCCGACGCCCACAGCGCCTGCCACACCGCGAGGAACAGCGCGAGGGCGACCAGCGGCGGTCCGAAGGTCCGCAACGCCCGCCGCCACCACGGCCCCGCCGTCCGGGTCCTGGCGGTGACCGCCGGGGTGTCCAGTGCGTCCAGCCCGGCTTCGACCCGTTCGCCGTCGGGCCGGACGCCGGGCAGCACCTCAGGCACAGGGGTGGGTGGAGATCGACACCCGCAGCTCGCTGGTGATCACGGCGGACAACAGCTCGTGGTCCGCGCCCGCGGTCCGCCACTCGCCCACCACCCGACCGGGCCGCGAGGACAGCAGCACCACCCGCTGGCTCAGCCGCACCGCCTCCCGGACGTCATGGGTGACGAAGAGCACCGCCGTGCCGGTCGCTCGCCACACCCGCAGCAGCTCACTCTGCAGCACGTCGCGGGTGATCGCGTCCAGCGCGCCGAACGGCTCGTCCATGAGCAGCAGGCCCTCGGATCCGTCGTCGCGGCCACCCAGGCTGGCAGCCAGCGCCCGTGCCAGCGCCACCCGCTGCCGCATCCCGCCGGACAGCTCATGCGGCCGCTTGCCGGCCAGTCCGCCCAGCCGCACCAACTCCAGCAGCCGGCCGGCGCGCTCGCGGCGCTCCGCCCGGCCCACCCCGGCGAAGCGCAGCGGCAGCTCGACGTTGCGCCCGGCGGTGAGCCACGGCAGCAGCGCGGAGTCCTGGAACATCACCGCCGGCCGCGAGCTGGGTGCCGCCACCGCGCCGCGGCTGGCCGGCTCCAGGCCGGCGACGATGTCGAGCAGCGTGGTCTTGCCGCAGCCGGACGCGCCGAGCAGGCACACGAACTCGCCTGGCGCCACGACCAGGTCCACGCCGTCCAGCACGGTCACGGCGTCGCGACCCCGGCCGAACACCTTGCCGACCCCGGTGAGCCGGATCACCGGCGTGTCGGTGGCCAGCTCACGACGGTCCAGGGTCGCGGTCATGGCGCTCCTCACTTCTTGTCGAGGCCCGCGGCGTCGACCGTCGGCCTTCCGTCCGATCGGAGCACGGCGTCGAGCGGGCCGACGTCGATGAACCCGTGCAGGTCCGGCGCCGAGGTGGCCACCCCGGCGGTGACGCCGTCGACCGCGAGCCGGGGGAAGCGGGCGGCCAGCGGGTCGGTGGTGATCGTGATGTCGCTCCAGGCCCGGTCCAGGACGTTGCGCGCCAGCGGCTTGCCGGTGAGCCTGGCCAGCTCCGCGTTGGTGGCCGCCGGGGCGCCGGCCGAGTTGCCGCCGGCGTAGTCGTCGGCGGCGACCAGGCCGCGCAGCAGCTCCGTCACGGTCTGCGGGTGCTGCTGGAGGTACCGGGTGCGGACGACGAGCACCGTGGTGGGAAAGCGGCCGTCGGGCCACAGTGACGCCTCGTCCACGAGCACGTGCGCCCCGGGCTCCAGCACGAGCCGTGAGGCGTAGGGCTCGGGCAGCCAGCCGCCGTCGAGCGCTCCGCTGCGGTAGGCGTCGATCGTCTGCGCGTCGTCGATGTTGACGACCTGGACCTGACCCGGGCCGCCGCCGATGGTCAACCTCTTGCCTGCGAGCCAGGTCTTCAACGCGATGTCCTGGGTGTTGCCGAGCTGGGGCGTGGCGATCGTGCGGCCGGCGAGCTGCTGCGGGGTCGTGATCTGCGGGCGGACCACGAGCTGGGCTCCGCCGGATGCGGCACCGGCGACCAGGCGCACCGCCTGGCCGTTCGACTTGCTGAACGCGTTGATCGCCGGGCCGGGGCCGATGAAGGCGGCGTCCAGCGAGCCGCCCAGCAAGGCGTTGACCTCGTCAGGGCCCGCGTCGAAGCTCTGGGTGGTCAGCTTCGTGCCGCCGAGCTGCCGGGTGAAGAAGCCCTTCGCCACCCCGATCAGCGCCGCGGCATGGGTGAGGGTGGGGAGGTAGCCCAGCCTCAGCTCGGCGGCCGGGCCCGCTTCAGCCGCCAGGGAGTCGGCGGCCTGCCGCCGGGAGCAGTCGGTGAGGACGTCGAGTGCGAGCAGGGCCAGAATGAGGACCAGCAGGTGCCGGCTCATGGCGCTGTCCTGGCCAGCGGCACGGTGGACAGTGGGCGACCGACGAGGCCGGCGGCCAGTGTCGCCCCGTCGCGGGGGTCGATGACGAGGAACGACCCGGTACGCCTGGTGTCGGTGTAGTCGTCCACCGGCAGCGGTTCCGCGGTGCGCACGCTCACCTGGCCGATGTCGTTGACCTGCAACGACTTAGCGGGTTCGGTGGCGAGCGTGTCGGTGTCGAGCCGCTCGCCGAGCGCGGTGACGATGCCCGGTGTCGTCCGGGTGCCGTGCTTGACCAGCACGCGCGCGCCGGCGCGCAGCGGGCGCTCGGCCAGCCAGCACAGCGTCGCGTCCAGCTCGGTGGTGAGCCGGGGTGGGGTGGTGGCGGCGGCGATCAGGTCGCCGCGGGAGACGTCGAGGTCGTCGGCGAGCAGCAGGGTGACGCTGCGGCCGGGACCGGCGTGCTCCAGCGGCCCGTCGGCGGTGTCGACCCGCGCCACCCGGCTGCGCTGCCCGGACGGCAGCACGACGACCTCGTCACCCGGCGCCACCGCGCCTGCCGCGACCTGGCCGGCGTAGCCGCTGTAGTCCCCACATCCCGGTGCCTGCGCGTGAGGCGCACGCGGCCGGATCACGTACTGCACCGGGAACCGCAGGCCGGTGCGCTCCGGCTCCGCGGCAACCGGCACGCTCTCCAGGTGCTCCAGCAGCGTCGGGCCGCAGTACCAGGGGGTGCGCTGCGAGCGCTCGACCACGTTGTCACCGAGCAGCGCCGACACCGGGATCGTGGTCACCGCGCCCTCGGCCCAGCCGAGGGCGGTCGTCAGCGCCGAGAACTCCTTGGCGATGGCGGCGTGCACCGCCTCGTCGAAGCCGACCAGGTCGATCTTGTTGACGGCCAGCACGGCGCGCGGCACGCCGAGCAGCGCGAGCACCGCGCCGTGCCGACGGGTCTGCTCGACCACCCCGTAGCGGGCGTCGACGAGCAGCACCACGAGTTGCGCGGTGGACGCGCCGGTCACGGTGTTGCGGGTGTACTGGACGTGGCCCGGGGTGTCGGCGAGCACGAACGAGCGGGTGGGCGTGGCGAAGTAGCGGTAGGCGACATCGATCGTGATGCCCTGCTCGCGCTCCGCGCGCAGCCCGTCGACCAGCAGCGACAGGTCCGGGGTGGCCAGCCCACGGTCGGCGGAGGCGCGGTGCACGGCGTCGATCTGGTCGGCGAGCACCGACTTGGTGTCGTAGAGCAGCCGGCCCACGAGCGTGGACTTGCCGTCGTCGACGCTGCCGGCGGTGGCGAACCGCAACAGCTCAGCGGTGTCGTCGTCCCGCTCGCGGCTCCGCCTACGCTCCGTGTCGTCGTCCCGCTCGCGGCTCCGCCTACGCTCCGTGTCGTCGTCCCGCTCGCGGCTCCGCCTACGCTCCATCTAGAAATACCCCTCCCGCTTGCGGTCTTCCATCGCGGCCTCCGAGAGGCGGTCGTCGGCCCGGGTGGCGCCGCGCTCGGTGAGCCGGCTCGCCGCGACCTCCGCCAGCACCTCCGCCACCGTGCACGCGTCCGACTCGACAGCGCCGGTGCACGAGCCGTCGCCCACGGTGCGGTAGCGCACGGTTCGGGTCTGGACGGTCTCGCCGCGGCGCGGGCCGCCCCAGGGACCGACGGTCAGCCACATGCCGTCGCGGCGGAAGACCTCCCGCTGGTGGGCGTAGTAGATCGACGCCAGCTCGATGTGCTCCCGCGCGACATAGCGCCACACGTCCAGCTCGGTCCAGTTGGACAGCGGGAAGACCCGGACGTGCTCGCCGGGGGCGTGCCGTCCGTTGTAGAGGTTCCACAACTCCGGGCGTTGCCGGCGCGGGTCCCACTGCCCGAAGGCGTTGCGCAGGCTGAAGATGCGCTCCTTCGCCCGCGCCCGTTCCTCGTCTCGGCGGCCGCCACCGAGCACCGCGTCGAAGCGGTGATCGGTGATCGTGTCGAGCAACGGCACCGTCTGCAGCGGGTTGCGGGTGCCATCGGGCCGCTCGACCAGCCGGCCGTCGTCGATCCAGTCCGGCACGTGCGCGACGACGAGGCGCAAGCCCAGGCGTGCCACGAGGTCGTCCCGGAACCGGAGCACCTCGTCGAAGTTGTGCCCGGTGTCGACGTGCAGCAGCGGGAATGGCAGCGGCGCAGGCCAGAACGCCTTGAGCGCCAGGTGCAGCAGCACCGTGGAGTCCTTGCCGCCGGAGAACAGGATCACCGGGCGGTCGAGCTCGCCGGCGACCTCCCGGACGATGTGGATCGCCTCGGACTCCAGGGCGTCGAGCTGGTCGACCGCCGTCGGCGTCATCGTGGTCATCGTCGCCGGTTCGACCCTGCGGCCAGGTCTCATCCGTGCAGCCCGCACTCGGTCTTGGCCGTGCCGGCCCACCGGCCGCTGCGGGGGTCCGCCCCGGGCGCGGGCCTGGCGGTGCACGGGGCACAGCCGATGGACGGGTAGCCGGCGGCCACCAGTGGGTTGACCAGCACGCCGTGCGCCTCGACGTAAGCCGCCATCTCCTCGTCGGTCCAGGCGGCCAGCGGGTTGACCTTGACCAGCCCGTGCCGGGAGTCCCAGGTGAGCAGGGGGATGTCCGCCCGACTCGGCGCGTCGACCCGGCGCAGCCCGGTGACCCAGGCGTCGTAGCCGGCCAGCACGGCCTGCAGCGGCACCACCTTGCGCAGGTGGCAGCAGCGGTCCGGATCGCGGGCGAAGAGGTTCCTCCCCTCGGTGGCGTCCTGCTCGGCGACGCTCTGCGCGGGCCTGGCGTCGACGATCCGCACCGGGTAGGCGGCCGCGATCGCGTCCCGGGCGCCGATGGTCTCGGCGAAGTGGTAGCCCGTGTCCAGAAACAGCACGTCCACCCCGGGGCGGGCGTGGGAAGCCAGGTCGACCAGCACCGCGTCCTGCATGTTCGACGCCACGACGAAGCGGTCGCCGAACGTCTGCGCCGTCCACGCGAGCACGTCCTCGGTGGTGGCGCCGATGAGCTCGTGCCGCGCCCGCAGCGCCAGCGTGCGCAGCTCCTCCCGCCGCGCTCGCCCTCCGCGGACGGCGGGGACCCCGATGCTGGCGAGCGTGACGGCGAAGGTCCGACGGCAGTCGGCGCAGCGCCACGCCCCGGGGGGTTCGGGCACGGGCCGCAGGTCCTCCTCGCCGCAGTACGGGCAGTAGAACGGGCTCGCGCGCACGTCGTGGCTCGGCCCGGTGATCAGATCTTGGGTCCGTTTCATCGCAGTTCTTCCTCCGTCGCTCGCGCCGCCCACCGGGCGAACCGCTCGCCGGGGTCGCGGGTCTTGGCGTAGCGGCGGGCGAGGCGCTCGACGTAGTCCCCCAGCTCGTCGCTGGTGACCTTGTGACCGCGTAGCTTGCGGCCGAACCCGGAATCGAGCCCCAGGCCGCCACCGAGGTGAACCTGGAAGCCGCCGACCGCCTTGCCGGCGGAGTCGGTGACGATCTGGCCCTTGAGCCCGATGTCGGCGACCTGGATCCGGGCACAGGAGTTGGGGCAGCCGTTGACGTGGATCGACAGCGGGGTGTCCAGCATGGACTGCACGTCGGCCAGCCGCTCCTCCAGCTCGGCGACCAGGGCCGCCGCCCTCGACTTGGTCTCGACGATCGCGAGCTTGCAGAACTCGATGCCGGTGCAGGCCATCGTTGAGCGCCGCCACGGCGACGGGTCGGCGCAGAGCCCCAGCGCCGCGAGCTCGCGCACCAGAGCGTCCACGTCGGACTCGGGGACGTCGAGCACGACGAGCTTCTGATACGGGGTCAGCCGGACCCGGGCGGAGCCGACCCGCTCGGCGGCTTTGGCGACGGCCACCAGCGTCGAGCCGGACACCCGGCCGACGGTGGGTGCGACACCGACGTAGCGGCGGCCGTCGAGCTGGGGGTGCACCCCGACGTGGTCGACCGGCCACGCCGGTATCTCGGGGGCCGGCCCGTCGACCAGGGTCCTGCCGAGGTACTCGGACTCCAGCACCTGACGGAAGCGCGCGACCCCCCAGTCGGCGACCAGGAACTTGATCCGCGCCCGGTGGCGCAGCCGGCGGTAGCCGTAGTCCCGGAACACCGAGGTGACACCGGCCCACACCTCGGGCACCTCGTCGAGCGCCACCCATGCCCCGAGCCGTTGCGCGATCTTGGGGTTGGTCGAAAGGCCACCGCCGACCCAGGCGTCGAAGCCCGGGCCGTGCTCGGGGTGCACCACGCCGACGAAGGAGACGTCGTTGACCTCATGCGTGACGTCCTGCTGGCCGGAAATGGCTGTCTTGTACTTGCGCGGCAGGTTGGAGAAGGACGGGTCGCCGACGTATCGGTGTTTGATCTCCTCGATCGCGGGCGTGCCGTCGATCACCTCGGCGGCCGAGATTCCCGCGACCGGAGAGCCGAGGATCACGCGTGGACAGTCGCCGCAGGCCTCGGTGGTGGACAGCCCGACGGCCTCCAGCCGCTGCCAGATCCCCGGCACGTCCTCGATCTGGATCCAGTGGTACTGGATGTTCTGCCGGTCGGTGATGTCGGCGGTGTCGCGGGCACAGGTCTGGGACACCTCGCCGATCACCCGAAGCTGCTCGGTGGTCAGCGCCCCACCGTCGACCCGCACCCGCATCATGAAGTAGCGGTCCTCGAGATCCTCGGGCTCCAGCGTGGCGGTGCGCCCACCCTCGATCCCGGGCTTGCGCTGGGTGTAGAGCCCCCACCAGCGCATCCGGCCGTGGAGGTCGGCAGGGTCGATCGAGTCGAACCCGCGACGGGCGTAGACCGTCTCGATGCGCCGCCGCACGTTCAGCCCGTCGTCGTCCTTCTTGGCCTGCTCGTTGCGGTTGAGGGGCTCGCGATAGCCCAGCTTCCACTGGCCCTCACCGCGGGGGCGGCGGGTAGGTGTCGGGGCCATCGGGGAGACCTCCGGGGCTCGGGCGTCTGGCCGCACCTACCGCGGGCATCACAGGCCCACCAGCCGGCGCGTCCGGCGCCTGCTGGTCAGGACTGAAGGAGAAGTGGCAGCGGCGGCGGGTCAGTTGCCCGGCCGGCACATCGCGCTGGAGACCCGACGGAAATCCACGTGGCGGCGTGCCACGAGGCGCAACTCCAGCGCGGTCACCCGAACAGGCTCGCATGCCAGCCCAGCCGGGTCCAAGCCCAGTCCGCATCCTGGGACGGTTTCACGGTGCGCTATCGGAGGACACTGGCGGTATGCCCTCCGCGCTGCCTGACGGTGAGCCCGCACCGGCCGACGGTGTGCTGCCGGCCGACGCGCTGCGCGGACTCGGCGCGCGGCCGTTCGGGGTGTACCTGCACGTCCCGTTCTGCGCCACCCGCTGCGGCTACTGCGACTTCAACACCTACGCGCCGGGGGAGACCGCCGTGTCGGCGGCCTCCTGGTTGGACGGGGTGCGTGCCGAGCTGGAACTGGCGGCCGGCGTGCTGGACCCGGTCCCACCAGCGGACACGGTCTTCGTGGGTGGGGGCACCCCGTCGCTGCTCGGTGCCGACGGGCTTGCGGAGCTGCTGGCCGCGGTGCGTGCCGAGCTTGGCCTGGCCGCCGGTGCCGAGGTGAGCACCGAGGCCAACCCGGAGTCCACCTCACCGGGGTTCTTCGACGGTATCGCGGCCGCCGGCTACACCCGGGTCTCGTTGGGTATGCAGTCCGCCGCACCGCACGTGCTGGCAACGCTCGACCGCCACCACACTCCCGGTCGTGCCGCCGCCGCCGCTCGGGAGGCCCGCGCCGCCGGGCTCGAGCACGTCAACCTCGACCTCATCTACGGCACGCCCGGGGAGTCCGATGCCGACCTGGACGCCTCGCTGGCCGCGGTGCTGGGCTCAGGCGTCGACCATGTCTCGGCCTACGCCCTCGTCGTCGAGCCGGGCACCGCGATGGCCCGGCGGGTGGCGCGCGGTGAGCTGGCCCCGCCCGACGACGACGGGCTCGCCGACCGCTACGAGCGCGTGGACGACGCGCTGACCGCGGCCGGACTGCACTGGTACGAAGTGTCGAACTGGGCGGCCTCGCCGGACGCGCGCTGCCGGCACAACCTGGGCTACTGGTCAGGGGCCGACTGGTGGGGGTTCGGACCGGGCGCGCACTCCCACGTCGGCGGGATCCGGTGGTGGAACGTCAAGCACCCCGCGCGGTACACCGCGTTGTTGGCGTCCAGGCGTTCCCCGGCCGCCGGCCGCGAGGTGCTCTCCGTCCAGGACCGGAACACCGAACGGGTCATGCTCGGGCTGCGGTTGCGTGATGGCCTCCCGTTGGACGTCCTGGACGGCGCCGGGGTGGTCGCGGCGCGACGGGCATGCGTTGACGGGCTGCTCGTCGCGACAGGGCCCGGCAGGGTGGCCCTGACGCGGCGCGGTCGGCTGCTCGCTGACGCCGTCGTGCGTGACCTGCTGGCGCCCTGAGCCGGCGACCCGGGCGCGACTGGGTCACCCGTCGAATCTCGCCCGTCGAAGCCCTGACGAGCACCACCAGATCCGCGGTCGAACCGTCCCGAGCGCGTGGGCCGAACAGCCGGGGCCGTTACGTCCCATTAACAACTATTCACACGCGTCCAACTACGGTGTAACACCCGGTCACTAATCTCGGCAACGTCAACAAGGCATTCTGTCCCGTGCCGCGGATGGTGCTCTATGTCGCCGAGGGGAAATGATCACGATGGTAAGCAGTGAGACCGGGGAAGCACGGCGCGTCGGAGGACGGCACCAGTTGGTGACGCCGGAATTTGCTCCCCTCGCGGCATTCGCGGGGTTCGAGGAGTACGCGGCCGTCGCCGTCCAGGAAACAGGCGCCGAGCTGGCTGCGTCGGTCGACGGCATGACAGAGGAAATAGTCCGGCACCTGACGACACGGACGGAGTCCGCCGGGCTGGTCGCCGGACCGGTCCCGGCGGTCAGCGCGGTCGGCGTCAAGGAGTGGTTGACCAGGACCAGCGAGGGTCCGTTCGATGGGGGGCTGACGGAGTTCCTGCGACAGACCTGCCATATGGGGCCGGACGGGGTGACTTTTCCGGGTGTGCAGGTACCGCTTCCCCCCCAGATGATCCTGGCGCTGGTGGCATGGGTGCAGGGTCGCATTCTCGAGGGCTTGGCCGAGACCGCCGACGTCGCCCTTGTCTCGGCCGCCGGGGGCGCCTGGATGAACCTGTTCATGTTGCAGCTCGGGATCATCCTGGAGCCTCGATTGGCGCAACCGGACGGCCCCCTCGGGCACCACGAGACCGCCGGCTTCCATCCCTACGCGCAGTTCGCGGGCTTTGACGCCGGCCAGGAGCGGATCCTGGCCGGAACCGGCCCGTTGCTTGAGCCCGCGGCCGGTGGGGTCGTCGCCCTTGCCTATGACTACCTGCTTTCCCGTCCGGAGTCGGCGGGGTACTTCCAGGACGCCCCTCATCTCGCTGCGCGCAAGCGGACGCTCAAGACATGGTGGGCGAAGAGCACCACCCGGCCGATGGACGGCGACTTCCACCGTTACCTGTCAAGGGTGGCCGATGCCCACGTCAAGGGGGGCGGGCAGTTCCCCGACGTCGTCATCCCAGCTGATCTGACGATTGCCCTCATGGGGTGGGTCGAGATGAAAGTGATGATGGCCCTGAGCACGCTGGCCCGGGGAGCGGACGGCGAGTTCGTCTTCGGTGCGGTGCCTGACCCGGCAGGGGCCGCAGAGGTGGGCAAGGCGTGGATGCGGATGCTCACGCTGCAACTCGGGATCCTGCTCAAGCCGTATCTGGCATCGCCCACCGAGACTCGGTGAGGTCAGGAGCCGAAGGTGCCCAGGGAGGCGTCCGACCGGGGCCGACCGGGGCCAACGGCTCTTCGGCACAGAGCGGCAGGTCGACGGTCAGGGCGGGCAGACGGTGCCGATCGCAGGCAGTTGTGCCTGCAGCAGGAACGCGTCCGTCGCGTCTGTGACGCACGGGGTGCGCGGGTAGGCGCCGTGCCCGGCACCTTCCCAGGTAAGCAGGCGCGCGCTTGCCAGGTTCTCAGCACTGTGCTGGGAGCCCACGAGGGGTGTGCGGGGATCCGCGGCGGTGCCCAGCACGAGGATCGGTGGCGCTCCCGCGGCGTGACCCGGCACCGGCGGTTGGATCGGCACCGGCCAGGACGCACACAGGAGGAGGCGCTGGGCGAACAGAGGCCCGAACAGGGGGTGCCTGCCCCGCCAGGCTGCGACCAGTTTCTCGACCTCGCCGGTCGTCAGCCGCTGGCTGGTGTCGTCGCACGCGGTGATCAGCCC
>JAVKSM010000105.1:0-11662 GCA_039583705.1 Pseudonocardiaceae bacterium
GTGCTGCAGCGGGCCATGAGCCACGGCGCCGGCATCGGCCGGGACGCGGCCGGGCTGGCCGCCGCGTCGGACGCGGTCGAGGCGGCGACCACGGTGCGCAGGCTCGACTGCCGGGCAGTGGTCGAAGACGCCGCCCTGACGTTGGCCGTGCAGGCGGTGCTGGCCGCAGCCGGTGCCCGCACCGAGAGTCGCGGCTGCCACGTCCGCTCCGAGCATCCGGCCACCGACGACCGCTGGCAGCGGGCGAGCCAAGTCGTCGCCCTCGATGAGCGGGACGGCGTCATCCTGCGGACGGGCGTGCCGGCGCTGCTCGGGGGCGCCGCGTGAACCAGCCCAGCGGCGCAGGCGCCACGCCCGACAGCGAGAGGGTCGACGAGGCGGAGCTGCGGCGGGTGGCGGCGACAGCGCTCGCCGAGGATCTGCGCTACGGCCCGGACCTCACCACCGAGGCGACCGTGGCTGCGGACGCGGTCACGGTCGCCGAGGTGGTGTCCCGGGCACCCGGGGTGCTGGCAGGTCTGCCCGCCGCGCTGGCGGTCCTGGACGCGGTGCTCGGTGCCGGGGGCTACGAGGTGCTCGCCGTCCGCTCCGACGGCGACCGGCTGGCCGTTGGTGACGTCGTGCTGGCGGTGCGGGCCGGCGTGCGCGGCCTGCTCACCGCCGAGCGCACCGCGCTGAACCTGCTGTGCCACCTGTCGGGCGTCGCCACCCTCACCGCAGCCTGGGTCGACGCCGTGGCCGGCACCGGCACCCGGATCCGGGACTCCCGCAAGACGCTGCCCGGGTTGCGGCTGCTGCAGAAGTACGCGGTGCGCTGCGCTGGTGGGCTCAACCACCGGCTAGGGCTGGGCGACGCACTGCTCGTCAAGGACAACCACGTGGCGGCGGCTGGCTCGGTCAGGGCGGCGCTGGCCGCCGCCCGTGCCGCCGCCCCAGAGCTGGCGTGCGAGGTGGAGGTGGACGGGCTGGACCAACTGGAGGAGGCGTTGGTCGCCGGAGCCCGACTCGTCCTGCTCGACAACTTCGACGTGCCCACCACCGCCGAGGCGGTCCGCCGGGCTGCCGGCTCGGGTGCCGAACTGGAGTCCTCCGGAGGGCTGACCCTGGGACAGGCCCGGGCATACGCGCAGACCGGCGTGCACTACCTGGCCGTGGGCGCGCTCACCCACTCCGCTCCCGCCCTCGACCTCGGTCTCGACCTGTGGCCACGCGGCACGTCCTGAGATCCCGGGAGCGGGGAATCGTCACCGTCTCCGGCACCAAGGTGGCACCTGGCTGTCGATGCACGGGCGGCCCAGCCATGTCGCGGTGTCCCTGTCGTTTCCTGGCTGGGGTTCAGGCGCCCTCTTTCGTCGCGGGGCCAGCGGTCGGCCCGGCGGCGACGGTGTTCTTCTCCGTCGGCGGGTATCGCCAGCCCGACACCGAGGTCACTGATCTCGCCGTCGCCCAGGATGACCGAGTCGGCGGCGACGACGTGGTGGCCGTCGAAGATCCGCACGTTGCGCACGACCTGCGGCTGGTCGCTTGCCGCGGCCCTGACTGGAGCGGGTGAGCTGGAAGCGGGTGACACATCACAGTGTCTCAGGCGGGGCAAACCCGGGACCGGGACGTGATCCGCGGGCCCAAATCAGCGCTCCGCGTTTGGTGATGTTGCCTCGGCCCGCAACCGGGCCAACACCTCGGCGGGTTCCAAGGGGTTGGCGCGGGGGAAGGGCAACGACGGCACGGAGCTCGTGGCAGTCGTCATGGGAGCTGACTTCACCTTACATCTCTCTACAACCAGGGCACTTTTGCAATACGATTGCATCGCATCGAGCCTGAGAGAACCTTTGCAAGTCGAGTGCATTGGACTGAGGAGAGCATGCCCAGACAGGTAGACCACGAGGCGCGCCGGCAACGCATCGCCGACGCGGTGTGCCGCCTGGCGGCTCGCCGGGGTCTCGAAAGGGTCAGCTGCGCCACGTGGCCGCCGAGGCAGGAGTGTCCATGGCCAGGTCCAGCACTACTTCACGACCAAGGACCAGATGCTGCTCTTCGCCTTCCACGCCATGAGCGCCCGAGTCGAGCGACGCCTCCGCGCCGCAATGGATGCTTGGCGGCAGCCGCCCACGACCCGCGCCCTGCTGCGGGCGCTCCTGGTCGCCATGGTGCCGAGCGACGCCGACAGCCGCTTCGAGGCTCCCCTGTGGGTCGCCTTCCTCGCCCGCGCCGTGGTGGAGCCCAGCCTCGCCGGCCCGCTGCACGACGCCGGCAAGGCACTGGCCGACTTCGCCGCCGAACGCCTTCGCTCAGCCCAGGACGCGGGTGAGGTCGCAGCCTCACTCGACCCCGAACGCGAGGCGGCCTCCCTGTTCGCCCTCGCTGACGGGCTCATGATCCACACCCTGCTGCCCCGACGAGGCCGCTGCCGCACTGGCGACCCTCGACTACCACCTCGACCGCATCTTCGGCGGCGAAAGTTCCGCCGACCACGCCGAGGAAGCCGCTCGCAGCCAGATCTGAGCGGGTGTTCGATCGTGGTTCCCGAATTGGTGGGCAAGGACGACGCGCTGTGGTGGTCGTCGAGCGCGGTCGTCGGCGAGCGGTTCGTCGCGCTGGCTCGACTCGGGCCGACGCCGCGCTGGCGGCGCCTGGTCCGACTGTGCTCGTGCACGCCGATCTGCATGGCGACAACCAGGTATGGGATCACGGCGAACTCCGACTGGTGGCCGACTTCGAGACCGTCGGCACCGCCGAGCCGGAGTACGACCTGCGTGCCCTTCCCGGAACGGGTCCGGGCGTCGAGTTGCTGACCGCCACCATGCGCCGACCATGCGCCACTACCAGCAGATCACCGGTCGCCAACTGTCGGTCGATCGGGTGATGGCCTGGCATCTGCGTACCGCCCTGCGGCGATAGACAGCCACCTACCTTCCATGACTAGATTGTTCTCTAACTAGTAATCTGTCAAGGTAGAAGCATGTCGAAGCACTTGCCCGTGGTGGCGCTGCAGGCGTGCTGCTCCCCGTTGGCCACCGAACCGCTGTCCGAGGGCCGGGCTGTCGAGCTGGCGGCGGTGTTCAAGGCGCTGGCCGACCCGGTCCGGCTGCGGCTGCTCTCGCTGATCGCCTCGCACACCGGCGGGGAGGCCTGTGTGTGCGAGGTGACCGGCGCCTTCCACCTGACCGGGCCGACGATCTCGCATCACCTCAAGGTGCTGCGCGAAGCCGGCCTGATCACCGGGCAGCGCCGCGGCACCTGGATCTACTACCGGGTCCACCCGGAAGTGCTGGCCCGGCTCTCGGCGGTGTTGGTTCCCGGCGAATCGGCGGGGGTTCCGGCGTGAGAGCCACCCCGACTACGACACCCGCGACGACGGCGGGCGCCCAAGCCACGGTGGTGGGCGCGTTGTCGAGGTTGGACCGGTTCCTGCCGGTGTGGATCCTCGCCGCGATGGCCGCCGGGCTGGCGCTGGGCCGGTTCGTGCCGGGCGTCGCCCGCGGCCTGGACGCCGCCCACGTCATCTCAGGGGTCTCGCTTCCGATCTTCATCGGGCTGCTGGTGATGATGTACCCGGTGCTGGCCAAGGTCCGCTACGACCGCATCGGTGCGGTCACCGCGGACCGGCGGATGCTGGTCTCCTCGCTGCTGCTCAACTGGCTGATCGGCCCGGCGGTGATGGTCACCCTCGCCTGGCTGCTGCTGCCTGACCTGCCCGCCTACCGTACCGGGCTGATCATCATCGGGTTGGCCCGGTGTATCGCGATGGTGCTCATCTGGAACGACCTGGCCGGTGGGGACCGGGAAGCCGCCGCGGTCCTGGTCGCGATCAACTCGTTGTTCCAGATCCTCGCCTACTCCCTGCTCGGCGTGTTCTACCTGCGCGTGCTGCCCGGCTGGCTGGGGTTGCCCACCACCGGGCTGGACGTCTCCATCACCGCGATCGCGGTCTCGGTGCTGATCTTCCTGGGGATCCCGCTGGTCGCCGGGTTCGCCACCCGCACCCTCGGGGAACGCGCCCGCGGCCGGGACTGGTACGAGCGGCGGCTGCTGCCCAAACTCGGGCCGTGGGCACTGTACGGGCTGCTGTTCACCGTCGTGGTGCTCTTCGCGCTGCAAGGCCACACCATCACCACCCGGCCCATGGAGGTGGCCCGGATCGCGCTGCCACTGCTAGCCTACTTCGCGCTCATGTGGGCCGGCTCATTCGCCCTCGGTAAGGCGATCGGCTTGTCCTATCCGCGCACCGCGACCCTGGCGTTCACCGCCGCCGGCAACAACTTCGAGCTGGGGATCGCGGTGGCCATCGGCGTCTTCGGGGTCACCTCCGGGCAAGCCCTGGCCGGGGTGGTGGGCCCACTCATCGAAGTCCCGGTGCTCGTCGCGCTGGTCTACCTTTCACGGAGATCGCGGCGGCTGTTCACCCGTGCACCATGCCCCACAGCGCCCGATCTGCGGCCTTGCCAGCCATCGCCTTGATCCCCAGATGCGGCACAGGGCTCCGCTTCCGGGACACTAGGCTGTGGCCATGTTGCGACGGATCGACCTGCGCGCCGGCCTGCCCACCCCGGCCCGGCTGCGAGAGCTGCTCCCACGGGCAGCGGCCGACGTCGACACCACCCTCGGGCAGGTGCGCCCGATCATCGACGCGGTCCGGGAGCGCGGCGTCGAGGCCGTGCTGGACTTCGCCGAGCGCTTCGACCTGGTCCGCCCCGACTCGGTGCGGGTGCCCGTGCCCGACCTGCGCCGCGCCCGGGACGGGCTCGACCCCGAGGTGCGCGACGGGCTGGAGGAGTCGATCGCCCGGGCCCGCCGGGTGCACGCCGACCAGTGCCGCCGCGAGGTCACCACCCACGTCGTCGACGGCGGCACCGTCACCGAGCGCTGGGTGCCGGTGGGCCGGGTCGGGCTCTACGCCCCGGGCGGCCTGGCGGTCTACCCCTCCAGCGTCATCATGAACGTCGTCCCCGCCCAGGTGGCCGGGGTGGACGCGCTGGTCGTGTGCTCGCCGCCACAGGCCGAGTACGGCGGCCGCCCGCACCCCCTCGTCCTCGCCGCGGCGGCGCTGCTGGACGTCGACGAGGTGTGGGCGGTCGGTGGCGCCCAGGCAGTCGCGCTGCTCGCCTACGGCGGCGTCGACACCGACCTCGGTGAGCTCACCGCGGTCGACCTGGTCACCGGGCCCGGCAACATCTGGGTCACCGCGGCCAAGCGGCTGGTGCGGGGCATCGTCGGCATCGACGCCGAGGCGGGTCCCACCGAGATCGCCGTCCTGGCCGACGAGACCGCCGACCCGGGACACGTCGCCGCTGACCTGATCTCGCAGGCCGAGCACGACACGCTCGCCGCCAGCGTGCTCGTCACGACCAGCTCGGAGCTGGCCGGCGAGGTCGACGTCGAGCTGGAGCGTCGGGTGGCCGCGACCAAGCACGTCGAGCGGATCACCACCGCGCTGTCCGGGCGGCAGTCCGGCACGGTGCTGGTGTCCGACGTGGACGCCGGCCTGCTCGCCGTCGACGCCTACGCGGCCGAGCACCTGGAGATCCAGACCCGGGACGCCCGGGAGGTGGCCCGTCGGGTGCGCAATGCCGGCGCGGTCTTCGTCGGTCCGTGGGCGCCGGTCTCCCTCGGGGACTACTGCGCGGGCTCCAACCACGTGCTGCCCACCGGTGGCTGCGCCCGCCATTCCGGCGGTCTGAGCGTGCAGACGTTCCTGCGTGGGATCCACGTCGTGGACTACAGCGAGGCGGCGCTGCGGCAGGTCGCGGACCGGGTGGTCGCGTTGGCCACCGCCGAAGACCTGCCGGCGCACGGCCAGGCGGTCCGAGCCCGCTTCCCCGCCGGGGGCGACGGGTGACCGTCGGCGCCGCGGTCCGCCTCGCCGACCTGCCACTGCGAGAGGATCTGCGCGGCCGCACCCCCTATGGCGCGCCGCAGTTCGACGTCCCGGTCCGGCTGAACACCAACGAGAACCCCTACCCGCCGCCACCGGAGCTGGTCTCCGACGTGGCGGCTGCCGCTGCCCAGGCGGCCCGGACGCTGCACCGCTACCCGGACCGCGACGCGGTCGCGCTGCGCACCGCACTCGCCGACTATCTCGGCCGTGCGACCGGGATCCCGTTCACCGCGGGCAACCTGTGGGCGGCCAACGGCAGCAACGAGGTGTTGCAGCAACTGCTGCAGGCATTCGGCGGCCCGGACCGGGTCGCCGTGGGGTTCGAGCCGTCCTACTCGATGCACCCGGTCATCGCGGCCGGCACCCGCACCGAGTGGTGGCCCACGCCTCGCCGGGCCGACTTCTCCCTCGACGTCGACAGCGCGGCCGCCGCGCTGTGGGCACGTCGACCCGACGTCGTGTTCGTCACCAGCCCGAACAACCCGACGGGGCAGTCGCTGCCACTGGCGGACCTGCGCATCCTCGTCGAGGCCGCGCCCGGGGTCGTCGTCGTCGACGAGGCTTACGCCGAGTTCTCCTCCCGGCCCAGCGCCGTGGAGCTGCTCGCCGAGTTCGGCGCCAAGCTTGTCGTCTGCCGCACGATGAGCAAGGCCTTCGCCTTTGCCGGGGGTCGGCTGGGCTACCTCGCCGCGGCCCCGGCGGTGGTCGACGCGCTGGCGCTGGTGCGGCTGCCCTACCACCTCTCGGTGCTGACCCAGGCCGCCGCGCGTGCCGCGCTGCGACACGCGCGGTCCACGTTGGAGTCCGTCGCTGCCCTCTGCGCGGAGCGCGACCGGGTGATGGAGGCGTTGGGAGGGATGGGTTTCCACGTCATCCCGAGCGACGCGAACTTCGTGCTCTTCGGACACTTCGCCGACGCGGCCGCCGGCTGGCGGTCCTACCTGGAGCGCGGCGTGCTCATCCGCGACGTCGGCATACCGCACTACCTGCGGGTGAGCATCGGCACACCGGGGGAGAACGACGAGTTCCTGGCGGCGAGCAAGGAGGTCTGCCGGTGAGAGCCATCAGCCGGAAGGCCCGGCTGGAGCGGGTCACCAAGGAGTCCGCCGTGCTCGTCGAGCTGAACCTCGACGGCAGCGGAGAGACGGAGGTGGCCACCGGAGTCCGGTTCTTCGACCACATGCTCGCCGCGCTCGGCACGCACGCCGCGTTCGACCTCGTGGTGCGGGCCTCCGGGGACACCGACGTCGACCCCCACCACACCGTGGAGGACGTGGCCATCGTGCTTGGTGAGGCGTTGCGCGAGGCGCTCGGCGCCAGGGCGGGGATCCGTCGTTTCGGCGACGCGTGGGTGCCCATGGACGAGGCGCTGGCGCACGCCGTCGTCGACGTGTCCGGGCGGCCGTACTGCGCGCACACCGGCGAGCCGGAGGCGATGGCCGGCTTCGTCGTCGCCAGCGGCTATCCCACGGTGCTCAACCGGCACGTGTTCGAGACGCTCGCCGTGCACGCAGCGCTGGGGGTCCACGTCCGGGTGCTCGCCGGACGGGACCCGCACCACGTCACCGAAGCCGAGTTCAAGGCCCTTGCCCGGGCGTTGCGCGCGGGCGTGGAGCTCGACCCCCGGCAGGCCGGAGTGCCCTCCACGAAAGGCGTGCTGTGAGTTCGTCCGGCGTGGGCGTGCTTCTCGTCGCGGTCGGCGGCTTCCTGATCGGCGGAGTGGCCAGCCTGTGGCGGCAGTCCCGGGCGCTCGCCGGGCTGATCGGCCTCGCCGCCGCGATCGCCATCGCCGCCGGGGTGCTGCGGCTGGTCTGACAACCACGCCGGGCCGGGCACCCTCGACGGTGCCCGTGTCATCGGACAGGAGGAGGACCAGATGCCAAGCACCAGCCAGCCGCACATCGAGACCCTTGCCGTGCACGCGGGTGAGCGCCGACCCGGACCCGACGGCTCTGTCGTCTTTCCGATCTACCAGGCCACCGTGTTCGCGGTGGAGCCAGGCACCGACTACCACGACATCAGGTACATCCGGCTGAGCTCCACGCCGTCACAGACCTATCTGCACGACAAGCTGGCGATGTTGGAAGGCGCGGAAGCCGCGCTGGCGACCTCCTCCGGCATGGCGGCGGTGACGACGGTGCTGCACGCGGTGCTGCGCGCCGGCGACCATCTGCTCGCGAGCGACTGCCTGTACGGAGGCACGCACGACTTCCTCACCCACCATGCCAAGGATCTCGGCTGGAGCTACACGTTCGTCGATCCGAGCCGGCCTGAGACGTGGGAGGCGGCACGGACCCCCCGCACCCGGGTCTTCCTGGTGGAGACGATAACGAATCCGCTGATGCGGGTGGGTCGGCTGCGCGACGTGGTCGCGTTCGCCCGGCGGCACGAGCTGGTTTCAGTGATCGACAACACGTTCGCCACCCCGGTGAACCTCCGGCCCGTCCCACTCGGCTTCGATCTGTGCGTCAACAGCGCGACGAAGTACCTGAACGGCCACTCGGACATCGTGGCGGGCAGCATCGCGGGAGCTGCGGAGTTGACCGACCGGGTCCGCCGGACCCTGAACCATTACGGCGGCAGTCTGGATCCGCACGCCGGCTTCCTCCTGGCTCGGGGCCTGAAGACCCTGGCATTGCGGGTGCGTGCCTGCAACGAGAACGCCTTGGCGCTGGCCCGATTCCTCAGCGGGCACCCGAAGGTCTCGGTCGTCAACCACCCGGGGCTGCCGTCCCATCCCGACCACGCACACGCGGCTGAGCTGCTCTCCGGTTTTGGCGGCATGCTGAGCCTGCGCCTCGCGGGTGGTACCGAGGCCGCGGAGGGTTTGTTCGAGGCGTTGCGGATCCCTTACGTGGCGCCGAGCCTCGGCGGGGTGGAGACGCTCGTCACCCGGCCGGCGATCACCTCACACGCGGGCATGAGCCCGAACGACCGCGAACGCACCGGCATCACCGAGGACTTGATCCGAGTGAGCTGTGGCGTCGAAGCATGCGACGACCTGGTCGCCGACTTCAGCCAGGCGCTGGAGAATGTCTGACCGGGTGCAGTGGCCGGCCCGACAACGGTGGTGTGCGGTGCCCGCACCGGGTAAGGACAGGCTGTGAGCCCACGGCTAGCCTTGCCCGATGACGCGTGTCGTCGTCCTGGACTACGGGTCGGGCAACCTGCGATCGGCCGAGCGGGCACTGCGCCGACTGGGGGTCGCGGCCGAGGTGACCGCTGACCACCGCGCCGCGCTCGCCGCCGACGGTCTCGTCGTGCCGGGGGTCGGGGCGTTCGCCGCGTGCGCCGAGGGGCTGCGGGCGCTCCGCGGCGACCGGATCGTCGGGCAGCGCCTGGCTGGCGGAAGGCCGGTGCTGGGGATCTGCGTCGGCATGCAGGTGCTCTTCGAGCGCGGCGTCGAGCACGGCGTCGAAGCCGAGGGCATGGGGCAGTGGCCCGGCACCGTGGAGCGGCTCAAGGCTGACGTGCTGCCGCACATGGGATGGAACACGGTGCGGGTGCCGCGGGGGAGCACGCTGTTCGCCGGCCTGGACGCGGAGACGCGGTTCTACTTCGTGCACTCCTACGGGGTACGCCGCTGGGAGCTTGAGCCGTGCCCGCCGCTACCCGAGCCGAGGGTGACCTGGGCGCACCACGGCGAGGACTTCGTCGCCGCGGTGGAGAACGGCGCGCTGTGCGCGACCCAGTTCCACCCCGAGAAGTCCGGTGACGCGGGTGCCGTCCTGCTGCAGAACTGGTGCCGGGAGCTGCGGGGATGACCTTGGTGCTGCTGCCGGCCGTCGACGTGGTCGACGGGCAGGCGGTCCGGCTGGTGCAGGGCGAAGCCGGTACGGAGACCCGCTACGGCGATCCGTTGACCGCGGCGCTGGCCTGGGAGCAGGCTGGCGCGCAGTGGGTCCACCTCGTCGACCTCGACGCCGCGTTCGGCCGTGGCTCCAATGCCGAGCTGCTCGCCAAGGTGATCGGGACGCTGGACGTGGCCGTCGAGCTGTCCGGCGGGATCCGCGACGACGACTCGCTGCGGGCGGCGCTGGCGACCGGCGCCGCACGGGTCAACGTCGGGACGGCCGCGTTGGAGGACCCGTCGTGGTGCACTGCCGCGATCGCCGAACACGGCGACCGGGTCGCCGTGGGCCTCGACGTCCGGATCACCGAAGCCGGGCACCGGCTGGCGGCGCGTGGCTGGACCTCCGACGGCGGCGACCTGTGGGAGGTGCTGGCCCGGCTGGAGCATGACGGCTGCTCCCGCTATGTGGTGACTGACGTGTCGAAGGACGGCACGCTGCGCGGTCCGAACACCGAGCTGCTGCGGCAGGTCTGCGATCGGGCGACGGTCCCGGTCATCGCCTCCGGCGGGGTGTCCAGTGTGGCGGACCTGTTGGCGCTGGCGACGGTGCCGGGAGTGGAAGGTGCGATCATCGGCAAGGCCCTCTACGCCCGGGCGTTCACCCTTCCCGAGGCACTGGCTGCCGTCGCCGGCGCCTGACACCCAAGCCTGCACCGCACCCCCGTTAGGCTCCGTGCTGTGGCGGTCGCGGTGCGCGTGATCCCTTGCCTGGACGTGGACGGCGGGCGCGTCGTCAAGGGCGTCAACTTCGCCGACCTCGTCGACGCGGGCGACCCCGTCGAGATGGCCCGGGTCTACGACGCGGAAGGCGCCGACGAGCTGACCTTCCTCGACGTCACCGCCTCCTCGGCCGACCGGGAGACCACCTACGACGTCGTGCGGCGCACCGCCGAGCAGGTGTTCATCCCGCTCACCGTCGGCGGCGGGATCCGGGCACCATCCGATGTGGACCGGCTGTTGCGGGCCGGGGCGGACAAAGTGGGCATCAACACCGCGGCCGTGGTTCGGCCGGCACTGCTGGCCGAGTGCAGCCGCCGGTTCGGGGCGCAGTGCATCGTGCTGTCGGTGGACGCCCGCCGGGTGCCCGCGGGGGGCCCGCCGACGCCGTCCGGCTACGAGGTGACGACGCACGGCGGGCAGCGCCGCACCGGGATCGACGCCGTCGAGTGGGCGGCCCTCGGCCAGGAGCTGGGAGTGGGGGAGATCCTGCTCAACTCCATGGACGCCGATGGCACCAGGGCCGGCTTCGACCTCGCCATGATCCGCGACGTGCGGGCGAGGGTGGACGTCCCGGTGATCGCGAGCGGCGGTGCTGGAGCCGTCGCGCACTTCCCGCCGGCGGTGGCGGCGGGTGCGGACGCGGTGCTGGCGGCGAGCGTGTTCCACTTCGGGCTGCTGCGCATCTGCGAGGTCAAGGACGCGCTGCGGGCAGCGGAGGTCGAGGTGCGGTGAGTGACCTGGACCCGGCCATCGCGGCGCGGTTGCGGCGCACGCCCGACGGGCTGGTCTGTGCGGTGGCGCAGCAGCGGGGCACCGGCGAGGTGCTCATGGTCGCCTGGATGGACGACGAGGCGCTGCACCGCACCCTGACCACCGGCCGGGCGACGTACTGGTCCCGCTCGCGACAGCGGCACTGGGTCAAGGGGGAGACCTCGGGTCACACCCAGCGCGTGCACGAGGTGCGCCTGGACTGCGACGGCGACGCAGTGCTCGTCGTCGTCGACCAGACCGGACCCGCCTGCCACACCGGCACCTCCACCTGCTTCGACACCGCGGTCCTGCTCACCTGCCGCTGACGGAGCCCGCGAGCAGGACATATCTGCGGTATCAGGAGCGGTATGGCCAAGACCACCACCCACCACCACCAGCCCCTTGCCGAGGCGCTGCGCGCCCAGATCGCCACCGGCGCGCTGCCCGAGGGAAGCTGGCTACCC
>JAVKSM010000106.1:0-11587 GCA_039583705.1 Pseudonocardiaceae bacterium
CCTCACCCCCACCCGGTGCGACCTCGCGCAGCACGTCAACGAGCAGCTCGTCGCTGCCGCGATCCCCATCGCCACCCCCGGCCGCGGCCAGCCGCAACAGCCCCCGCCGCAGCCGGCGCAGCGCCAGCGGGTCGGCGCCGCCCAGCGGCGAGCTGAGCAGCGCGACGGCGGCGTCGGCATCCAGCGCGCCGGGCCGCACCGCAAACCGCAGCAGCATCACCAGCGGCAGCACGGCGGGCGCCCGGGCCAGCGGCAGCTCGTCACCCGGCACCGCCAGCGGCACCTGCGCCGCGAGCAGCGCCCGGCGCAGCGGCGGCAGCGCGCCGGCCGTGGAACGCACGAGCACCGCCATGTCCGACCACGCCACGCCCTCGCGCAGGTGTGCCCGGCGCAGCCGGTCGGCCACCCACGCGGCCTCGGCCGCCGCCGAGCCGAAGACCCGGACCGCCACCGTCCCGCCCGACCCCCGTGGTCCGCGACGGGCCCGGTGCGGACCACCGCCGGGCAACCGGGCGGCGACCCTGGCCGTCGCCTCGTGCACCGCGGCGGACGCCCGGTGGTCGACGGTGAGCACGACGGTGGCCCGCCCTTCGGGGTCGGCGTCCCGCAACAGCGTCGGGTCCGCGCCGCGGAAGGCCAGCACGGACTGGTCGGGGTCACCGGCGAGCAGAAACGACGCCGCGCCCTCGCCCAGGCTGCGGGCGAGGGCGTGCTGCTGCGGGTCGAGGTCCTGGGCGTCGTCCACGAGCACGTGGCGCACCCGGCCCTGCTCGGCGGCCAGCAGTTCCGGGTCGGCGGCGAGGGCGTCCGCTGCGGCCGCGACCAGCTCCGCAGCGTCCAGCGCCGGGCCGGTCGTGCCCACCGAGCCGCGCAGCAGCGTCACCTGCTCGTAGCCGCGGTAGAAGCGCCCGGCGGCCTCCCACTCGGCCACCCCGCACTCCCGGCCCAATGCGGCGAGCTCGGCCGGCCCGAGACCGCGCTCGGCGGCCCGCAGCAGCAGCTCGCGCAGCTCGGCGCCGAAGCCGGGTAGCCGCAACGCCGGGCGCACCCGCTGCGGCCACCCTGACCCCGGCCCGTCCCCGGCCAGCTCGCCGGCGAGCAGTTCCCGGATGACGACGTCCTGCTCCGACCCGGACAGCAGCCTGGGTGGAGCCTGCCCGCGCCGCGCGGCGGCCAGCCGGAGCACCCCGAAAGCGTAGGAGTGAACCGTGCGCACCACGGGCTCCCGGACCGTCCACGGCAGCCCGTCACGCCGCGGGGCGCAGAGCTGTGCCAGCCGCCGGATCACCCGCTGGCGCAGGTCGGTGGCGGCCCGGCGGCTGCCCAGCAGGACGAGCACCCGCTCCGGGTCCTCCCCCTCGGACAGCCGCGCGACGACGGCATCCACCAGCAGCGTCGTCTTGCCGGTGCCGGGACCGCCGAGCACCCGGAGGAACCCCTCGCGGTGGCCGACGACCGCCGCCGCGGCGAGGTCGGGCCGAGGGTCGGGCCGGTCCTGCACCGGAAGGCGCACGAGCTGGGGGCCGTCCACGCCGTCCACGCCGTCCACGCCGGGCATGCAACCACGTCCCCCTGACAGGACCGGCGCCGGAGGACCCGGGAAGAGAGGCTGGTCCCGGCAGGCTGGCCCGGCGACGCTGGTCTCCGTCATGAGCACCGTGAGCACCAGCCGGGCCAGCCGCCCGACACCGCCGCTGCTCGTGCCGGGACGCGGGGTAGCGGCCGGTTCGCCTCGGTTCCCCCGGTTCTCCGCCTCACCCCACGTACGATGCGAGCAGATCCGGCGACCGGAGACGTGGCCATGGCATCGTTCACGAAGTGGCTCAAACGAAACGCCGACGCCGTCTTGGCGCTGCTGGTCGCGACGACGGTCGGCATCCTCGAGATCCTCGACGTGTACGGCCCCAACGTGCTCGGCAAGAACGGCAGCGACACGGTCGACGCCGCGATCCTGCTCGTGTTGGCGCTGCTCGCCGCGACGCTGCTCAAGGACCGGCAGTCGGCGGCGAAGGCGCTGACCGACGCCACCGCCGTGCGTCTGCTCAGCGGCAGCGAGGTGGGTCAGGAACACGCCGAGGCGCACCGCCACACCGACCAGTGGATGTTCAAGGGCGGCACGGGCACCTACCTGCGCGCGGTGACGCTCAAGGCGTGCGTCGAGACAGCCCGTCAGGAACGGCGGCCGCTGCGCATGCAACTGGAGATCATCGACCCCACGGATGAGGCGCTCTGTAAGGCATACGCCCAGTTCCGCTCCTCACTCACGCCGGGCCCCGACGGAACCGGCGAACCATGGACCTTCGAGCGCACCCGCAAGGAGTCCTTCGCCACGGTCCTCGCCACGTGCTGGTACCGCCAGCGCTTCCCCTTCCTCAAGATCGAGCTGGGCCTGTCCGGCGTCATGACGACGTTCCGCTGGGACCTGTCCTCCCGCTCGGTGATCATGACGCAGGAGGACCCTACCGCCCCGGCCATGGTGATCGAGAATGGCAAGCCCTACTACCGGGCCTATAGTCGGGAGCTGGTGGCGAGCTTCAACCAGGCGCGGCGGGTGCCCCTCGACCAGGCCGGCGACCTCCAGCTCAGCGACGAACCAACCGTCGAGGAGACCCGCAAGCTCTTCTCCGTCCTGGACCTCGAGCTGCCTCGCTCCTACAGCGACCGCGACGTCTCGGAGCTCGTCGTCAAGGCATTGCGGGCGAGGAATCCCTACCAGTGAGCGACGATGGACTACGAGAGCCTCCAGGCGGCGGTGCGCGACGGCACGATCGGGCGGGCCGCGCCCCGCTGGGCGTTCGAGGCCCTCGACGACATAGCCGAGGGCCGCACGAGCGTCGCAGCCAAGCGGCATCCCTTGGGGTTCGTGTGCATTCCCGTCAGACGGGCGGGAGGCAGGGGAGTGTGTGTGCACGTGTGGAGCGACAGCCTGCCGGGGGCGAGCCCGACCACGTCGATGGTGCACGCCCACAGTTGGAACCTGACCAGCTACGTGCTCTACGGGAGCCTGGGCAACCAGGTGATCGACGTCACCGATACGGTGGAGCGGGCCATGTGCCGCGTGTTTGAGGTACGAAGCAACGGGGACGTGGACGAGATGCGCGAGACCCCGCGACTGGTCCGCTACGAGGTCGCGGCCACGGACCTCAACCATGAGGGCGACGTCTACTCTCTGCCGGCGGGAGCCTTCCACGCCACCGTGGTCCGGGGTGAGGCCGCCACCGTCGCTCTCGGGTTCCCCCGGCCGGGGACGCTGGACCTCTCACTCGGTGGGATCGACACCAGGACCCACCGGATACCGCGGCAGCGTTGCGACCGCGACGAGACCGCCGCTGCGGCCCGGGTGGTCCTGCGACGGCTCGCGAGCGTCCGCACAATCGAGTAGGAGGACCGATGCCGCCCGTGAAGACAGCCGTCCCGATGGACATCGAGCACGCGCGCGGCGTCGCCGTCAACACGGCCCGAGCGGCGGGAGCACTGCTGCGCGGCGGCACCACCGGGGACTTCGGGATCCGCGCCAAGGGGGCGGCCGGCGACGTGGTGACCGATCTCGACCTCGCCGCGGAGCGCCTCATCGTCGGGCAAATCCGGGATGCGTTCCCCGGTCACCGCATCATCAGCGAGGAGTGCGGCCTGCTCGACGCAGCCGACAGCTCCTGGGTGTGGCTGGTGGACCCCTTGGACGGCACCAACAACGTCGTCATCGGCCTGAACACCTACGTGGTGGGCATCGCCCTGTGCGAGAACAAGGTGCCGGTGCTCGGCGTCGTCCACGACCCGGTGGCCGGCCAGACGTGGTCCGCGGTCCGCGGCCGGGGCGCTCGCGGGCCGGCGGGCACGTCCCTGCGCCGACCACCCCGATCTGGACAATCCCCCAGGCCCACCACCGCTGGTCGGGTACTGGCCTGGACCCAGGGCCACGGGGTGGGTCGGACCGACAGCACGGCGAGGGCGCTGCGGACGGTCCTGGAGTCGGGCGCCCGAAGGGTCCTGCAACTGTGGGCGCCGTTGCTGTCCTGGGTGATGCTGGCGCGCGGAGACATCGACGGGTTCGTCGGCTACCGGCCGGAAGCCGTCGACCTGCCCGCGGGCCGCCTGATCGCGCAGGAGGCAGGGATCAGCGTCGCCGCCCTCGACGGCTCCCCCGTCGGCGAACGTTTCGACCTTCCCGACGAGGACCGCAGCTTCGTGGCCGGGCGACCGGAAGCCATCCCGGACCTGCTCGCCCTGGTCCGCTCCGCGCAGCAGGAGGTCACCATCGGCGGATCCGAGGGGTAGGTCGCCGCGTCCGGGTCGCCGCGTCGGGGCTTTGGCCTCAGCGGGTCAGCGGCAGGACGGCGACGCTCGCGGCCACTCCGACGACCGCCAGACCGAGGCCGGTGAGCACGAACGTGCGCGGCCGGACCCGCAGCCCGTGGTCACGGCAGGACTCCAGGCACAGCAGCGTCGCCAGGGACGCCCAGGGCGTGACCACCGGCCCGACGTTGGTGCCGATGAGCAGCGCCAGCAACTGGTCACCGTTCCCCGCGGGGACGACCGCCTCCCCGGCCGTGTAGGCGGGCAGGTTGTTGACCAGGTTGGACAGCCCGGCACCGGCCGCGGCGGCCCGGTAGGAGCCGATCCCGGTGTGGTCGGTGCCGACGAGCGCGGTCATGACCTCGGTGAGCCCGTACCGGCTCAGCGTCGGAACCACCAGGAACAGGCCGGTGACGAAGACCAGCAGTTGCCACGGGACGAGGTCGGGCCGCAGCGCGCGGCGGTCGAGGGCGGCGAACGCGACCACGACGACCACCGCGGCGACGGCGGCAGCATAGCCGATCTGCTCGCGGAGGAACGGGATGGCGACGATGAACAGGACGCAGGCCCCTCCGGCCACCCCGAACAGCGTCCGCTCGCGGCGCGCCTCGAGCCGCAACGGCGGCGGCGGCAGGTAGCGGTCGGCGCCCCGCTCACCCCGCCGCCAGTAGCAGACCCACAGAAAGATCATGGTCACGGCGATCGCCACCAGTTGCGGGAGCCACATCCGGGCCGCGAATGCCGATGCCGGGAGCGCCACCCGGTCGGCGGCGAGCAGGTTGGTGAGGTTCGAGACCGGCAGCAGCAGGCTCGCGGTGTTGGCCAGCCAGAGCGTGGTCATGGCCAGCGGCAGTGCCGCGATCCGCGCCTTGGGCGCGAGGGCCAGCATCACGGGGGTGAGCAACACGGCCGTCGTGTCGAGGTTGAGGAACATCGTCGTGAGCGCCGCGAAGATCACGCAGAGCACGAAGAGTGCCGGGTAGTTCCCCCGGCCCACGATCGCGATCTTGACCGCGATGACGTCGAAGACCTGCGCCTGCTTGGCGAGCTTGGCCAGCACGATCACGCTGCCGAGGAAGAGCAGCAGCGGCGCGATCCGCCGCAGGTTCGCCTCGGCCTGCGCCTTGGGCAACAAACCGGTCAGCACGCAGCTTACGCCGACGACCAGCAGCCCGATCCTGATCCAGTCGAGGACGCTGCGCCGGCGCGCGACCGTGAGCACCCGCCGGACCCCGCGTGGCGGGTCGCCGTGGGACGACGCGGGACGGGCGGGCACACGCGGCATGGTCTTCGGTCACCGTTCGTCGGCGGCAACGAGTGGTCTCACCCGTCATACTGGCGGCATGAGGCGAATGGGGGACGCTCCACGCGGCGACACCGCGGCGGGGCCGCCCATCGGCTCGGACCCTCCCGTCGACTTCTTCGTCAGCTACTCGCCGGCCGACGAGCGCTGGGCCACCTGGCTCGCCTGGCAGCTCGAGGCCGCCGGTCACCGTACGCTCATCCAGACCTGGGACTTCGTCCCGGGCACGAACTTCATCGACTTCATGGACCGGGGCGTCCGGGACGCCGCCGTGGTGGTGGCCGTCCTGTCCCGGAACTACCTCAGGTCGCGCTACGGGGGCATGGAGTGGCAGGCGGCGATGCGCGCCGACCGGGACAAGCTCGTCACGGTCCGCATCGAGGACTGCCCGCTGGAGGGCCTGCTCGCCACGATCACCTATCTGGATCTGGTCGGCGTCAGCGATCCCGTCGCGGCGCGGGAGGTGCTGCTCACCCGGCTGCGTCATGCCCTGGTCGGGCGGGCCAAGCCGGAACGGGCGCCGGGGTTCCCGCCACACCACGTGACCCAGGTGGTGGCAGCCGACCAGAGCGAGGCGGTGCGCCCCGAGCCGGGTGGGCGCCGCGCGGTCTCCCGCCCGACGCCCACCCTCGGGCGATCCTCCCGCGAGCCACTCCACACCCGCCGGGCCCCGGCCGCGCAGCCGCCTTACCCGGCCGCTGTCCAGGGCCGGACGGTCCGACCCGGGTCGATCACGTTGCTGCACGTGCCCGGTCCCCGGTTCGGGCGGGGCATGGTCGGTTCCGCCGAGCCGGTCACCGCGCGCGATCTGCAGGAACGGATCTGGGCCAACGTGACGGCGCTGACCGATGCCGGCGTGCCCGATCCCGACCTGATCCTGGTCAGCGGCGACCTCATGGAGTCCGGGCGACCACGCGAGCGGGACGACGCGCTGGAATTCCTCACCGGGCTGCGCGTGCTGCTCGGGCTGGAACCCGGTCGGCTGGTCATCGTCCCGGGCGCCCACGACGTCTCCCGGACCGCCTGCCAGGCCTACGTCCTGCAGTGCGAGTCCAGGGACGTCGCGCCGGTGCCGCCGTACTTCCCCAAGCTGGAGCACTACGCCCAGCTCTTCGACGAGCTCTACCAGGGTCTCGACGGACCGGTCTTCGACGCCGCGCAGCCATGGACCCTGTTCGCCGTGCCCGAGCTGCAGGTCGCGGTCGCGGGGCTGAACTCCACGATGGCGATCAGCCACCGCGCGGACGACGACTACGGCTGGGTGGGCGAGGCGCAAGCCGCGTGGTTCGCCAAGCGGCTGCGGCCGTTCGAGGAGTCCGGGTGGCTGCGGGTCGGGGTGCTGCGCCACGACCCCGCTCCAGGCGCCATGACGGCGGGCCTGGACCCCACCCTGCTGCGTGACGCGGCCACGCTCGACCGGCTGCTCGGGCCCCGCCTCAACCTGATCCTGCACGGCCCGGGACCGGGCGGGACGACGATCGACACCCTCGGCTCCGGGCTGCCCGTCCTCCCCGCGGCGGCCCCCGGCCGGGAGGAGGTCGTCGAGCTGACCGCGGACGGCCTGCGGCGCTTCTCGGCCTACGGCGAGGGTGTGGAGAAGACGCCGACGGCCCGCCTGGAACGAGCCTGGCACGCGGTCAGTGTCACCTTTCCGATCACCCGGGGAGAACTGGACAGGGCCGGCGGTGCTGGCGCGCCCGCGCTGCAGCCCAGCTCCGGATCCAGCGAGCCGACCTGCGCCGCCGGCCCGGACAGCCTGCTCCTGGAGCGCATCGAGGAGGTCTGCGAGGCCCGCTACGGACGGGTGAGGATCCGCCACGTCGAGGCGGAACCTCCGCACCTGCTGCTCACCCGCCACGAGGAAGGCTTCAACCCGCAGTGGCGGGTGGCGGCCCACGTGGGGGAGCCGACCCGGGACGTCGTCGAAGGCTTCCTCCGCCATGAGCCCGGGCCCGGCTCCGAGCTGGTCTACCAGGGGCCCGCGCCGGCGCAGGCGCTGCGGGAGGAGGCACTGCGCCGGGGGGTGCGGCTGCGCAGCTTCACCGAGTTCCAGGGCCTGCTCGACCTGGACGGATATGTCGGTCGGCAGACGACGCGGCTGCGGGCCGATCCCCTCTACCCACCGCAGCGGTACGTGCCGCAACGGTTTCGGGAGCTGGGTCGCAGCGAGACGACGATCCGCGACGACCTCGTGCCGGAGCTGTTGCGCCTGGTCAGCTCCGACTACGCCCGGTTCGTGCTGCTGCTGGGCGACTTCGGACGCGGCAAGACCTATGCGCTTCGCGAGCTGGCCCGACGGATCGCCGAGACCGTCCCGCACCTGATCCCGATCCTCATCGAGCTGCGGGCGCTGGAGAAGGCACACTCGATCTACGGTTTGGTCGCCGCCCACCTCGCCAACCACGGCGAGGAACCGGTCGACCCGAAGGCGTTCGACTACATGCTGCGCCAGGGCCGGATCGTCCTGCTGTTCGACGGCTTCGACGAGCTGGTCGCCAGGCTCACCTACGAGCGCGCCGCCGACCACCTCGACACGCTGCTCGAGGCGGCCCAGGACGACGCGAAGATCATCGTGGCCAGCCGGACCCAGCACTTCAAGTCCCAGGCCCAGGTCTTCACCGCGCTGGGCGAACGGGTCGGCCTGCTGCCGAATCGGCGGATCCTCAGCGTCGAGGACTTCACCCCGGCCCAGATCCGGGCCTACCTCGTCAACCGCTACGACGGGGACGCCGAGCGGGCCGACGAGCGGCTGCGCCTGATCACCGGAGTGCAGGATCTGCTCGACCTGTCGCAGAACCCGCGCATGCTCAGCTTCATCGCCGAGCTGGACGAGGCGGCGCTGCGCGCGGCGGCGCAGCGGGGGCACACGCTCAGCGCGGCCACGCTGTACCGGGAGATCCTGCGATCCTGGCTGTCCCACGAGGCGGGCCGGGCCGCGGGCCGCCCGGGCAGGGCACTCGCCCTGCGTCGGGACGAGCTGTGGCAGGCCGTCACCACGCTCGCCCTGCGCCTGTGGGAGACCGGCGAGTCCTACCTGCGGCTCGCCGAGCTCACCAAGGTGGCACAGACGCTCTCCGGCCTCCTCGACGGCCGCCTCTCACCCGACCAGACGGCCTTCGCCATGGGCAGCGGCAGCCTCCTCACCCGCACCGAGGAGGGCCTGTTCGGCTTCATCCACAGCTCGGTGACGGAGTGGCTGGTCGCCAACATGATCGCCAAGCAGCTCACCGAGGGCGCGCCCGCGCCCTCCCAGCTTCGCAGGCGCCCGCTGTCAGCGCTGACCGTCGACTTCCTCTGCGATCTTGCCGACACCCGTGCCTGCCAAGCGTGGGCGGAGGGCGTGCTCAGCGATCCGGACGCCGACACCGTGGCGCGGACCAACGCGCTCAAGGTGAGCACCCGGCTGCGCACCCCGCCCACCGCGGACCTCCGCGGCGCCTCCCTGAGGGGCGAGGACCTCTCCTACCGTGAGCTGCGCGGCGTCGACCTCACCGGGGCCGACCTCACCGGCGCCCGTTTGGTGGGCGCGAACCTGACCGGCGCGGTCCTGCGCGGCGCATGCCTGGTGGCGGCCCGACTCGACGAGGCGCAGCTCACCGGAGCCGACCTCACCGAAGCCGACCTCACCCGTGCCCGGCTGTGCCGTGCCGACCTCACCGGTGCGACCGTGACCGGGAGCCGATGGCGGCGGGCGGCGCTCGTCGGCGCGACCGGCGTGCCCGACGCTGCAGAGCTGCGCGGGGCGGCGGTGACCCCGCCCCAGCCGGTGGCGACGGAGTTCGCACCGGCCCTGGTCGGGGTGCGGCACGGCTTCCACGTCGAGATCGGCCGGCTCCCCCAGGTTCTCGGCTACAGCCGGGAGGGGGACATGCTGGCGATCGGCAGCGACGGCGGCGGCGTGCTGGTCTACGACGCAACGACCGGCCTGCCGCTGCGCACCCTGCAGGGACATCGCGGCCGGGTCTTCTCGGTCGGCTACGGCGGGGACGTCCT
Organism: Pseudonocardiaceae bacterium; assembly: GCA_039583705.1. Taxonomy (GTDB): domain Bacteria; phylum Actinomycetota; class Actinomycetes; order Mycobacteriales; family Pseudonocardiaceae; genus JAVKSM01. The sequence goes on from JAVKSM010000106.1 coordinate 9,590, forward strand.
CGTCACCGGGTCGAGCGACGGTACCGTGCGCATCTGGGACGCTACGACCGGCCGCTGCCGGCACGTCCTGGACGGTCACGCGCAGTGGCCGTGGCCGGTTGTGATCAGTCCGTCGGGGCGGGAACTCGCCACCGGGGACGCCGACGGCGTGGTGCGGCTGTGGACGATCGAGACTGGCTCGCTGCGCTGTGAGCTGCCCGCCGGACCCGGCCTCGTCTTCAGCCTCGCCTTCAGCGGGCCCCTCGTCGCAGCCGCCCACCAGGGCGGGAGCGTCCGGCTGTGGGACAGCTCGACCGGCGAGTCCAGGGGAGAGCTCACCGGCGTGGCCGGTTCGGTCTACCGGGTCGCCTTCAATCCCACGGGAGACCTGCTGGCCACCAGCGGCCGACACGGCGCCGTCCGCCTGTGGCATCCGGCGACCTGCCGCCCACTCGCGGAGCTGCCCGGCCACCGCGGCCGGGTCTACGCCACGGCGTTCCACCCCAGCGAGCCCCTGCTCGCCAGCGGCGACACCAACGGTGGCGTGCGGGTGTGGGACACCCCCGCCGGCCGGCTCCGCTACACCCTGAGCGGCCACGACGCCGCGATCTACTGCGTCGCTTTCAGCCCGTCCGGGGAGCTGTTGGCCACCGGGGACAGCGCGGGCGCGGTACGGCTGTGGGAGACCGCGACCGGCCGGCTCCGCCACGAGCTGAGCGGGCACACCGGATCGGTCTGGCCGTTCGCGTTCCGCCAGGACGGCATCCAGCTCGCCGTCAGCGACGACCAGTTCACCACCCGGCTGTGGGACACCTCGACCGGGCAGTGCCGGAACACCCTGACCGGGCACGGACGCCAGGTGAGCTCTGCCCGGTTCAGCGCGGACGGCTCGACGCTCGCCGTGAGCGGCAACGACGGTGTGGTCCGGCTCTGGGACCCGAGGACCGGTCGGCTGTCGCGGCAGTTCGTCGGCACGGACGACCGCCTGGTCCGGCTGGATTCAGCGATCTTCAGTCGGTCCGGGAACCGCATGGTCACGGTGGGCAACGACGGGCGCCTCAACCTGGTGAACCTCGACACCGATCGCTACGAAAGGCACCTCGACGTCGAGTCCGCGCCCGTCTGGGCGGTGGCGTTCAGCCCGTCCGGAGACGAACTGGCCACCGCCAACGACGACGACATGGTCCGGCTCTGGCTTCGCACGACCGGCCGGCTGGTGCACACGCTGGCCGAGCACCGAGGGCGGGTCCGGTCGATCGCCTACAGCGCCGACGGCGCCCTGCTCGCCACCGGCTGTGACGACTCGGCGGTCCGGTTGTGGGACCCCTCGTCCGGGAAGCTGGTCCGGACGCTTCAGGGCCACACCGATCGGGTCTACGCCGTCGACTTCGGCCACGGCGTGCTCGCGAGCGCTTCCTGGGACACCACAGCCCGGCTGTGGGACGTCGAGTCGGGAGCGACGCTGCACGAGCTGAGACGGCACACCCGGCGGCTGTGGACGGCCGCGTTCAGCCCCGCCGGCGACCTGCTGGCCACGGCGGGGGACGACCTCGTCGTCCGGCTGTGGGATCCCTCGTCCGGACGGCAGCTGCACACCCTGGCGGGGCATACCCGCAGCGTGTACTCCGTGGCGTTCAGCCCGTCAGGCGGCCTGCTCGCGACGGGCGGCGACGACGGCACCACCCGGCTGTGGACGGTCACCGGCGAACGGCCCGAACCGCGCCTGACGCTGCTCGGGCTGCCCGAGGGATGGGCGGCGCTGGCGCCCGACGGCCGCTACAAGCTGGAAGGCAACGTCCGCGGAGCGTTCTGGCAGGTGGTCAGCATGTCCCGGTTCGAGACCGGTGAGCTGGATCCGTACCTGCCCGGGGTGCGGCAACTGACGCTGGACACCCCCTTCTGATCCCTATCGGGTGTCCATGGCCCGGTACCGCCGGCCCGGCGCTGATGGCTCTACCTTCCCTTCGCACGGTGGATCCCGGCAGGGAGCGCTTGCGGCGCTTGTCCCGCGAGGACTGA
>JAVKSM010000107.1:0-11373 GCA_039583705.1 Pseudonocardiaceae bacterium
TTCAGCCTGCGGGACCTGCCCGACGAGCTGAAGGCGATCGGCACCCTGCTCACCCTGGACGCGGTGTGGCGCCGCGTGTCCAACCCGGCGATCCGCCGGCCGCGGCTGGTGGTGGTGGACGAGGCGTGGCTGCTCATGAAGGACACCTCCGGGGCCCAGTTCCTGTTCCGCATGGCGAAAGCGTCCAGAAAGCACTGGGCCGGGTTGACCGTGGCCACCCAGGACACCGCCGACGTGCTCGGCAGCGACCTCGGGAAAGCGGTCGTGACAAACGCGGCCACCCAAATCCTGCTCCGCCAAGCCTCCCAGGCCATCGACGAGATCACCCAGACCTTCGACCTGTCGGCCGGGGAACGCCGGTTCCTCCTCTCGGCGGATCGCGGCCAGGGACTGCTCTGCGCGGGCAGCCAGCGGGTGGCGTTTCAGAGCATCGCCTCACCCACCGAACATGCCCTGGTCACCAGCGACCCCGCCGAACTCGCCGAATACGCCGACGACGGCGACGTGACGGACTTCGACACCGGCGGAACCTATGTCGAGCTCGGGCTCGCCGGTGAGCCGGGCGCCGCGATCGAGGGTGACGAATTCGGCGTCCACCCCGAGCGCGTCGACGCGCAGATCGACCTCGACGGCACCTGAGTCCTCACCCGCCACGCCTGTCCCCGCTCTCCCCGTTCCCTTTGGAGGCCCCACCATGGCCGCGTCGATGCGTGCTGGGCTCGTCCTCACCGGCGACACGCCCAGCAACCGCGAGAGCTATGCTCACGCGAGCGCGCTGAGCGACGGTTGGTTCGGCGACTACCTGCGGGATCCCGGCGGCGCCCTGCTCACCGCGCTGCACCACCTGTCCGTGTGGGCGATCAGCCACGCGCCGTTCGCCGTCCCCGCCCTGGTGATCGGCCTCAGCGCGCTGGTGGCGACGCGGCGGTGGTGGGCGCGCCGCTGCCACGCCCGACTCCTCGCCCACGCCCGGATCATCACCGTGCTGGCCCCACCCTCGGTGGACCCGGCGGGCGGGCAGGCGTTGTGGTCGCACCTGGTCGGCCTGCTGCGCCCGGCCTGGCGTCGCTGGCTCACCGGCCAGCCGCACCTGGGCTTCGAATACGCCTTCTCCCAGGCCGGCCTCACCATCCGGCTGTGGGTGCCCGGCCTCATCCCACCCGGCTTGGTTGAGCGTGCCGTCGAGTCCGCCTGGCCCGGCGCGCACACCCGCACCCACCCCGCTGATCCCCCGATCCCCACCGCGGGGCCAGCGCAGCGGCAGGTGGTGGTCGGGGGCGAGCTGCGGCTCGCGCGGCCCGAGGCCCTACCGATCCGCACCGACTTCCGAGGCGACTTCGACGCCGACCCCATCCGCGCCCTGCTCGGCGCCCCTGTCGGGCTCGGCCGAGGCGAGTACGCCTGCGTGCAGATCCTCGCCCGCCCGGTCACCGGCCGCCGCGTCGCCCACGCCCGCCGCGCCGCCCGCCGGATCCCCACCGGCGGCTCCACCCGCCTGGCCGGCCAGCTGCTCGACCTGATCACCCCCGGCCCGACCACCCGCCGTACCAGCCCCCCGACGAGGGCCGGGGCGTTGCATCCTGATCCGCAGACCGGGCTGGAGCACGCCGCGCAGAACCGCGCCGTCATCACCAAACTCCGCGGCGCCTCCTACGAGACCCGCATCCGCTACACCGTCGCCGCCCTGCTGCCCAGCGACGTCTCAACGGCCGACGTGCGAGCCGCGCGGGAGGTGGCCCGCGGCCGGGCGCACGCCCTGGCCGCCGCGTTCGCGAGTTTCACCGAGCACAACCACTACACCCGCCACCGCCTGCGCCACCCCACCCCGGTGCTGGCCGAGCGGCGACTCGGCCGGGGTGACCTGCTGTCGGTGCCCGAACTGGCGGTGCTGGCCCACCTGCCCACCGACGCGTTGATCCCCGGCCTGCAACGCGCCGGCGCCCAAGCGATCGCCCCACCCCCGGGGATCGCCACCCCCGGCCCGGCGGCCAAACCGCTCGGTGTGACCGACACCGGCCACCCCCGCCCCGTCGCGTTGCGGGTGCCCGACGCGCGGCACCACCTGCACATCCTCGGTGCCACCGGCTCCGGCAAGTCCACCCTGCTCGCCACCATGATCCTCGCCGACGCGCACGCCGGACGCGGCCTGGTGGTCATCGACCCCAAAGGCGACCTCGTCACCGACCTGCTCTCCCGGCTGCCCCGCTCGACGGCGCAGCGGGTGGTCCTCTTCGACGCCGACTCCCGCGCCCGCCCGCCCTGCCTCAACCCCCTCGACGGCGGCGACACCGACAGAGAAGTGGACAACCTGGTGTCGGTGTTCCGCCGGGTCTACTCCGCGTTCTGGGGGCCACGCACCGATGACCTCATGCGCGCCGCCTGCCTGACCCTGCGCACCCAACCCGGCCTAGCCAGCCTCGCCCAGCTGCCGAAACTGCTCGCCGACGCGGCGTTCCGCTCCCGGGTCACCGCCGGCATCACCGACCCCGTCCTGCGCGGTTTCTGGTCCTGGTACGACGACCTCACCGACGCGCAGCGCTCTCAGGTCATCAGCCCCCTCATGAACAAACTCCGCGCGTTTTTGCTGCGCCCGTTCGTCCGCGACGCCCTCACCGCCGGCCCGTCCACAGTGGACATGGCCCGGGTGCTCGACGGCGGGATCTGCCTGGTCCGCATCCCCAAAGGATCACTGGGGGAGGAGACCACCCGCCTGGTCGGCTCCCTGGTGCTGGCCCGCACCTGGCAGGCCAGCACCGCCCGCGCCCGCACCCCCCACCACCAGCGCCGCGACGCCTCGGTGGTCATCGACGAGTGCCACAACTTCCTCAACCTGCCCTACCCCATCGAGGACATGCTCGCCGAAGCCCGGGGTCTGCGGGTGGCGATCACCCTGGCCCACCAACACCTCGGCCAACTACCCCGCGAACTACGGGACGGCATCTCCACCAACGCCCGGTCGAAGATCTTCTTCACCGCCGGCCCAGAGGACGCCCGCGACCTCGCCCGCCACACGCTGCCGCGGCTGACCGACCACGACATCGCCCACCTCGGGGTCTTCCATGCCGCTGCCCGCCTCGTGCTGCACGGTGAACAAGCCGAACCCTTCACACTGCGCACCACGCCGCTGCCACACCCGATCCCCGGCCGAGCCCGCCACATCCGCCGCGCCGCCCACACCCGCACCCCGTCCCGGGCGGCCCCGGCCGCACCCGGCACCGCCGCCACAGCCCCGCGGGCCACCACCACGACGGGTCCCCGCCTGAGTTGCCCCTAGCGCGCCCCCCGGGCGGCTGCCCAGCCCCGCAGCCGCGATCCCCGCCGCCTCGGCTGACCCCGATACCCCACCGCGCTGCCATGCCGCCGCCCTGCGGCAGCGGCATCACCGCCCCCTGCCCACTGGAGGTATCCACGGTGATCACCAACCCGACACGGCAACGCGCGCTGCGCGGCCACCATCCAGCTCGCTCCACCTCGCGCACCGCGAATTCCACCGCCCACCACGCCCGTCTCGCCGCCCGGCTGACCCCGCGTGACCGGTGGATCCTCGCGTTGCTGCACGAACACCGCGTGCTCACCAGCACCCAGATCACCGCGCTGGCGTTTCCCTCGTTCCGCTCGGCCCGCCAACGGCTGCGGGAGCTGTTCCTGTGGTCAGTGCTGGACAGGTTCCGGCCGTTGCTCACCGTGGGCAGCGCGCCCATGCACTACGTGCTCGCGCCCGCCGGGGCCGCCGTGCTCGCCGCCGCCCACGGGCTGGACGTCGCCGACCTCGGCTACCGCCACGACCGCGCCCTGGCGATCGCCCACAGCCTGCGTCTGGCCCACACCGTCGGCGTCAACGGCTGGTTCACCGCGCTGATCGCCCACGCCCGCCACCACGACGCGACGACCGCGAGGGCGTGGTGGTCGCAGGCCCGCTGCGCCCGCCACTTCGGCGACCTTGTCCGCCCCGACGCCTACGGCCGCTGGCAGCACGGCGACCGAGAGATTGAGTTCTTCCTCGAGTTCGACCTCGGCACCGAAGCCCTGCCCGTCGTGGCGGGCAAGCTGGTCGGCTACGCGCGGCTGACCGCCGCCACCGCCATCACCACCCCGGTGCTGGTGTGGCTGCCCACCGCCCGCCGCGAGGCCGCCGCGCGCCGCCTGCTGCACCGGGCCTGGTGCGGGCTGGACCATCCACGCGCGGTGCCGCTCGCCACCGCCGCAGCCGACCTACTCGACCCCGACACCGTCCACCCCAGCCCGGCCGACCCGGTGTGGCTGCCCCTCGGCGCAGCGGCCACCACCCCCACCCCGCGGCGGGGCCTGCACCACCTGCTCGAGGTCTGGCCGCACCTGCCACCACCCACCACCCACCCCGTCGAGCCCGGCCAGGCGGATCCACACCGCTTAATGCCGCCGCCACCCGCGATGCCGCCCGCACCCCATCCGGGATGCGGCGACAGGAGGTGAGCGGCATGGCCACCAAGACCGCCATCGCCACCGTCGGCGCGCTCATCCTCATCCCGGTCCTCATCGCCGCTCTCGCCCAAGGGGCGCTCTCGGCGCTCTTCGCCACCCCCAGCGCCAGCCAACCCAGCCAGACGGCCCTGGCCGACATTCCCGCTGCCTACCTCGCGCTCTACCGCGCCGCGGCCACCGTGTGCCCCGGCTTGGACTGGTCCATCCTCGCCGCCATCGGGAAGATCGAATCCGATCACGGCCGCTCCACCCTCCCCGGTGTCCACAGCGGCGAGAACCCGGCGGGTGCCGGCGGGCCGATGCAGTTCCTGCAGCCCACCTTCGACGCCGTGATCTCCCGCCACCGGCTGCCGCCCGGCGGGGCCAGCCCACCCTCGCGGTATGACCCGCACGACGCCATCTACGCCGCCGCCGACAAACTCTGCGACGACGGCGCCGACTACGCCGACCTGCACGCGGCGATCTTCGCCTACAACCACGCCCAGTGTACGTCGGCGAGGTCCTCGCCCAAGCAGCCCGGTACGCCAGCACCCCGGCCGCCGCAGCCGAGGTCACCGCGCCCGGCGTCGCCGCCCATCAGGCGGTCACCTCGGGGGGTGAAGAACCTCATCGGATAGTCGACACGGTGCCGGCGGTGTCCGCCGCCGCCCGCAGGTAGAGCTGCGTTTCGGTTCGGCCGTCGACCTCGACGTCGGTTTCCCGGACCCCGAGCACGTGGAAACCGGCTTGGTGCACGACGTCGGTCAGCTCGGCCGCGGGGTAGGCGCTGAGCTTGATCCGCACTCCGAGGAACGGGATGGGTGAGCGGTCGAGGTCCCCGGCCACCATGCCCAGCAGCAGCAACCCTGCTCCGCGCAGCCTGGCCCGGATCGCGCTCAGGATCGTGGGGATCTCGTTGCGGCCCAGCATGAGCAGGGTGAAGAACGCCACCACGGCGTCGAAGGCCCCCAGTTGCGGTCCCAGGTTGCGGATGTCCTGGCGCAGGAACGTCGCGGCGGGTACCCGGCGGCGGGCCAGCTCGAGCATGCGTTCGGACTCGTCGATGCCCACCACGTCCAGGCCGGCGTCGGCGAGTTGGCGGGCGGTGGGCGCTCCGGCGCCGCAGCCGGCGTCCAACACCCGCGCCCGGGGCGAGTTGCCCGATCAGCCAGGCACCCTCGGCAAGCTGAGCCGAGCGATTGGTGAACGACTCCTCGTAACGTTCACCGATCTCATCGAACGCAGCTCCCGACACTGCCTCCCCCTCTCCAACCCCTCCGGCCGCAGCCCTCGTGCGGCCCGCGCGTGCGGTCGCACGAGGGCCAGTGCCGTCAAGTTTGCGCCGGCTCGGGGTTCCTACACGGGTCTGCGGGACTCATCACGGCGGGCACGCAAGGTGGCCAGCTCGCCTCGGTCTCGGGATGCAGTGTCTTGGCGTAGGCCCGGTTGATCCGTCGGTCCCGGCTGTGGGCGTAGGAGGGGATGGCCTGGTAGCCCGCCGAGCGGTACAGGCCGATCGCCGCAATGTTGCGGATGCCGGTTTCCAGGATCACCGTGCTCGCGCCGCTGGCTCGGCCGTGGGCTTCAAGTCGGTGCAGGATGCGCCGTCCGTACCCGTGTCCTCGGTAGGCGGGATGCAGGTACATCCTTTTGATCTCTCCGGTGGTGGCGTCGTGGCGCCGGTAGCCCCCGCACCCGACCGCCCGACCGTCAACGAGGAGCAGGACGAACAGGCCATCCGGGGCTTGGTAGTCGGCGGGGTTTTCCTCGGGGGGATCAGCACGCGGGTAGCGGGTGAGCTGGTCGGTGTGCAACTCGCTGACCAACTGCTGTGCCTGGGGGTCGGTGAAGGCGACGACGCGCAGGTCGAGCTGGCTCACACCGCCGACAATGCCGCATCGAGCTCGTCGGCGGCATCCCGCGCCCACGGGTTGCGGCGGCGGCGGGCGAAGGCGACCCGCAGGTCGACCAGCAGGGCGATGCAGCGTCGGGACTGCACCGCGGGCAGCCGGCGCAGCGCGGTGCGGGTGGCGTGCGAAGCGGACTCGATGTCCCGGGCGGCGAGGTGGGCCTGGGCGAGGTAGCAGCCGTGCAGCAGCGCCGAGCGCTGGTAGTCCTGACGCAGGTCGGCGGCGCTGAGCGGGGTGAGGTGGGAGATCGCCTCGGACAGCAGAGCGGCCCGGGTCGGCGGGTTGAGGTCGGCCAAGCGCAGCAGGGCTTGCCCGGACTCGGCGTTGAGTTGCGCGCCCGACAGGTAGTACAGGAAGGAGGGTGTCTGGCCGGTCGCCGGTCGGCCCAGCTGGGCGTGCGCGCTCTCGGCTGCGCCGCGGTAGCCGTGGATGTCCCCGGCCGCCGCGTAGGCGGTGGCGAGACGACCGGCCGTGCGGGAGCGGAGCATGGAGCCGCGCCGGGCCGCCAGCTGCCCGGCGTGTTCGGCGAGTCGGATGGCGTGGCCGGCGTCGCCGGTGTGAGCGGTGATGTAGGCGAGCATGCCGAGCATGTTCGCGAGGACGTCGGTGTCCTGCGCGGCTCGGGCCAGCCGGATGCCGAGCAGAAACGCCCGCTGGGCCGTGCCGACGTCGCCGCCGTCGAACCACATCCAGCCCGCGAGCTGGCACAGTTCCGCCGCCGCGCTCAGCAGTTGCGCCCCGACGCCGCTGCTGTAGGAGGCATGACGAACCAGGTCGAGGACGGCGCGTAGCTCCGCCCGGACATAGCGCAGGCTGACCACGCCGCCGCCGGTGCGGTCGTCCAGCCTTCGCAGTTCCGCGATGTGGCCGGTGATGACGGTGAGCATGGGGGGAAGCACCCGGTCGCCCACGCTGGCCACCGCTGGGGGAAGCGTGGGTGCGCGCAGCCCGTCGTGAACGGCCGCCAGCACCTGCGTCGGGCCGGCGACCTGGAACCGCGAACCGGAGCTGGCCAGCCCATCGAGCTGCGCCAACACCTGTTCCCGAGCGAGGCAGCCGAGAAGACCGCCGGTGGCGGGCCGAGCCGCTTCCGCCCCGGGTTGGTCGACCGTCTGCGGCCAGACGCAGTCGACCATGACGGGTCGGGCGAGCCGGACCGACAGCGCCTCGGCGGCCAGCGCCGCGAGGAAGGGCTCTTTCGGCGGCCGCCCGGAACTCAGCCAGTGATACGGACACGTCGGGTGGATGCGGTCCCGACCCCGCCCCCGCGCGACCAGCAAACTGTTGATCTCCGCTGCCCACCGCCGCGGGGACCAGCCAGCCTCCTGCAGCAGGGCACGCGCGGGCACGTCGACCATCACCGCAGACTAGCTCCGCGACCCCGGCTGTGATCGGCCCAGGGACAGGTTGGGGCCACGTTCACGAGTTTCACGGCACCGTCGACGCGATTCACGGGATTCACCGGCAGCGCCGTTTCGCCGACGGCGGGGATCACGGTTCCGTGTTCTCCGTCAGGACCGGGAAATGACAGCACCGATACGCGAGGAGGACTGGCGACGATGCCCACATCGACCGTCGGGTTCGTCACCGGCAATCGCTGTCGGCACGATCCCGCGCACTTGTCCCTGCCTCCTGGTCAGGGCAAGCGCCCCCGCTCCGGCAACGCTGGTAGCCAGACAGCTCGCGGCGCCCACCGCTGTTCTGACCCCACCGCCGGGCCGCTCCCCCAGACGGTGGCGGGATCGGGCCTGCCCCGAAAGCCCCGGTCCCGCTGCCCCCACTCCCACCTCGGGCGGTCTTCGTGGCCACCCCACCCCTATCGGGACAGCGATCTACGCCAACCGCTTCCTCGGAACCGACCGATTGTTTGACCAAGGAACGACCATGATCCGTGTTTCTCAGCCGGCTCCCACCATCGCCCCAGCAGTGACCGGCCCTGCAACCCGCAGTTCGCCGCCACCGCCTCCCGTCGGCACCGAGCGTCCCGAGTGCCACGAGCCACCAAAGCTGCGTCGCACCGCGTCTCGCCTGACCTGGGCGCTGCCGCAGTGGTGGTCTGCTCGCCGCCGGCTGCGGCGGATGCGAGCAGCACGGATCCGGGTGGTGCTCGCCACGCCGCGGACGGTGCGCCGGTGACTGGACTGGTCAACCCGCGGGAGGTGGCGCGGGTGGTGCCGCCACCGGGCGCCTACGGCGATGGCCCGGTATACGTCCAAGTCACTAAGGCCCTGGCCGGGAAGGCATGGCCGCGTCCCGGCTACGAGGTCAAGCTGGGCGATCCATGGAGCTTCGATACCGAGCACGATTACGTGGCAGCGCACAACTCTCACAGCGCCTTTGTCTACATTCGCTGGATGCGTCAGGAGGGAGTGCCAGAGGCGGCGCTGAGCGTGGTGCGTATACCCAGAGACCGGAACGGGCTGTGAGGATACCCGGAAACCACGCACGGCACATGCGGTGGGCGTGGCTGGCCGCCCGGTGGCGCAACGCCCGAGCGCGCCACAGCCACAGGGCGGGTCCGGTGGGCGGAGGCTACCGGCTGTCCGTCTGGTTCGCCGACGCCGACGCAGCTCTGTTAGTCGAGTACGGCGACCGCGACGCCGCGCTCACCCGAGCCCGCGAGCTGGCGCAGGCCGGAGCGTGGGTGTCGGTGTTCGGCGGCGAGCACGACCTCGACGCCCGGCTGGTCCACCTGGCCCGGCTGCCCCCCGACTCGCCCCGACCCCCGGCATGGGAGCTGATCGCCGAATTCCCACCCGGCCAGGGATCCGCTGCGCGCCGCTGGTGAAGAGACGCCGGAGCGCGCCACCCTGCCCTCTCAGGTGGCCACGCCTGGTCAGGGGGAAGTCGCCGTGCCTCAGGCTGCGGGCGTCGGCCTTGCTCAAGGGTGGTCATCTCTTTGGTGCCAGCAGACGCAACCTCAACGGCGTTCTTCCGAGCCAGGCGGCAACGGCTTGCCTCAGGTGACCTCGTCCTGACCCATCCCCACCCCGGACGGCGGAGATAGTCGGTAGATGGCACCCTATGCCGGTGGACCAGGTCGAATACCGCGGGCAGTTCCCGCTGGAGGTCACGGTCGTTCCTGCTCGGGCAGCGTATTTGGTCCGGGAGGACAGTCGCGGCGGGTTCCGTCGCGCGGTGCAGGAGGCCAGTACCCGGTGGGCGGGCGTGACGGAGCCGATCGTTCCGGTTCAGCTCGGTGGGGTGGTTGAGGATTGGGTGCGCAAGGTGGTTGAGTTTGCGCGTGTTGACGGCGCGGTCAACGTGGACCTTCCCGACGAGGAAGCGCGGGTCGTTGCGGCGGCACTTGGCCTGGAGTGTGTTCGCATCACCGATATCGATCGCTGGGGTATCACCCTGTTCACCTGTCATCCCGGCTTGGTTGGGCCACCGGCACTGCCGGGTGCTCCACCTCTGGTGATAGCGGGTCCGTCGGACGAACTCTGGCAGATCGTGGCCGCTGGGGATCTCACCGTCGGGCATCTCGCTGACCTTGATCCGGCCATCTTGCCTGTTCGGCGCGGACTGACTCCGGATGACGTCGGCCGTGCACAACTCGGTAACACGACCTTGCTCAGCCGTACGCTGGTGTCGTTCGGTGAAACTGTCGGGTCACAGGCTCCCTTTCCCACCTCCACGATTGTGTGGGTTACTGAGTCGAACGGTCTGCGCGACTGCTGGGACTTTTGGAATGCTCGGACGCTGCGGCCAGTCCGCTTCGGCCCGATGCCCATGATCTTACTTCCCCGCGGCCAGATCCAGCACTGGCTCGGGTTTGACAAGCAGTTCGAGCACATCCTCCGCCGACCGGCTGGGTTCACCCCGGACGTCTTGATCACCAGCACCAACGTTTCCGTCGCTGACCTCGATGAGATCGCAGCTTTGCTGCATCTCGAACGCACAGACGAAGAAATTAAGCGTGGCCACGTCTATCCCGCATCGGTGCGGGCGGCTCCTTTTACTTATCGCGCCGTGCGCAATCTCGGCCCTTTGCTGGCATTTAAGCGGAGTTATGGAACATGCGTCTCAGTAGATATTCACATATTCAATAATGATGCGACAGTACGGTTTCCTTCGCCCGTGCAATTTCGGGCTGGGAATACGTTGCTTAGGTTCGGGGGTACGCCGTTTAACGGACTGCCTCGGCGTCCAGCTGTTGCCAAACTTGTTGATCCGAGCGCCATATGGCGCGGTGATGCGATTCAAATATGCACGATGGCCTCAGAGCAGTACGCTTTTCAACTCCATGTCCCCAGCCTGCGCCAGGCTACTTCTGCGTTGCTCGGCGAGGCCACGTCGGGTTATCAGCCATCCAACGACGGTAGTTTGGCTGTTGGCATCCAGAAAAACATCGATATCGCAGTACTCCGCGAACCTGGTGTCTTCCAGGCCATTCGCCAGCTTACCACGCCACGAACAAAACATTTCCTCAACGAAGTCAGGAGACAGTTCAAGGGCGGCGACGACATCGAGAATATCATTGAAAAGCTCAAGCCTTTGGCAGATCACTGGGGAGGCAGAACCGGACAACGCATGCGTAGTGCAAGCGACCTAAACGGTGGAGCGACAGTCGGCAATATCGCGGCTCTAGAACGGTTGTGCGGACTCGGCTGGGTTGAGCGAGGATTACGAATCACGTGCACAGACTGTCACATTGATAGCTTCACCCCGCTCAACGACGTCGCCTTTCGGAGTTCCACTACTTGTCGAGGATGTGGATCAGAGCAGGAATACGTCAGGGGTGACGCCGGAGTGTCCATCTTTTATCGGCTGAACAGTCTTGTCGACCGAGCCAGTGACCAGGGAGTCATACCACATCTGCTGGTCATCGCCGAACTCAACAGACGTAGCCCACAATCATGGTTCTTTCCTGGCCTCAACCTTTACTTTTCCGACGATATCGAAAAGGAGGCCGATATCGTCGGAGTCTACGAGGGTCGGCTTGTTGTCGGCGAAGTGAAAGTAAGTGGTACCGAGTTTAACGACGGCAAGATCGCGGACCGTGTTGAGCTCTGTACGCGTC
>JAVKSM010000108.1:0-6573 GCA_039583705.1 Pseudonocardiaceae bacterium
CCCGGCGACAACTACTCTCACTCGGAGGGGGTTTTTGATGACGATCAGTCGTTCGGTCCCCATGTCGAGCGGTCGTGCCGGACGAGGCATGCGGACAGCCGGCGTCGCGCCGCTCGGTGTCGCCACCGGGATCCACGTCTACGAGTACTTCGGGGCGAACCCGGTGTCCCTCGCGGCGTTGTTCCTCACCTCCGCCGCGGGCACCTTCATCGGGGCAGGGTTGCTGCTGACCCGCGCTTCCCAGCTCGGGTGGCTGATCGGCGGCGGGGTGAGCCTGCTCACCTTCGTCGCCTACTGCCTGACCCGGACAGTCGGGATCCCCGGCGTCGACCCCAGCGACGACATCGGCAACTGGTCGGAGCCGCTCGGGGTGGTGGCACTGGTCGTGGAAGCGATCGCGTTCGTGCTTGCGATGATCGCCCTCGGCGGCCGGTCTCGCCGAACCCCCTAGGCACGGGCTCGGCGCTGGTGATGCGGCGTCGACGCCGCTGTTCCCCACCCAAAAAACTGTTCCCACCCGAAAAGGGGAGGTCAGCCTCCTCTAGTCGGCGTGCCGTTCGGTGCTTTCCTCTCTCGCGGGGATCAAGCACGGGGTCGGCACGCGCAGGGAGCAGGTATCCGAGGATGAAGATCAAGAAATCGTCCGGGAAGCGCTGGTCGCTCCTGGCACGGACAGCAATCAGCGCGGTGGCCGCAGCCATGCTGTGCCTTGCGCTCACGGCGTCACCGGCACAGGCGTCGGTGCTCCCGTGGAAGGGGAGTGGTCCCGGGACGGTCACCGTCACCAACGATCCGTTCGGCTTGGGGACCAACCCGAAGCTCACCTACTCGCTCAGCGGCGACTCCGTGCACTCCACACAGACCTGGAGCCTCACGACCACCACCATTCACGGGGGCACGGCCGTGCTGGATTACGACTACGAGGGTTTCCACGCGTACTACGCGGTGACGGCGTTCCTGCGGGCGGTGGTGATCCACAACGGGGTGAAGACGACCACCAGCCTGGTGAGCGCCGGCCCGGTCAACTGCTGCACACCACCGTCTTCAGGTTTCAGCTACAAAGGCCACACCCAGTTGACCCTCCGGCCCGGTGACACGTACGGCTTCGAGTTCGGCGGGAGTAACTATGACTCGAATGCCGTGCTGCGGGGCTCACTGGCGGTGGACGCCGGCCTGCTTCCGGTCTGAACCGTCGTCAGCGGTGCCGGGGTCCGTACCCCGGCACCGCTGACGAGGTGGGGTATGACCCGCCTACCGCGTGAGCCTCGGTGGGAGGCCGAAGGCGGGAAACAGCCTGGCGTCGAGGAAGTTGTGGAACCCCGAGATCCGGCCGCCCGAGACCTCCAGCACCTGGACGGCGAACGGCTCGTGGACGCCCGGCCGGGCGGGGCGGTAGCTGCCGAACGCCGCACACCCGTTGGCCGCGGTCGGCAGCAGGCGGGAACCTCGACAGCCCCCGCCCTGGCCCAGCAACCACCGGCTGACCTGGAGCGGCCCGCACAGCCACAACGGGTAGGGCGGCATGGAGAACCTGACCTCTTCGTGGAGAAGCGAGACGAGCGAGGTGATGTCGTAGCGCTCGAAGGCTTTCACGTACCGGGCCAGCAGCTCCTGCTGCCGGGCGTCGGGGGGTATCGGGTCGGTGGCGTCGGCGTCGAGGGCATCGAGCGTGGCGCGGGCCCGTTGCAGCGCGCTGTTGACCGACGCGACGCTGGTGTCGAGCAACTCGGCCACCTCGCTGGCCCGCCAGCACAGGACCTCGCGCAGGATGAGGACCGCTCGCTGCCGGGGCGGCAGGTGCTGCAAGGCCGCCACGAAGGCGAGGCGGATCGTCTCCCGGGAGGCGGCCAGCTCGGCCGGGTCGGCCGGGTCGCTGACGCCGGGCAGTACCCAGGCGTCAGGCACCGGCTGGACCCAGGTCGGTTCAGGCAGGCCGGGGCACAGGGTGGAGTCCGCCGTCGACGCCGGCCCCAGGTCCATCGGTCGGGCCCGGCGCTGGGCCCCCCGCAGCATGTCGAGGCACACGTTGGTGGCGATGCGGTAGAGCCATGACCGCAGCGTCGAGCGGCCTTCGAAGCCACCGGCAGCCCGCCAGGCCCGCACCATCGTCTCCTGCACCGCGTCCTCGGCCTCGAAGCCCGAGCCGAGCATCCGGTAGCAGTAGCCGGTCAGGTCCCGGCGGTGAGACTCAAGCTCCAGTTCGACCCCGTCGGCGTCGGGGCGGGCCTTGCCAACGACCGTGTCGGGACGAGCGGGGGGCACGGCCGACAGCGTAGCTCTAACCGCCCGCCATGGCCCCCACGACGAGCAACGGCTCGACCCCCAGCGCGACCGCGTCGGGCAGCGCGGCGTCCGGCGGCTCGAAGGACAGATCCTGCTCGCAGGCGAAGAACCTCACGAATGCTCGGCGCTGGTGCGTGACCTGGTCGCGGATCGTCCCACGCAGCATCGGGTAGCGGGCCTCGAGCGCGTCGAGGACCAGGCGCTGCGTGGCCTGACCCTCGACGTGGAGCGTCACCTCGCCGGCGTCGATGCGCGCGAGTGTCCGCAGATGCGCCGGGAGCATGATCCGGATCATGGCGGCCGTCACCCCAGGGTCTGGACTTCAACGGACAGCACGGCCGGAAGATCCCGGACGATGGGTGCCCAGCTGTCCCCGGCGTCGGCTGACGCGTACACCTGCCCACCGGTGGTACCGAAGTACACCCCGCACTCCTCGAGCGAGTCGACGGCCATCGCGTCCCGCAAGACGTTGACGTAGCAGTCGCCTTGCGGCAGCCCGTTCGTGAGCGCCTCCCACTCCCCGCCTCCGGTCCGGCTGCGGTACACGCGCAGCTTTCCCTCAAGCGGGTAATGCTCCGAGTCGCTCTTGATCGGGACGACGTAGACGGTGTCCGGCTCGTGCGCGTGAACGTCGATCGCGAACCCGAAGTCGGTAGGCAGGTCGCCGCTGACCTCAGCCCACGACTCGCCGGCGTCGTCGCTGCGCATGACGTCCCAGTGCTTCTGCATGAACAGCACCTCTGGACGCGACCGGTGCATCGCGAGGCGGTGCACACAGTGCCCGACCTCGGCAGTGGAGTCGGGGATCTGCTCGGACCGCAGGCCCCGGTTCACCGGCCGCCACATCTTGCCGCCGTCGTCGGTCCGGAAGACCCCGGCTGCCGAGATGGCGACGAACATGCGCGCGGATTCGTTCGGATCCAGGACGATCGTGTGCAGGCACATGCCGCCGGCTCCCGGCTGCCAGGAGGGTCCGGAGCCGTGGCACCGCAGGCCAGAGAGCTCCTGCCACTCCTGCCCGCCGTCAACCGAGCGGAACAGGGCGGCGTCCTCCACCCCGGCATAGACCGTGTCGGGATCACTGGGCGACGGTTCGAGATGCCAGACCCGCGCGAACTCCCAGGGGTGTGGCGTGCCGTCATACCACTGATGGGTTCCGGGGACACCCTCGTAGGAGAACTCGTTGCCCATCGGCTTCCAGGTCCTGCCGCCGTCGTCGGAGCGCTGGATCAACTGCCCGAACCAGCCACTGGACTGCGACGCGTACAACCGATCCGGGTCGGCGGGAGATCCGTTGACGTGGTAAATCTCCCACCCGCCGAAGTGGGGACCGCTGACCTCCCACCGCTCGCGCTTCCCGTCCGCGGTCAGGACGAACGCGCCCTTGCGGGTCCCGACCAGCACCCGTACCCCGCTCATTCCACACTCCTCCCAAGCTCCGGACCGTGCCCGGCCTTCGCCGACGGCCCTCGCCGACGGCCCTCGCCGCGACCTAACCGTCGCGGCCCACAACGCTACGACAGCTGTCCGACAGGGAACTCATCGCTCGCCACAGGTCGAGTCGGCGCCGGATGCCCCGGGTGGCGCCCGGCAGGCCCCGCGCGGTGACACCGGCGACGGCTGGGCGGTGCGCCGCCAATTGGGCAGATTCCACCCGTTCGGGTCGACAGGCGCCGCTTCACCTGCGATGACGGGTTGCGCTCCGGTGCCCGGTGCGGGGTTTTCACCGTGCCTTCACCGAACTGTCCTGTTACCGTAACGTGACGTGATCGGCGAGCGCCCGAGCCCGATCCGTGCCCGAGGGTTCGCACCCTGTGCCCGGGTGGCGGTCGGGCAGCCGAACGCCAGCGACGGTGCCGCGTTGTGGCGCATCGCCCGCGCCTCCTCGGCCCTGGACCTCAACTCGAGCTACAGCTATCTGCTGTGGTGCCGCGACTTCGCCAGCACGTCGGTCGTCGCGCGCACCGACGGTGAGCCGGTCGGCTTCGTCACCGGGTACCTGCGCCCCGACGCGCCGGACACGGTGGTCGTCTGGCAGGTCGCGGTCGACTCCGCGCAGCGAGGCCGCGGCCTGGCTCTCGCGATGCTCGACAACCTGGTCGAGCGGGTGGCACCGGGAGGCGTGCGTTTCCTGGAGGCCACGGTCACCGCGGACAACTCCGCATCGCTACGACTGTTCGCGTCCTTCGCGCGCATCCGGGGCGTGCAGCTCCACCGCAGCGAGTTGTTCGCCGCATCCGCGTTCCCCGACGGCCACGCCGCCGAGGACCTGTACCGCATCGGCCCGGTCACCTCCACTGACCGGCCCCCCGACACCACCTTCGCCGGGACGGCCACAAGCCGTTCCCGGGCCGTACGTCCTCGATCGAGGACAACCCGAGACGGAGCACACCGGTGAGCATCTTCGAAAGCCTGGAGTCTGAGGTCCGCAGCTACTGCCGCGCTTGGCCGGTGGTCTTCGACCGGGCGGTGGGCAGTTGGATCTGGGATGAGGAGGGGCGCTCCTACCTGGACTTCTTCGCCGGCGCCGGGGCCCTGAACTATGGCCACAACCACCCCGTGCTCAAGCGCGCGCTGCTGGAGTACCTCGAGCGCGACGGCCTCACGCACGGCTTGGACATGCACACGGCCGCGAAGCGCAGCTTCCTGGAGACCTTCGAGGAGGTCGTGCTGAAGCCGCGCGGGCTGGATTACAAGGTCCAGTTTCCTGGCCCTACCGGAGCAAACGCCGTCGAGTCCGCGCTCAAACTCGCCCGCAAGGTCACCGGCAAGGAGGCAGTGATCAACTTCACGAACGCCTTCCACGGCATGACGCTGGGTGCGCTGGCAGTCACCGGCAACTCCATGAAGCGCGGTGGGGCCGGCATCCCGCTGGTACACGCCACGCCGATGCCCTACGACCACTACCTCGACGGACGCATGCCGGACTTCCTGTGGTTCGAGCGGCTGCTGACGGACTCCGGCAGCGGGCTCAACAGGCCGGGCGCGGTGATTGTGGAGACCGCGCAGGGCGAGGGCGGCATCAACGTCGCGCGCCCGGAGTGGCTGCGCGGGCTGGCCGAACTGTGCCGTCGCCACGACATCCTGCTCATCGTCGACGACATCCAGATGGGGTGTGGGCGCACCGGGCCGTTTCTCAGCTTCGAGGTCGCCGGAATCCAACCCGACATCGTCACGCTGGCCAAGTCGATCGGCGGCTACGGCCTTCCGATGGCCCTGGTGCTGCTCAAGCCGGAGTTGGACGTGTGGGAACCCGGTGAGCACAACGGCACCTTCCGGGGCAACAACCCGGCCTTCGTCACCGGCACGGCCGCGCTGGACACGTACTGGCGCGACGACCTGCTGGAGAAAGGCACCTGCGCGAAGGGGGAGATGGTCGGGCGGATGCTGCAGGAGATCGCCGAGTCCCGACCGGGTTTCGGGCTGGAGCCGCGCGGCCGGGGACTGGCGCGGGGGATGGCCTTCGAGGCGCCAGCGCTGGCCGGCACGGTGTGCGGCGCGGCCTTCGAACGCGGGCTGCTCGTGGAGACCTCCGGTCCGAGCAGCGAGGTCGTCAAGATCATGCCACCGCTGACCGTGACCGAGGAGGAACTCGAGCAGGGAATGGGGATCGTCGCCGACTCGGTGCATGCCGTCTGCGACGCTGCCTGACAACCCCACCCGCGCCGCCGGAGGCACTCCGATGATCGTCCGTACGCTCGCCGAGGTCACCGACACCGACCGCGACATCAAGACCGCGCACTGGCGCAGCAAGCGCATCGTGCTCGCCAGGGACGGCGCCGGCTTCTCCGTGCACGAGACGGTGCTCGACGCCGGCTCCGTCAACGATTTCCGGTACGCCCACCATGTGGAGGCGGTGTTCGTCGTCGACGGCGAGGGCGAGCTCATCGACAAGGACGGCGGCCGGACCTACCGCCTCGGGCCGGGCTCGCTCTACCTGCTCGACGGGCACGAACACCACCAGCTGCGGCCGCGGACGCGAATGCGCACCATCTGCGTGTTCAACCCACCGGTCACCGGGGCCGAGGTGCACGACGAGAACGGCGGGTACCCGTTGATCGCCGAGGAGGAGACCGTCTGACGGGCGGCCGCGGCGGCGCCCGGTTGCGGCGGTGCTGGCTGCGGCGGCGCTCGGCTGCGGCAGATCAGTGAAAGCGGTCACGGGCGCACGCGGTCCGGGGAGCGGGCCGGGCCGTTGCGGCGTTTGATGGGCGGGGACCGCCGCCCGACGACGCGCCTGGAGCCATGAGCGAACAGCATCCCCCGAGCGAGCCACCTGCCAGCGAGCGA
>JAVKSM010000108.1:6673-11317 GCA_039583705.1 Pseudonocardiaceae bacterium
GCGAGCCACCTGCCAGCGAGCGAGCCGGTAGCGAGCAACCCGGTAGCAAGGCGTCCGCCAGCGAGCAACCCCCTGCCAGCCTGCAACAGCGCAGCCGGCCTGAGCTGTCCCTCCCGAAGGTGGCCGCCGCCGGCCTCGCGGCGGCCACCACCGCGGTCCTCGGGTCGTTCCTCGGCGTGGCCGGCACGATCGCCGGTGCTGCCGCGGCCTCAGTCCTCACCACCGTGGGGAACGCGGTCTACCAGCGGTCGATCGAGCGCACCGGGGAGACCGTGCGCTCGCGGATCCGGGCACGGCAGTGGGCGAGCATGCCGAGCCGGGCCCCGATCGAACCGATGACGCCGTCGGAGTCGCCACCCACCGGCCCCGCCCACTGGCGCCGCTGGGGCATCGTAGCGGGGTTGGCCGGGCTGGCCTTCCTCATCGGCATCGGGGTGTCCTACGCCGTCGAGACCGCGCACGGCGCGCCGCTGTCCGGCGGCAGCCGAGGCACGAGCATCGGCTCGCTGTTCGGCCAGCCGACCGGGACGGTGCCGGCCCCCACCACTACTCCGACGCCCTCCCCGGTGACGCCCACAGCCCAGCCGTCCTCCAGCAAGGCGCCGACCCCCTCCTCGCTGACCCCGACCGTTTCGACCCCTCCGAGCAGCTCGTCGCCACCGCCGACCAGCACACCAGCTGGTGGCCTCCCGCTCCCGTTCCCCTCCAGGTGACCCGAGCGGAACACGGCGAAACACCATGGTCGTCTGAGCGGGCGACAGCGCGTTGCGCTCACCGTCAGGGAGTCTCTACCGTGCCCCCCGGGGGGACACCTTCTCCCCGTGCCGAGGGGAGACGTCGATGCCCGGGACCCTGCGCGCGCTCGGCCCTGCAGTCCGCATTGCCGTGGCGGCTGCCCTGGGCGCCGCCCTCGTCGTCGCCGTGCCCGGCGCGCCCGCCGCAGCCACGCCGCTGCAGCGCGCCGTGACGCGTGACCTGGGTTGGTCCGCGGCGCAGGCACCGGAGCTGTTCGCCGCCCAGGATGCGGCCGGTCGCAGCGGCGAGGAGCTTCGCGCCCAGCTCGGAGGCTCGTTCGCGGGAGCCTGGCTGGCCGCCGGCGCCCTGCGGGTGGCCGTCACCGACGCGGCGGCGGCAGCGCTCGTCCGGGCCGCCGGCGCCACGCCGGTGCCGGTGACCCACAGCTTCGCGGAGCTGGCCGCGCTCCGGTCCGCCCTCGACGACCTGGCAGCCACCGCGCGCCCACCGGCTGCCGTCACCCAGTGGTACGTCGACGCACCGAGCAACTCGGTGGTCATCGTCGTCGACGACGCCCAGGGAGCTGCCGACGCGGCGACCCGGTCGTTCCTGGCCGACGCCCGGCGGCTGGGCGACGCGGTCCGCGTGGTCGGAACCGACCACGGGCTGACGCTGCGTGAGCGCCTCACCGGCGGCGACGCCATCTTCGACGGCAACGTGCGCTGCTCGGTGGGCTTCATGGCCAGCACCCCGAGCGGCGACGCCCGCGCGATCACCGCGGGGCACTGCACCCAGGCCGGCGGAACGGTCACCGGCCCGGACGGCGTCGCGATCGGCGACGTGACCGACTCGACGTTCGGGCCGAGCGGTGATTTCGGCGTGTTCGCGATCAACTCGGCGTGGCAGGTGACACCGTCGGTCGACGGCGACGGCGGCGCCCCGATCACCGTGACAGGCTCGCAGCCGGCCCCGATCGGCGCGGCCGTGTGCCACTCGGGGTCGAGCTCCGGCTACCGCTGCGGCGAGATCACCGCCACGGACGTGACCGCCAACTACGCGCAGGGTGTCGTCACGGGCCTCACGGAGACCAGCGCGTGCAGCGAGGCCGGCGACTCGGGGGGCCCGTTCCTGGCCGGCGACCAGGCGCAGGGCGTGGTCTCAGGCGGATCCGGCGACTGCAGCTCCGGCGGGAGCACGTTGTTCCAGCCGATGAGCGGGATCCTCGCCAGCGGCGACCTCACCCTCCTGACAGGCTGACCAGTACCGGCTCGGTGCGGGCCGACCCGGTGCGGGCTGGTCTCGGTGCGCGCATCGGTGAGGGCAGACCTCAGGTCGCCGCGTGCAGCCGCCCGGCGAACGCTCGGGCGGCCGCGCCCGGGTCGTCCGCCTCGGTGATCGCCCGCACCACGACGACCCGCCGCGCCCCGGCCGCGAGCACGTCGTCGAGCCGGTCGAGGCCGATGCCGCCGATGGCGAACCACGGTCGGGCCGGCGCGGCGGCCGCCACCGCGCGCAGCAACGGCAGACCTGGCGCGGGGCGGCCGGACTTCGTCGGGGTCGGCCAGCACGGCCCGGCGCAGAAGTAGTCCACGCCGGGCTCGGCAGCCGCCGCGGCCGCCTGGTCGCGGTCGTGGGTGGACCGTCCGACCAGCACCGCCTCGCCGAGAATCCGGCGCGCGAGCGCCACCGGCAGGTCGTCCTGGCCGAGGTGCAGCACGTGCGCCCCGGCGGCCAGCGCGACGTCGGCGCGGTCGTTGACCGCCAGCAGCGCGCCGTGGCGGGCGCAGGCGTCGGCGAGGACCTCCAATGCGGCCAGCTCGTGCCGGGCCTCCAGCGGGCCGTCCGGGCCCTTGTCCCGCAACTGCACGACGTCGACGCCGCCGGCCAGCGCGGTGTCGACGAACCCGGCCAGGTCCCCGCGCCGCCGCCGGGCGTCGGTGCACAGGTAGAGCCGGGCGTCCGCGAGCCGCCGCCGCAGGGCTCCGGCGGTGGCTGCGCCATCGCGGGGGTGCACGGCCTGCGACGCTATCGCGTAACGTGGGTGACGGTCCGCACGGGAGTCCGCAGCGGAAGCGGGCTGAGAGGGGGCCAGGGCACGCCCTGAGGGTCTGGACGGCCCCGCGACCCCGACCGTCGAACCTGATCCGGGTCATGCCGGCGCAGGGAGCGAAGCATGGGTGAGGTCGCCGGCCGGCTCGTCATCGTCGGCGGCGGGGTCGTCGGCCTCTCCTGCGCCTGGCAGGCGGCTGCGCACGCCTTCACTGCTCCCGCCGACGGGGTCGTGCTCGTGGATCCCCAGCCCGGGTCCGGGGCGTCGTGGGTGGCCGGTGGCATGTTGGCGCCCGTCACCGAGGCGTGGCCGGGCGAGGAGGCGCTGCTCGAACTCGGCAGTGACTCGTTGGTCCGGTGGCCGCACTTCGCCGCGGAGCTGGCAGCGATGTCGCGGGCCGACCCGGGGCTGCGCACCGAGGGCACGCTGGTCGCCGCGGTGGACAGCGGCGACCGCGAGGAGCTCGACGCCCTGGCGACCTACCTGGCTGGGCACGGCCGCCCGGCGCAGCGGCTCTCGGGCCGGGAGCTGCGAGCGCTCGAACCGTCGTTGGGGCCGGCCGTGCGGGCCGGGCTTTCGGTCCCCGGCGACCTGGCGGTGGACAACCGCGCGCTGCTCGCCGCGCTGCTCGCCGCGGTCGCGAACAGCGGCGTTCGGGTGCTGCGACAGCGGGTGGAACGGGTGCGCGACGACGGCCGCAGCGTCACCGGCGTGGTACTCGACGACGGCACCACGCTGGACGCGTCGGCCGTGCTCGTCGCCGCGGGAGCCTGGTCGGCAGCGCTGCACCCGGCGCTGGCGCGGCTCGTCCGGCCGGTCAAGGGCGAGATCCTCCGGCTGCGGGCCCGCCGTGGGGCGCTGCCGCCGCCGAGCCGGACGCTGCGGGCGCTCGTGCAGGGCCACCACGTCTACCTGGTGCCCCGAGACGACGGTCGGGTCGTGCTCGGCGCCACCCAGACCGAGGTCGGCTTCGACCCGGACGTCACGGTCGGCGGGGTGCGCGACCTGCTGGCCGACGCCGAACGGGTGCTCCCCGGCATCGCCGAGTACGCGCTGGAGGAGACCGCGGCCTCGTTCCGGCCGGGCAGCCCGGACAACCTGCCGCTGCTGGGCGGCCTGGGCCCGGACGGGCTGCTGGTCGCCACCGGCCACGGGCGCAACGGAATCCTGCTCGCCCCGGTGACCGCTGACACGGTCGCGGCGCTGCTGTCGGGCGGCGAGGTCCCCGCCGTGGCAGCGGTCGCGCACCCCGGTCGCTTCGAGGTCGTCCCCAGCGTCGGCGTCCGCACCGGGGTGGGGACATGAGGTTGTGGGTCAACGGCGAGTCGCGCACGGCCGCTGACGGGGCGACCGTCGCCGCCGTGGTGGCGGCGACGGTCGCCCCGGAGCACGGCGTCGCGGTGGCCGTGGACGGCGAGGTCGTCCCCCGGAGGTTCTGGCGCGGGCACGTCCTCGACGAGGGCGCGCGGGTCGAGGTGCTCACCGCCGTGCAGGGAGGATGAGGTGGACGAGCTGGTGCTCGGCGACCGCAAGGTCCCGTCGCGGCTGATCATGGGAACTGGCGGCGCGTCCAACCTCGCGGTGCTCGAACGAGCGCTGGTCGCCTCCGGCACCACGCTGACCACGGTGGCGATGCGCCGGTTGGACGCCGTCGGCGGCACCGGGGTGCTCGACCTGCTGGGCCGCCTCGGGATCGAGCCGCTGCCCAACACAGCAGGATGCCGCACGGCGGCCGAGGCGGTGCTCACCGCCCGGCTGGCACGAGAAGCCCTGGTCACCCCCATGGTCAAGCTCGAGGTGATCGCCGACGAGCGTACCCTGCTGCCCGACCCGGTCGAGCTGCTCGACGCCGCCGAGCA
>JAVKSM010000109.1:0-11059 GCA_039583705.1 Pseudonocardiaceae bacterium
GACCAGGCGAACGGCAGTGGACTTGCCCACCCCGCCGGGGCCATCCAGGGTGATCAACCTCCCGGCCAGGCGGCCGTCGACCAGGCCGGTCACGCGGGCATCAGCGGCAGCAGCCGACGTCCTTCGGTATGCGTGTCGGTGGCGATCGGGCACTGCTCGGTGTCAACGTCGCCGATCCGGCCACCGGCGGAGACAACGGCAGCCGGGCAGCCCTTGCCGCAGCCGGAGTTCATCGAGCACGCCGCGCAGGTGGCGTTGTCGCCGACCCGGTAGCGGTCGTGGAAGCGGTAGTCGTCCAGGCGGGCGGCGATGTCGGGGTCGGTGAAGATGTTGCCGACGATGAACTCGGTGTCGGCGTGCCGCGATTGCGGGGTGCGGGCGGCGAACACCAGGTACGGGCACACGGTGACCTCGCCGGGAGTGAACACGTAGATGATGGTCCCGGCCTCGCACCCGGCCAGCGGCCGGCTCTGGGTGTTGGGGAAGCGGATGTGCGCGATGTCCAGCTCCGGGCCGTCGAACGGCGCGGTCAGCTCGAAGATCTCCCGCATGTGCAGGGTCGTCTTGGCCAGCTTGGCCCGTGACTTGACGCCGCGGCCCATGCTGCCCAGCGGGTTGAGCAGCACGTAGCGGGCGCCGTTGGCGCGGGCAAACGCGCACAGCCGGGCGTATTCCTCGTTTTGGGCAAGGGTGTTCGGCGTGCACAGCAGCCCCTGCAGGATGCCGGCCAGGCCGAGCTTCTCCACGGTGGCCACGGTCACGGCGAAGCTGGCCCGGTCACCGCGGAACTTGCCGTGCGAGTCGGCGGCGAACCCGTCCAGAGAGACGTTGCAGTGCACGCCCAACTCGGTCAGCGCCGCGATCTGGACGCCGTCCAGGGTGGTGGCGTTGGTGCAGATCCCGACGTCACTCCCGGCGGCGCGGAACGCGCGCACGACGGCCAGGAAGTCCGGGTG
Source organism: Pseudonocardiaceae bacterium (assembly GCA_039583705.1). Classification (GTDB taxonomy): domain Bacteria; phylum Actinomycetota; class Actinomycetes; order Mycobacteriales; family Pseudonocardiaceae; genus JAVKSM01. The sequence continues at coordinate 957 of JAVKSM010000109.1, forward strand.
GATCGTGGGTTCACCGCCGGTGAGGCTCACCCGCCGGACGCGGCTGTCCGCCAGGCGCGGGATCACCTTCTCCACCACCTCGGCCAGCGGCATCTGCTTGCCAACCTGCGTCGCGGACACGAAACAGTGGGCGCAACGCAGGTTGCAGTCCTCGTTGATCTGCACCAGCGCCTTGCGGAACGGCTGCTCAACCGTCGTGCGGAAGTAGCAGGACGGGGCCACGCCGTCGGTGGCGATGCTGCGTGCAGTCACGCGAACCTCCGCACAGTCCAAGGCACCTGCTCGTCCGGCGCCGCCGTGGGTGCGGCCGGACCGGCCACACCCCTAATATGTTCGGTTGAATAGTAGAGCGGCTTGAGATGTCCGCACGAACATTTGTTGGACATCTCGGCGAGAACTGCGAGCACCAGCAACCCAACTGTCCGATCGACAAGTCCCATGTCAGCGTGTGTCCCACACAGGGGCGGGAGCGAGGAGGAGCCGGTGCCGGACATCGACGACGCTGATGCGGCAGACGTGCTGGCCACGCTGCTGGGCTGCCCACCCGAGATGCTCGACGTCAGCCTCGACCAACTGCGCACCCTCGCCGTCGTGCACACCACCGGCACCGCGCAACGCGCCGCCCGCGCACTGGGGCGGGAACAGTCCAGCGTGCAGAAACAGCTCGACAACCTCAACAAAGCCGCCACACGCCTGGTCGGCGAGGCGCTCGTGGTCAAACAAGGCCGCGGCAAAGACTTCCTGTTCACCCCCTCCGGCGAAGAGGTCGTCGCCCTGGCCAAGCAGACCTTGCTGGCGGTCACTGACAGCCTGCACCGCAGCCGGCGCCGAGTCGGCTCCACCGTTACCTTCGGCACCACCGAGTTCACCGTGCAGTTCCTCGGCGCCGTGTGGCCCGCGCTGCGCGAAGACTTCGAGCGCCGCGGCGTGCACCTCAACATCGAGCACGTCCGCACCCGCGACCTGTGGCGCAAACTCGACGCCAAGAAGGTCGACCTGGTGTGCGGCAGCTTCGCCGCCGAAACCGGCCGCCCACCCACACTGGACTACGACTTCCTGGAATGGCACCGCGAACGCGTCGCCTTGCTGACCAACCTGCCCCCGCGCGAGTTGCCCGACACCCCGGTCACCGCCAACCGGCTACCCGGCCTGCCGCTGCTCGCGCCGACCGCTGGGCTGCTCGCCCAGTTCCTCAGCCGCTGGTACGGCCCCGACTACCGCGGCGTGCTCGACGTCATCGCCGACATCGACTCCCTCAACTACGGCCTCAACCTGCTCACCAGCCAGCTTCTGCACGGCTGCCTGCTCACCACCGAACGCGTCGCCGACGCCGCACTCGAAGGCCGCCTGCCCGGCCAGGGCCTACGCAAGATCGACCTCGCCGACGACTACCAACCCCGCCTGGAGATCGTCACCGGCATCTTCGCCCGGAAAGGCGAACGCGACCGCTATGCCACCGACCACCCGCTCAACCTGCTGTGGAACGCCTTTGCCGAAGCGACGCCGACCCGAGCCATCCCCTCGGCCCTACCGGGCTGACAGGTCGTCGCGCTCCATCGAATAGCCGTGCGACTGGCCTCGTCCGCCGGGTCCACCGCCCGAGCCACGATCCCCCGCAGGTCCAGCAGGGCCACGTCCGCGCTGGTCGGGGTCACCGGGAACCCGCGCCTGAGCAGCCGCTGGAGTCCCGCGAGCACTTCACCCGTGGCTGGGCTTTTCTGGGCATGGGCGGAGTCGACGTCGACAAGCCACTCCCCTGGGGTGGCGGGACAGGCTAACGTCTGGGACCCCAGCGGCGACGGTCCGGAGGCGGAAGGGCTGCGGAAGGGCTATGGAGGCGAACTCGGACCGCTGGCACGAAGTGACCCCATCGCCGTTCGCCTACGAGCGCGCGGCGCTCGAGTACGTCCGCAACCTGCTGCCCGACCGCCACCCGTTCCAGGCCTGGTCCACCTTCACGTTCCTTTCCGACCAGGGCCACGTCCGCGAGGTTGACCTGCTCGTCGCCGCCCCGAGCGGCTTCTACCTCGTCGAGATCAAGAACTATCGCGGCCGGCTGACCAACGACGGTTCCACCTGGACGCTGACCGGCGAGCGGCGTCGCACCTTCGACAATCCGCTGCCACTGGCGGACCAGAAGGCCAAGGAGCTCAAGGGCCTGCTCGGTCGCGCCGCCGCGAAGGACCCCGGTCTGCGGGTGCCGTTCCTGCGCGGACTCGTGTTCCTCGCCGAGCCGGGGATGGTCTGCGCGTTGGAGCGGGAGCAGCAGCACCATCTCTACGTCCCGGACAAGGCGCGGTCCGCAGGCGTCCTCCCGCGTATCGGCGCCGATCTGCTGCTCGGGCCGATCACCCACGCGCCGCCGCAGCCGGAGTTCCTGCGGTCCCTGCCCAGGCTGCTGCAGAGGGTGGGGATCCACCGCACCCGCCGCAGTCTCGCCGTGGGGCCGTGGCAGATCGATCCCCGACCCTACGAGTCCGGGCCGACGTGGCAGGACCACCACGCGACCCGCGAGGACCTGCCCGGTGCGCACCGGCGCATCCGCATCTACCTCTATGAGCGGCAGGCCGACCCCGAGACGCGGGAGTCGGTGCGCCACGCCGCCCAGCGGGAGTTCGTCGCGGGTCAGGGCATCGACCACCCCGGTCTGTTGGTGCCCCGTGAGCTGCTCGACCACGACATGGGTCCGGCGCTGGTCATCGACCAGCGGGCCGACGCGCTGCGGCTGGACCACTACCTCGTCGAGCACGGCGCCGGACTCGACCTCCCGGCCCGGCTCGGCATGGTGCGGCAGCTCGCCGAGGCGGTCCGCTACGCCCATGACCGGCGACTGGTCCACCGGGCACTGTCCCCACGGGCGATCGTCGTGGAGCCCGGGGAGGCCGGCTGGTCGCAGCCTCGGCTGCGGATCGGGGAGTGGCAGGCAGCCGCCCGCGGCCTCGCCGCGGTCCGCACGACCCACCGTGTCGCCCCGACCACCCACGCCCGCCAGCATGTCGAGAACGCCGCCGCGCCCTACCTGGCTCCGGAGTTCGACGCCGCCGCCGACGGCACGGTGGGGATCGACGTGTTCGGGCTCGGCGCGACGGCGTACCTGCTGCTCACCGGGCGGCCACCGGCGGCGGGACGGCCCGAGCTGATGGAGCGGCTGGCCGCCGAGAGCGGCCTGCACCCGTCCGCGGTGTCCGACGAGATCCCGCCCGACGTGGACACCCTCGTCGAGCTCGCGACCGCGCCCCGGGTGAGCGATCGTTTCGGCGATGTCGGGGAGTTCACCGCCGAGCTTGACAAGATCCTCCGCCCGGCCGGTCCGGCCGAGGAGGAGCGGGTCGACCCGTGGGAGGCCCAGGCAGGCGCCGAGCTGCCCGACGGCTCGGAGGTGGTCCGCGTGCTCGGGACCGGGGCCACCGCGCGGGCCTTCCTGGTGCGGCGCGACGGCCTCGAGTCGGTGCTCAAGGTCGGCCGGTCGGCGCAGTCGGAGGAGCGCCTCGGCGACGAGGCCCTGGTGCTCGAAGGCCTGCGCCACGAGCACCTGGTCGTGCTCAAGCGCGGGGTCTTCACCCTCGGCAGCCGGCACGCCATCGAGATCGACTACGCGGGCGAGGAGACGCTGGCGCAACTGCTGCGCACCGGTGGCGCGCTCGTGCCCGACCAGTTGCAGCGCTTCGGCGACCAACTGCTCGACGTGCTCGACTACCTCGCGCATCGCGACACCTTCCACCGCGATGTCAAGCCCGACAACCTGGGTGTGCGGCGGCATCCGAAACGCGGCTCGTCGGTCGTCCTGTTCGACTTCTCCCTCGCGGGCACGCCGGCCACCGACGTGCAGGCCGGGACACGGGGTTACCGCGACCCGTTCCTCGGCACCGGCCGGCGCCCCACCTACGACACCGCGGCCGAGCTGTACGCCGCGGCGGTCACCCTGCACGAGATGGCCAGCCTGGAGATCCCGGTCTGGGGTGAGGACGGCACCGACCCCCGTTTCGTCGACGAGGTGACGTTGTCCTCCGAGCTGTTCGACGCCGCCGTCCGTGACCCGTTGACGTCGTTCTTCCGGAAAGCGCTGCACCGCGACGCGGACCAGCGGTACCCCACGCCGGGGGCGATGCGCCAGGCGTGGCAGCGCATCTTCGCCGCTCTCGACGCGGAGCGCCCGGCCACCACGTCCTACGGACAGAGCGAGGACCCGCAGGATCAGCGCGACGAGGCGGCCGCCGCGGCGACGCTGGACACGGCGCTGGACGCGGCGGGCCTGTCGCTGCGCGCCGTCGCGGTCGCCCAGCGGCTCGGCGCCAGCACCGTCGCCGAGCTGCTGGACGTGCCGACCCGGGAGCTGTGGCGGGCTCGGGGCCTGTCCAAGCTCACGCGGACCGAGTTGGTCAGCCGGGGCAGCCAATGGCGCCGTGAGCTGGCATTGCCGGTTCCGGACGCCCGGGTGACCGGCGGCCGGGATGGCGGCCGGGATGGCGGCCGGGATGGCGGCTGGGAGGCGCCCCTGAGCCTGGACCGGATCGCCGCGCGGTTGCTTCCAGCGGCGAAGAAACGCGGCGTCGACCAGGCCGAGCTGACGCGCTGGCTGCTCGGCCTGCCCGGCGAGGAGGGCGAGCTGCCTACGGTGCGGTGGCCGACGCTGGCCGAGGTCGCGGAGCGGTTCGGGCTGACCGGGGCGCGTGTCGCGCAGATCGCGGGCGAGCGGCGCCGGGAATGGCTGGTGGAGGAGTCCCTCGCGGTGGTCCGGGAGGAGTTGGACGGGATCCTCCGCGGGATGGGCCGGGTGGCGGCGGCTTCGGAGCTCGTGGAGCAGCTCCTGGCATCGCGCGGGTGTGTCCGGGAGGAGGTTCCGCAGCGCCGCCGTGCCTACGGCTACGCGGTGCTGCGCGCCGCCGTCGAGGCGGACGGGATCGCCGAGGCGCCGCGCTTCGCCACGCGCCGGCACGCTGGACGGCTCGTCGTGGCGCTGCAGGTGGCCGACGACGAGCCGCTGGACACCCCGAGCGACGCCGCGCTCCTGGACATGGCGGCGGGCGTGGCCGACGAGGCGGTGACGCTGGCCGGCCGGGACCCGCTGCCGACCCCGATCACGGTCGTCCGGGCGCTGGCCGCCGTCGCCAGCCGGTTCGATCTGGTGCCGGCCGAGCAGCGGCTGGTGCAGCTCGCCGCCGCCGCGTCGGGGACCGTGCTGGCCAACGCGCGGTTGGAGCTCTACCCGCGCGACCTCGACGCGGTTCGCGCGCTGCGGCTCTCCCAGGCCGTCGCCGGCGTGCCCAGGGACGGGATGAGCCCGGCGGTGCTCGCCGGCCGGGTGTCGGCCCGGTTCCCCGGCCTCGCCCCGCTGCCCGACGGGCTGGAGCTGTCCCGGCTGCTCCGCGAGGCGGGTTCCGACCTCCGCTGGAACGGGGAGCGCCTCGTCCCTCCGACCGCGACCGGCGCGAGCAGCGCGGCGCGGTCGGAGTCGACGTCGACGTCGACGTCGACGGAGTTCATCCGGTCGGCGGTCGCCGCGGCCGGCGGTGCTCCCGAGGGGCGGCTGGCTCATGTGCTGGAGCACGGCGGGGTGCGGATGGTGACCTTCCGGCGCTCGCGCTGGCTGGGATGCCGCCGACAGGTGGCGCAGGTGAGCGGGGTCGAGCCGGTGGACGTCTCGGCGGCGTTCGTCTCGGCGCTGCGCGCGGTCGCCGCGGAGCGGCGGATCAGCGACTTCGGGGTCGTGCTGCGGGCCGACGCCCCGGACGCGGACGCGCGGTCGCGGAGGAACCTGCAGCGGGTGGTGGACGCCGCGTGGGAGCGGTTGGAGCGGCAGTGGTCGGCACGGCCGGTCCTGGTGCTCGACGGGCTCACGCCGCTGGGCCGCTACGACGGGGGAGCGGGCCTGCTCAACCGGGTGCTGGCCGGGGCCCGGGTCGCGGGACGGGACGGCGGCTCGCGGACGGTCGTTCTGCTGTGCCCCGCCGAGGACTCCCGCCAGCCCCCGCGGATCGGGCCGCACGCGATCGGCATGACCAGTGCCGAGGAGTGGATCGTGGCGCCCTCGGGGTGGTCGGCCTCGGATGCGGGCGCCGCCTGAGGCGGATCAATACGTCTGCCAGCCCGGCCCGGCCATGGGCTGGTAGCCGGAAGGTGCATGTCCGTCGAGCCGGGCGAGGAGTCGCAGGTGAGCAGGCGCCTCGGGGCCGTTGACGTGTTCGACGGTCAACCCGAGCGGCCCCGTGTCCTGAAGTAGCCGAAGGTGCTCCAAGAGCAGGTCGGGCACGTAGCCGAGTCGCTCACCGGCAGAGGTCCGTACCAGGACGGCTTCGGGGTTGACCAGGTTTGTCGGATCGTCCTGCAGGTCCAGCGGATCACCCGGTCGGAGCGACGGCGGCAGCAGGCCGCCCGTGACGTGCCGGATGCCGTGTACGAGGAACCGACAGGTCGTCGAGCCGTCTGAGTGCACGACCGGGATCGGGAACAGCTGCACGGTATCGCCGGTGCGGCGACCCTCCGACCTGGCCAACTGCAACCACGGCGTGGCGTCCTCAGACAGGTGTAGCTGCCGGAGGAACTCGCCGAAGTCGGGCCGCCGCGGACTCATGATCCGCTGTGAGAACAGCGGGAAGAGGTGCCGCGAGGTGTAGGTGCGTTCCCAGTCCGGGAAGCTCAGGAACGGCAGGAAGCCCTCGACCGCTGCGGCCCGTTGGAGGTAGCGGAAGCGATAACCGAGGTCATCACCGTGCTCGAGGAGCCCGACCGGCGCGATGAGGCGCGTCTCCGGGTGCTGCCACGCGACGATGAGGCCGCCCGGCGACCTGCCGGCGTCCCACGTGACCTTCGCCTCCGCATCCGGGCATGCTGCAACCGCGTCAATGCTCACGAAGCAGCCTCCTCCGGTTGATGGCGAGTAGTTCGAGGATGAAGCTAGCGGTAGCGTCCGACAACCCTGGCGTTCGAGCGACGACATTCTCGACCTCGCCCCAGTCGACGGTACGCAAGCATGCGGTCCAGTGACGGGTCGCTCGTTCTCCGGCCAGTTCGAGCCCGGTATGGGCCGTCGCCACGAGGGTGGGGATCTCCCGCTTCGGGCGAGACGGGTCGTGCTCAAACCGGTGCGCCGCGCCGCCCTCCGCCCACGCCGCCACAGCTCTGGAGCGCAGCAGCATGTCGCGCCGTTCGTCGCGCAGGTTGAAGCCGAGGCTGCTGGCGTGGTCGTAGGAGCTGGCCAGACGGAGTTCGACGGGTGCAGATGCCCGGCGTAGTGCTGCCCAGTTCTGATCGTGCCGGTCCCGGTTGGCAACCCAGGCGTCCAGGACGAGGTACCCGGCGAAGACCTCGATGGCGTTGAGGCGCCCGGCCTCGGGCGTCGCGCACTTCCCGAGGGCATGGAAGATCGTTCGTGGAGCATGACCAGGACGTCCCGGCGGTCGCAGCCGGCCCTCCTGATAGTTGTCGACCACCGTGCCGAGGAGCTCCGATCCGAGGATCAGGTTCCAGCCGTCCGGCGCGACGTTGCGCGACATGGACCCTGGCACGCCGTTGCGTACGGCAAGCTCGACATCGGCGCACGGGACACCGAGACGAACACCCAGCTCGCGGACGATCTTCTCGGTCCAGTTCTCGCCCTGCCGATGGCCCGTCGCCGTCACGATGGCCGGTTTGAACAGCCAATCGCGCTCGCGGGACAGTGACGATCCCCCCGGCTCCCGCACCCACAGCTTCGCGTCACGGCCGATCGGCTCCGGGTTCACGACCTCCCATGCGCTCACGTCCCGGACCCCGAACTCAGTCGCCACCCGGCGGACGGTAGACCTCGGCGCCGACTCACCCTGGGAAGACGGCGACGGTTTCGGCGCGAGTTTCGACCCGACTGCCGTTGCCGCCCGGTGACACGTTCAGACCGTGTGTGTTCACCGACTACCAGCAGGTCGAGCACCCGGGCAGCGAGTCCGACTGGGTGAGCGTGGTCGACCTGAGCGCCGCGGGTGGGCGCGGATGCGAGTTCGTTCCAGATCAGCAGCATCGCGATGCACCGGGCCAGCCCAACGATGATCAGCCCGGACCTGCTCACGCAGTTCGGCATCGCTGGTGCGGGTCATTCTGCGCTCCCCTACATCGACAATTGTCTAGCCGCCGAACGGCTCGCCGGCGTGCTCAAGGCCCTCGCCGAGCCGACCCGGCTGCGACTGGTCTCGCTCATCGCCGCGCACGCCGGTGCGGAAGCGTGCGTGTGCGACCTCACCGACACGGTCGGCCTGTCCCAGCCGACCGTGTCACATCACCTGAAGATCCTGGTCGACGCCGGGCTGCTCGACCGCGAGCAGCGCGGCAAGTGGGCCTACTACCGGCTCATGCCCGGAGCGCTGGACGCGCTGGCCGGCATGCTCACCCGAACCAGCCGCCAGCGCTGATCACCTCTGCGGCGTGGACGCACACGTCTGGTAACTCACCGTGACTCTCGGTGTCCGGGAAACGCACCCGGAAGGCGGGTCTACCGTGGCGGAGACGGCAACCGGAACCGGGAGGGGTGCGCCGTGGCGAACGAGACGGAGCCGGTCGAGCTGGACGACCCGGCGACGATCGGCCGGCGGGTACGGCGCATCCGGCGCGCCCGCGCGAAGAGCCTGGAGGTCGTCGCCGGGCTCGCCGAGATCAGCACGTCGCAACTGTCGCGGCTGGAGACCGGGGAACGCTCCCTGGACCGGCTCTCGGTGATCGTCAAACTGGCGAACGCCCTGGAGGTCGCCCCGTCCGACCTCGTGGCGCTTCCGGTACCCGCGCCCGGCAACGGCGGCATGGACTCCGCCATCGCGGCGGTGGGCCGCGCGGTGATGGCCGTCAGCCACGATCTGCCGGGCGGGCAGGTGTTCCCCGTCGAGGCACTGCGGGAGCGGGTGACGGCAGCGCTGGAGCTTCGCTACCGCCCCGACCGCGGGGTTCGCGAGGTCGGCGCCGTGCTGCCCGGCCTGATCCGGGACATGCACACCAGCATCGGGGCTGGGCGGGACGTGGCGGAGCTGCTGGACCTGGCGCTCGTGCTGCACGCGCAGGTGACCGAGGCGTGGTTGCGCATCGCGGGCGCGCCGCTGGAGCTGCGCGACCACGCCGCCGTGCTGGGCCGCCGGATCGCCGAGCGCCGCGACACCCCGACCGCGATAAGCCTCTCCTTGAGGACCGAGGTGGACGTCGCGCTCGGCACCTGTGACTTCGACCTCGCGCAGGCTGAGATGAACAGGGTGAGCGTTCCCACCACGAGCCCGGAGTTGACGCAGCTCGCGGGTGAGATCGCTCTGCGGCGGTCGTTCGTCGCAATGACGACCTCCCGACCCGCCGAGGCTGACGCGGCGCTGACGTACGCCGCAGAGCTGGCGCAGCGCACCGGGGAAGCTCACGTCTCTTGGCAGGTGTTCGGCCCAGTGGACGTCGGGCTGTGGCGGATGGCAGCGGCCCGCGAAGCCGGGGATCCCGAGCGCGCCGCCGTCATCGCGGCTGGCCTGCACCCGGGGGCACAGCCCAACGTCGTGCTTCGTGCCCACTACTGGGAGCAGTACGCCCGGTCGCTGGTCCGGTTGCGGGGGCGGCGGGAGGACGCTGCGCGGGCGCTGCGGCGCGCCGAGACGATCCTGCCGCACGTCGTGCAGCGCAACCCGGCGGCGCGGGAGACGCTGGCCGAGCTGCTCGCCCACACCAAGCGCGACGACGCGATGGGCCGGGAGCTGCGGGGGATGGCCTTCCGCGCCGGCCTGCCGGTGTAGGGACCACCCGGCACCGTTGTGAGCCCGACAATTCCGGATCGGACCACTCCCCGCCGGTTGTGGTCGCCCAGCCGGTGACGACCTGGGTGAGCGCGCCGCCCGCAGCGCTGGTGGAGCAGACGGCCACTTTTCAGGTAGTGACAGTTTGGAGGTACCTGAAAAGTAGTACCAAAGTCCCGGTTCCCGTGGATCCCGCCCGATCCGGCCCCTGCAACGATGAGTGGCCAGCCGACGATGAAGCTGTCGGACGTGGTGGGGGAGCGTGATGATCGACTCGAAGGCGCTGCTGGCGGACCTGCAGGCGCAGGTCCGGTTGCTGGAGGCCGACCTGGCCGAACAGCTCGACGCGGTGCCCGGGCTGGTCGACGTGCTCCGCGC
>JAVKSM010000110.1:0-10930 GCA_039583705.1 Pseudonocardiaceae bacterium
GCGCAGCAGCAGCTCCGGCGTGGCACCCACCAAGCCGTCGACCGCGAACGTCCAACACTCCGGATAGCGCGCCGCGAGCCCGCTCAGCAGGAACCGGGGGTCGATCGGAACCTCGGCCTCGGCGAGCAGGTCGTGCGCCAGCACCACCTTCGTCAGCTCCCCGGACCGCATCCGGGCCACCGCGCGGGCCACCGCCGCCCGCCACCGGGTGACCGGGAGCTGGCCGTCGGAGTAGCGGATACGACCGGGCGGCCGGACTGGACGCACCCGCGGAGTGTCGACCGCCCGCGAGACCGCCCGCGAGACCGCTGGCGAGACCGCCCGCGACCGGGCCGGGGCTGCCTCGGTCAGCCAGGTGGCGCCCACCCGCCGACCGACTGTGACCTGCGGCACGACGAGCACCGACGCCCCCGGGCTGTCGGCGAAAGCGAAGCTGACGAAGGCCACTGGCCCGCTGCCCGGCAGCCCGACCTCGTCGTCGGTGTCCAAGCGGGCGGCGAAGTCCAGCCAGGCGGCCTCGAGCTCGGCGAAGCGCTGCGGACCGGTCGCGGTGAACCGCGCCACCTCGCCCCACCCCACGAGCCCGTCGCCGCCGGTGAGCCAGCACAACGGGTCGGGGGCACCCGGCAGCGCTCCGATCAACGGGGCCCCCGCCAGCGGGCTGGGGCCCTCGACGCGGCGGGAGTGGATCCGCATCCGGGTGGACGTCGCCACGGTGGTCACGCGACGAGGGTATGTCGCCACGGCCCGCGCGGCGCTTCCGGGCGAGGAGGTGGACCATCACGCCTCGGCCTGGAAGCAGCCCCGTTAGGCTCACGCGCATGGCCAGCCGGCAGGGACACCTGGCGCACGAGCTGCGGTTGCTGGTCCTGCCGCTGGTGCGCCCGGTGGTGCGGCACGGCCCGGAGGTCGTGATCGGTATCGCCGTCCTGCTCAGCGTGCTCGGGCTGCTGGTGCTCGTCGGGGCCGCCCGCGACGACGTGGCCATCGAGGCGCACCTCGGGCAGGCCACCGCGCAGGTGCTCGACGGGTCGACGTGGGTGCGTACGCTGGTGCGCTTCACCACTCCCGACGGCCAGGTCCACACCCCGGAGCTGGGTGTGGCCTACCCCCGGGGGCTGCGGGCCGGCGAGCTGGTCCGGGTGCAGTACGACACGACGAAGCCGGACCTGGTGCGCGTGGCCGGGCGTAGTTGGGTCGTCGGACTTGGGCCGGTGCTGGGCGGGATCGCCGTGCTCTGGGCGCTCGCGCTGCCCCTGGCCGGGTGGCTGCGCGCCCGGAGGCGCCGCAACACCGGCTGAGGCGGGCACCGGATGGGGGCGGGCACCGGCTCGTACGCTGGCCGGCGTGGGTAGAGCCGGCCTGGACAAGGACCCGCGCGAGGTCGCGGCGATGTTCGACGGGGTGGCCCGCCGCTACGACCGCACCAACACGGTGCTGTCCTTCGGCCGGGACCGGGCCTGGCGGCGGGCCACCCAGGCGCTGCTGGCTCCCCGACCGGGTGAGCGGGTGCTCGACCTGGCCGCCGGCACCGCGGTCTCGACCGTCGGGCTGGCCGGCAGCGGGGCCGTCGCCGTCGCGGCCGACCTCAGCCTCGGCATGCTGCGCGCCGGCCGGGCGCGGGCTGTCCCCATGGTCGCCGCCGACGGGCTGCACCTGCCGTTCGCCGCCGCCGCGTTCGACGCCGTGACGATCTCCTTCGGCCTGCGCAACCTCGTCGACCCGGACGCCGGGCTGGCTGAGCTCGCGCGGGTGACCCGGCCCGGCGGCCGGCTGGTGGTCTGCGAGTTCTCGACGCCGACGCTCGCGCCGCTGCGGACCGTCTACCTCCGCTACCTTGTGCGGGGATTGCCCGCCATCGCCATGCGGGTGAGCAGCAACCCCGACGCCTACGTCTACCTGGCCGACTCCATCCGGGCCTGGCCCGACCAGGCGGCGCTCGCCGCCCGCGTCGACGCCGCCGGCTGGGCCGGCACGACCTGGTGCAACCTGACCGGCGGGATCGTCGCGCTGCACCATGCCGTCAAACCTGGGACCGGTGGCTCCGCTCACCCGCTGACGCCCACGAGGAGGGGAGGCGAGGAGCCCGCAGCAGGACATACACTGCCGAGATCGACTTCGTGAACCTCTCTTCACAAGGAGACGCATGTCCCGCCCCGCGAGGAGCCCGGGCGCCAGCCAGGATGCCGATGTCATCGTGGTCGGCGCCGGTCCGGCCGGCTCCACGGCTGCCACGTACCTGGCACGGTCCGGGCTGGACGTGCTGCTGCTCGAGAAGGCTGTCTTTCCCCGCGACAAGGTCTGTGGCGACGGGCTGACCCCGCGCGGGGTCAAGCAGCTCATCGACCTCGGCGTCGACACCAGTGTCGACGCCGGGTGGTTGCACAACAAGGGCCTGCGGGTCTGCGGCGGCGGCCACAGCATCGAGCTGGACTGGCCCGAGCTCGCCGCGTTCCCGCCGTACGGCGCGGTCCGGGCGCGCCACGACTTCGACCACATGCTCGTCCGGCACGCCGAGAAGGCCGGTGCCCGGCTGCGCGAGCAGACCACCGTCACCCGGGCCGTCACCGACGAGCGCACCGGGCGGGTGGTCGGGGTCGCCGCCAAGCAGGGCCCCGACAAGACATCGGTGACCTTCCGGGCGCCGCTCACGCTGGCCTGCGACGGGGTGTCGGCTCGGCTCGCGCTGTCCCTGGGCATCGCCAAGCGTGACGACCGGCCGATGGGAGTGGCCGTGCGCCGCTACTACACCAGCCCGCGCACCCATGACGACTATCTCGAGTCACACCTGGAGCTGTGGGACCGCTCCGGTCCCGAGCCGCGGCTGTTGCCCGGCTACGGCTGGATCTTCGGGATGGGGGACGGGACCGCCAACGTGGGGCTGGGCATCCTGTCCACCTCCACCGCCTATGGCAAGACCGACTACCGCGCGATGCTGCGGTGCTGGCTGGACGCGCTGCCCGAGCAGTGGGGTCTGCGCGAGCCCAACGCGGTCGGTGGGATCGGCGGCGCCGCGCTGCCGATGGGCTTCAACCGTACCCCGCACTACCGGGACGGCCTGCTGCTCGTCGGCGATGCCGGCGGGATGGTCAACCCGTTCAACGGCGAGGGCATCGCCTACGCCTTGGAGTCCGCCCGGCTCGCCGCGGAGTGCGCGGTCCAGGCGCACTTCCGCCCCGGTGCGTCGGGGCGGGAGAAGGCGCTGTCGGCCTACCCGGTGGTGATGCGGCAGCGGCTGGGCAGCTACTACCGGATGGGCAACAACTTCGCCCGCGCCATCGGCAACCCGACGCTGATGCGGTTGGCCACCCGCTACGGGCTGCCCCGGCGCACGCTGATGCGCTTCATGCTCAAGCTGCTCGCCAACCTCTACGACCCGCGGGACGGTGACGCGATGGACCGCGTCCTCTTGGCCATGAACCGGCTCACACCGAGCCGCTAGAGGCCCTGGTTAGGATTGCCTCACCTGGGCGACACGCCGGCCGACGACTAGGGTGGAACCGGAGTTTCGGCCGATCGGGAAAGGAAAGGGACGTCCATGCTCCAGCCTTACGTCCCCCTCGTGCTCATGCTCGGGTTGGCCGGAGCCTTCGCGCTCTTCTCGGTCACCGCGGCCCCCTACATCGGGCCACGTCGCTACAACCGGGCCAAGCTCGACTCCTACGAATGCGGCATCGAGCCCTCGCCGCAGCCGGTGGTCGGCGGCGGGAGGATGCCTGTCGCGTACTACCTGACGGCGATGTTGTTCATCCTCTTCGACATCGAGATGGTCTTCCTCTACCCGTTCGCGATCAACGCCGACGTGCTCGGCACGTTCGGGTTGGTGGAGATCGGGTTGTTCATCGCCACGGTCGGCTTCGCCTACGCCTATGTCTGGCGGCGCGGCGGCCTGGATTGGAACTAGCTCATGGGACTTGAAGAGCATCTGCCCAGCGGCGTCCTGTTGACCAGCGTCGAGAAGCTGGTCAACTGGACGCGGAAGTCGTCGCTGTGGCCGGCGACGTTCGGGCTGGCGTGCTGCGCCATCGAGATGATGACCACCGGCGGCCCGCGCTACGACCTGGCCCGCTTCGGGATGGAGGTCTTCCGGGCCAGCCCGCGGCAGGCCGACCTCATGATCGTCGCCGGTCGGGTGAGCAACAAGATGGCCCCGGTCCTGCGCCAGATCTACGACCAGATGCCCGAGCCGCGCTGGGTGCTCTCGATGGGTGTCTGCGCGTCCTCCGGCGGGATGTTCAACAACTACGCGATCGTGCAGGGCGTCGACCACGTCGTCCCGGTCGACATGTACCTGCCGGGCTGCCCGCCGCGGCCGGAGATGCTCATAGACGCCATCCTCAAGCTCCATGAGAAGATCATGCACGAGCCGCTCGGCGCCAAGCGCGCCGCGGCGCAGGCCGCCAGCGGGCAGCGTGTCGAGCTGCTGCCGTCGTCGGTCCGGTACGCGAAGAGGTGATGGCAGTGAGCGAGCCGGGACCCGAGCACACCGAGGCGACCGACCGGCAGGCCAAGACCGACGTCGACCGGCACACCTACGACGCCCCGGACGCAGGTGGCGGGCTGGTGGCCGGCCGGGGTCGCCGCGGGATGTTCGGGGTGCAGGACGGTGGCGACACCACCGGCTTCGGTGGGCTCCGGCTGCCGCCCTATGTCCCGGCGCCGGCGCGGCGCCCGTTCGGCGGGTACTTCGACGAGCTCACCGACGAGCTGCTCGCGGCGCTGGCCGAGAAGGGCGTAGCGGCCGACGCCATCCAGCAGGTGACCGTTGACCGTGGCGAGCTCACCTGGTACGTGCGGCGCGATCACCTGCTCGAGCTGTGCCGGACGCTGCGCGACGACCCCGCGCTGCGCTTCGAGTTGTGCGTGAGCGTCTCCGGGGTGGACTACGGCGTCGACGTGCCGCAGCGGCTGCACGCTGTCTACCACCTGCTGTCGATGACCTACCGGCGGCGGGTCCGGCTGGAGGTTGTGGTCGGCGTCGACGACCCGCACGTGCCCAGCATCCTCGAGGTGTACCCGACGGCCGACTGGCACGAGCGCGAGACCTGGGACATGTACGGCATCGTCTTCGACGGCCACCCCGGGCTCACCCGGATCCTCATGCCCGACGACTGGGACGGCCACCCGCAGCGCAAGGACTACCCGCTCGGCGGGATCCCCGTGGAGTACAAGGGAGCGGAGATCCCGCCGCCCGACCAGCGGAGGGCGTACACATGACCGGGTACCTCGGTCCCACGAGCGGTCCCACGAGCGGGACGACGCACGCCCCCCACGTGGCGGAGCGCCAAGACCCATACCCGGCGGAGGCGCAAGACCCGCACGCCGTGGAGCCGCGCGAGACCACCGAGGGCACCGTCTACACGGTCACCGGCGGGGACTGGGACGAGATGCTCGCCGAGTCCGTCCACGACGAGCGCATCGTCATCAACATGGGACCGCAGCACCCGTCCACGCACGGCGTATTGCGACTGGTGCTCGAGCTCGAGGGCGAGCGGGTCACCCAGGCCCGCAGCGTCATCGGGTACCTGCACACCGGCATCGAGAAGAACTGCGAGTACCGCACCTGGACCCAGGGCGTGACGTTCGTCACCCGCGCCGACTACCTCTCCCCGTTGTTCAACGAGGCCGCCTACTGCCTGGCGACCGAGCGGCTGCTCAACGTCGAGGCACCGCCGCGCGCGCAGGTGATCCGGGTGCTGCTCATGGAGATCAACCGGATCGGCTCGCACCTGGTGGCGTTGGCCACCGGCGCCATGGAGATCGGCGCGCTCACCGGCATGACGATCGGCTTCCGGGAGCGGGAGGAGGTGCTGCACCTGCTGGAGTTCCTCACCGGCCTGCGGATGAACCACGCGTTCATCCGTCCCGGTGGGCTGGTCCAGGACCTGCCCGACGGCTACGACGAGAAGACGCGCGCCTTCGTCAAGCTGATGGACTCCCGGCTGCCCGAGCTGGACAAGCTGCTCACCGGCCAACCGGTCTGGCAGCAGCGGCTGCGGGGCGTCGGCTACCTGCCGGTCGACGGCTGCCTGGCGCTCGGGGTGACCGGGCCGATCCTGCGCGCCGCCGGCCTGCCCTGGGACATGCGCAAGACCGAGCCCTACCTGGGCTACGAGGACTACGAGTTCGACGTCCCGACCTCGACCGATGCCGACTGCTACGCCCGCTACGTGCTGCGGGTCGAGGAGATGCACCAGAGCCTGCGCCTGGTCATCCAGGCGCTGCAGCGGCTCGAACCCGGCCCGGTCATGGTCGAGGATCCGAAGATCGCGTGGCCGGCCCGGCTGACGATCGGCGCCGATGGCATGGGGAACTCGCTGGCGCACGTCCGCAAGATCATGGGCCAGTCGATGGAGTCGCTCATCCACCACTTCAAGCTCGTCACCGAGGGCTTCACGGTGCCGCCGGGGCAGGCCTACGCAGCGGTGGAGTCCCCGCGCGGCGAGCTGGGCGTGCACCTGGTCTCTGACGGTGGCACCCGGCCGTTGCGGGTGCACCTGCGTGACCCCAGCTTCGTCAACCTGCAGTCGATGCCGGCGATGTGTGAGGGAGGGATGGTGGCCGACGTGATCGCCGCGGTGGCCTCGATCGACCCCGTCATGGGTGGGGTGGACCGGTGAGCCAGCCCCCCGCCGTCCCGCGGGAACGTGACGTCGACGTCGAGAGAGGGGACGTCGAGAGAGGGGACGTCGAGAGAGGGGACGAACGTCCCGCCGCCACCGGGATCATCTTCGCCGGGATCGCGGAGCGGGCCCAGCAGGTGATCGCCCGCTACCCGCAGCCGCGGTCGGCGCTGCTGCCGCTGCTGCACCTGGTACAGCACGTCGAGGGTCACGTGAGCCGGGCGGGGATCGCCTACTGTGCCGAGCTGCTCGACCTGACCACCACCGAGGTCAGCGCGGTCGTCACGTTCTACTCGATGTACAAACGCAAGCCGTGCGGTGAGCACCTGGTGAGCGTGTGCACCAACACGATGTGCGCGATGCTGGGCGGCGACGCCATCTACGCCACGCTTCGCCGCCACCTCGGCTCGGCGGCGCGGCCGCTGGACCACGAGGAGACCGCCGGTGAGCCCGGCGCCCCCGGTTCGATCACCCTGGAGCACGCCGAGTGCCTGGCCGCCTGCGACCTCGCGCCGGTGCTCCAGGTGAACTACGAGTTCTACGACAAGCAGACGCCCGAGGCGGCGGTCGAGCTCGTCACCGCGCTGCGGCGCGGCGAGCGGCCGCATCCCAGCCGCGGCGCCCCGCTGACCGACTTCCGGACGACCGCGCTGCTGCTCGCCGGGTTCTTCGACGACCCGGCGCTGGACCACCCCACCGCCGTGGCGGGCCCGTCGGCCTCGGACGAGACACTGGCCGGCGCGCGGCTGGCCGAGCGCAACGGCTGGGCGCCACCGACGATGCCCGAGCATGTCCCGCTGCCAGACCTGCCGGAGGACAAGCGATGACCTCTCCGCTCACCCCGGTCCTCACCCGCCGCTGGCTGTCGCCGCGGTCCTGGAGTATCGAGACCTACGAGCAGTTCGAGGGCTACAGCGCGCTGCGCACCGCACTGGCCGCGGATCCCGGCCAGCTCATCCAGCTCGTCAAGGACTCCGGGCTTCGGGGGCGGGGCGGCGCGGGCTTCCCGACCGGCATGAAGTGGGGCTTCATCCCCCAGGGCGCGGAAGGGCCCGGTGCCAAGCCGAAGTACCTGGTGATCAATGCCGACGAGGGCGAGCCGGGCACCTGCAAGGACATCCCGCTGATGATGGCCGACCCGCACTCGCTCATCGAGGGCAGCATCATCACCAGCTACGCGATCCGGGCCAACTTCTGCGCGATCTACGTGCGCGGCGAGGTGGTGCACTGCATCCGCCGGCTGCACCAGGCCGTCCGCGAGGCCTACCAGCGCGGCTACCTCGGCAAGGACATCCTCGGCTCCGGCTTCGACCTCGACATCGTCGTGCACGCCGGCGCCGGCGCCTACATCTGCGGCGAGGAGACCGCGCTGCTCGACTCCCTGGAAGGGCTGCGGGGCCAGCCACGGCTCAAGCCGCCGTTCCCGGCCACCTCCGGCCTCTACGCCGCCCCGACCGTGGTCAACAACGTGGAGACGATCGCCACCGTCCCCTCGATCGTCGCCGGGGGTGCGGAGTGGTTCCGGAAGATGGGCACCGAGAAGTCCCCCGGTCCGAAGATCTACTCGGTTTCCGGGCACGTGGAGCGGCCCGGCCAGTACGAGGCGCCGCTGGGCATCACACTGCGGGAACTGCTGGAGCGCTGCGGTGGCATGAAGGACGGCGTCCCGCTGAAGTTCTGGACGCCCGGCGGCTCCTCCACCCCGTTGCTCACCGCCGAGCACCTCGACGTGCCGCTGGACTTCGAGGGTGCGGTGGCCGCCGGGACCATCCTGGGCACCACAGCGATCATGGTCTTCAACGAGACCGTCTCGGTGCCCTGGGCGGTGATGAAGTGGACCCAGTTCTACGACCACGAGTCCTGCGGCAAGTGCACGCCCTGCCGGGAGGGCTGCTTCTGGCTCGCCCAGATCCTGGAGCGGATGGTCGAGGGCAGGGGCTCGGAGTCCGACGTGGACACGATGCTCGACATCTGCGACAACATCCTCGGCCGGTCGTTCTGCGCGTTGGGTGACGGCGCGGTCTCGCCGATCGCCAGCGGCATCAAGTACTTCCGCCAGGAGTTCCTCGAGCTGTGCACGTCCCACCAGGGGTCGGGACAGCCGGGCGGCGCCCAGCCCACACCAGCGATGGCAGGAGCCCGATGACGGCCGGCGCCGAGCAGACCGACACCCGGCCGGTGCCCGAGGGCCACGTCCGGCTCACCATCGACGGCGTCACGGTGGACGCGCCCACGGGCGAGCTGGTCATCCGCACCTGTGAACGACTCGGCATCGTCGTGCCGCGGTTCTGCGACCACCCGTTGCTCGATCCGGCTGGCGCCTGCCGGCAGTGCCTGGTCGAGGTGGAGATGGGCGGGCGGCCGATGCCCAAGCCGCAGGCCTCCTGCACGGTCACGGTCGGCGACGGGATGGTCGTGCGGACCCAGCACACCTCCCAGGTGGCCGACAAGGCCCAGCAGGGGATCATGGAGCTGCTGCTCATCAACCACCCGTTGGACTGCCCGATCTGCGACAAGGGCGGCGAGTGCCCGCTGCAGAACCAGGCGATGTCCAACGGCCGCGCCGACTCCCGGTTCGTCGACACCAAGCGGACCTTCGCCAAGCCGATCGCGATCACCCCGCAGATCCTGCTGGACCGCGAGCGGTGTGTGCTCTGCCAGCGGTGTACCCGCTTCGACGCGCAGATCGCCGGCGACAACTTCATCGACCTCCTGGAGCGGGGGGCCGACCAGCAGATCGGCACCACCGAAACCGCGAAGATCGGTGATGAGGCCGGACCCCGTGGCGGACAGAGCTACTTCTCCGGCAACACCATCCAGATCTGTCCGGTCGGGGCGCTCACCTCGGCGTCCTACCGGTTCCGGTCCCGCCCGTTCGACCTGGTGTCCAGCCCCGGCGTGTGCGAGCACTGCGCGTCGGGCTGCGCGCAGCGCACCGACTGGCGCCGCGGTGCGGTGCAGCGGCGGCTGGCCGGCAACGACCCCGCGGTCAACGAGGAGTGGAACTGCGACAAGGGCCGCTTCGCCTTCCGCTATACCACCAGCGAGCGCCGGTTGCTGCGCCCGATGCTGCGGGACGCCGGCTCGGGCGAGCTGGTCGCCAGCTCCTGGACCGACGCGCTGCGAGTGGCCGCCGAGGGTCTGGTGAAGGCCTGCGACGACGGTGCCGGCGCGGCGGTGCTGCCCGGCGGGCGGCTCACGGTCGAGGACGCCTACTCCTACGGCCTGTTCGCGCGGCTGGCGTTGCATACCAACGACGTCGACGCCAGGGCGCGGCCGCACTCCGCGGAGGAGCTGGAGTTCCTCGCGGCGCACGTCGTGGGCCGCGGGCCGGAGCACCTGAGCTACGCCGACGTGGAGGCGGCGCCCGCCGTGCTGTGCGTGGCGTTCGAGCCGGAGGAGGAGTCGCCGATCGTCTACCTGCGGCTGCGCAAGGCGTCCCGCAAGGGTCAGCGGGTTTTCGTGCTCGGGCAGTGGACGACCCCCGCGATCCGGCGCACCCGCGGCACGCTGGTCCCGGCGGTGCCGGGTGGGGAGGCTGCGGCACTGCGTGCCCTGCCGCCGGACGTGGCGGAAGCGCTCCGCGCGCCGGGTGCCGTCGTGCTCGTCGGGGAGCGGACGGCCGAGGTGCCCGGGCTCTACTCCGCAGTGTCGACGCTGGCCGACCGCAGCGGGGTCACGGTCGGCTGGGTGCCCCGCCGGGCAGGGGAGCGCGGCGCGCTGGACGCCGGAGCGGTGCCCACCCTGCTGCCCGGCGGCCGGCTGGTTCGCGATGCCGCCGCCCGGGCCGAGCTGGAGCGGCTGTGGGGCCTGCACCCCGGCGCACTGCCGGACGCGCCCGGCCGCGACACCGCCGGGATCCTCGCCGCGGCGGCCGCGGGTGAGCTCGACGGATTGGTGGTCGGCGGGGTCGACCTGGCTGACCTGCCGGACCCGGTGCTGGCCCGCGACGCGCTGCGGCGCACCGGCTTCGTCGTCAGCCTGGAGCTGCGGCACTCGTCGGTGACCGAGCTCGCCGACGTCGTGCTGCCGGTGGCGCCGGCCGTGGAGAAGGCGGGCAGCTACCTCAACTGGGAGGGCCGGCGGCGGCCGTTCGCCACGACGATCGAGTCCACGGCGTCCACGCTGCCGGACTGTCGGGTGCTGGACACCCTGGCCATCGAGATGGACGTCGCTCCCAGCGAGACCGGCTCGCGGGGTCGAGCTGTCGGGCTGGGCACCCAGACCCCGGCGGCGGCAGCCGCCGAGCTGGCCCGGCTCGGCGGCGGCACCCAGGCCCGACCCGGCGGCGCGGTGTGGCCCGGGGC
>JAVKSM010000111.1:0-10874 GCA_039583705.1 Pseudonocardiaceae bacterium
CTGCCGGGCCACCGCCTTGCCCGCGACACCGGACGGGGGGTCCAGCGGGTCGACGCGCCCCAGGTTGACAGCCGGGTCGGTCCACCCACCGGGGCCGAGCCAGTCGACGAGCCGGCGGGCCGCCAGCAGCGGCGTGAGCCGCTTGCGGGCCTCGTCGTCGATCGCCTGCCATGCCTTCGCGGGGATCGGCGCGAGTGGGCGCAGCAGATGGTCCATCGTGCTCACCGTCCCTTCAGGCTCCCGATACCCAGCGAACCGTCGGACATGCGGGTCGTCTCATCCGAGGGGTCCAGCTCCCGCTCGACCTCGCGGACGTAGCCCTCGGGGTCCTTGTCCGAGGTGTCGAGGCATCGGGTGTTCTCGGCCTCGGCGACGAACGCCGCGAACCGCCGGCCGAGCGACTCGCGCAATCCGCTCGCGGCGTTGCGCCGGAAGTCGGCGAGGCCCTCGCGTTCCTCCTCGGCCATGTGGTCGTCGTTGGCCAGCCGCGCCGCGTCGACGGCCTGCCACCACGCCTGGCTGCCCACCGGGTGCCGGGCTGCGCCGTGCACGGCGTCCCGGATGGCGTTGTGGTCGCGGATGGCGTCCAGCGTCTCAGCCTCGGGATCCTCGCCCCGGCGCAGCAACTGCGGGTAGAAGATGTCCTCCTCGGCGAGGGCGTGCACGTCAAGTCGCCGCGCCAGGGGGTCCCACACCGCCGCCAGCTCGTCCGGACCGGCCGAACGTCGGCCCCGCAGGTCGTCGAGGTCGGCGAATCCGCGGCGGAACCTGTCGTGGTCGTCGAGGATCAGCCGGGTGATGTCGGGCACAGATCCGGACGGTACCGGCTCGCTGCCGTCCCGGCCGGACGAAGCGGTCGCGGTCCACGCCAGGTGGTGGTTGTCAAGCCGGCGAAGACAGGTTCTGGTTCAGCTGCACGAGCAGCGTGGCGGCGTGCCGGTGGAGGGGTTCGGCGACGTCGAAGTGGTCGTCCGACTGCTTAACCGCCCCCTCTCCCGCGCCTAGACTAGGCCCATCTGCTCGAGATCCGTCATCGACCTAGCAGATCGGCAAACGCACCGGACGCGAGCGCCTCAATCGCCGCAACAATGTTGTCCCGGGTGACCGCCGGTACGATAATCATCATCGGCGCACTAAAGTATGCGCTGCTGGACGCAAAAGCATCACCACATTCCTGCGCGAGGCGAACAGGATCGTATACGGTGGGCCGGATCTCCATGTCTCCAAATTGGATGACAAGGTCGGCAAAGTAGCCCTTCGCCTCGATCTCCGAAGAGTAGTCATCATAGTAGCCGGGAAAATTGATTGAATATGGATTCTTCACAGGAGATCACCTATCGGGTCTTGATCCGACTTAGGAGGTCCACATACTGCCCGGGAGTGAGGGATGCGTCCGGGGAAGGAACGATTTCGTAGTGTGTGAGATCCCGGCCGCGTTGAATAAATCCCAGCTCACCAGGTACGGACTCTGGATCGATCTCGTGAGGGACGAACCCGCGAGCGGAAACGCTCTCAGGGTTGTCGAAGACCGAAACGCCGTGCGTACCCTTAACGGTTCCCGTGCCGGGATCGACGCGGTACTCGTTGGGTCGCGGCGAGAAAGTTGGTTCCTCACCGGCTTTAGCCCCACGGTAAAACTGCTGTCCGCTTTCACAACCCATCAGGCCGAGTGGATCTACCCAATATGTGGGATTGCGAACGTAGGTGTGGGGGTTGGGGCCAGCGGCCAGGCCGAGGGGATCGTTGCTCTCGTATCTACCACCAGCCGGGTCGTAGTAGCGGTAGTAGTTGTAGCTGAGCTGGGTCTCGTCATCATGGTACTGACCAGGGAAGCGGAGCGAGCAGGAGGCTCCGCCCTCGCTCCGGGCTACAGTCGTTCCCCAGAGGGAAGTGCGAGGGCGCCAGGCGAGGTTCCCGTCAGGATCGACCATCTCGGTGGGGGTGCCGACGAGGTCGGTGACGATGGCGTAGAACTGTTCGTCGACCCACTGCTGGGGGGCGTCGCGCAGTGGCGCGCGTTCGGTTTGGGTGAGGGGGCGGAAGCTGTCGGGTTCCCACTCCCAGGTGGTAATGCGGGCGGGGTCGTCGGGGGCGGTGGTGTGGGTTTGCTCGGCGAGTAGCACGCCGTCCCAGGTGAAGTCGGTCTGTTCGGCGACGCTCGTCCCGTCGGCCGCGAGGCGTTGCTTGGCGGTCCGGCGACCGAGCGGGTCGTAGCGGTAGCGCCAGCGGGTTCCGTCGGGGGTGGTGGCGGCGACCAGGCGGTCGTCGCCGTCCCAGGTGTAGTGCCAGGTGCGGGGCTTGGCCGAGAGCCGCTTGTGTTGGCGCAGGGTGATCCGGCCCTGGGCGTCGTGCTGGTAGCGGAGGTCGCCGGCGCGGCGGATGAGGGTGCCGGAGTACTCGCGCTCGCCTCGGGCGTCGGCGTCGAGCGAGTCAGGCGTCTGCGGTGGGGTGGGCCAGACCGCGTCGGTGAGGTTGCCGGCCGGGTCGTAGGCGTAGCGCTCGGTCCACCCGGTCCCGTGCACCGCGGTGACCCGCCCTACCGGGTCGAGGTCGAAGCGGCGGACACCGGAGAGGTGGTCGTCGATAGTGCTGAGGTAGCCGTCGGGTCGGTAGCCGTAGGACCGGCGCTGCACCAGCCGCGCCTGCCGCGCCGAGGCTGGCGAGTCGAGGCCGAGGCCCGGGCCGGCGGCGGTGAGGGTCTGAGAGACCAATCGGTGGTTGGCATCCCAGGACTGGGCGAGCAGCACGCCGACACCGATGTGGCGCTCGACCTCCCGGCCGGCGCCGTCGTAGTCGAAGCTCACCGTCTGCCCGGCGGTGTGCAGGGCGACCGGTGCGCCGCCCGGGCCGTACTCCCATACGCTCTCCGCGCCGGAGGGGGTGCGGCGGTGGGTGCGCCGGCCTGACAAGTCGTAGCGGGAGGTGAGGGTACGACCGTTGCAGGTCTCGGCGATTATCCGCCCGAGCGGGTCGCGTTCGAAGCTGACCTCGGCGTCGGCATTGGTCGCGCGCAGCATCCGGCCAGCCGCGTCGTAGTCAAACGTCGCGATGGTGTCGCCGGAGTGCTGCTCGACCACGTTGCCGAGCAGATCGCGGATGTAGCGGGTGGTTTGCCCGGCGCCGTTGCTGCGCTCGATGAGTTGGCCGGCGCCGTCGTAGGCATAGCGCAACTCCCGGCCGTTGAAGTCGGTCTCGGAGACGAGGTTAGCGGCCGGGTCGTAGTCGTAGCGCCACACCAGGCCCTGTGGGTTGGTGACACTCACCATGCGCAACTCTGTGTCGTAGGAGAACTCCAGCCGCGCTCCGTCCGGTGCGATCCGCGCGGCGGGCAGGTCGAAGGGACCAATCTCGGTGCGGGTCACCTGCCCCAGGGCATCCACATATTCGACGGGGTTGCCCTCCCCGTCGTAGCGCCACCGCTCCCACGCCCCGTCAGGCAAGCTGCGCCAGGCCAGCTTGCCCTCGGTCGTCCAGCCGAACCGAGTCACCCCACCCCCCGGGTCGGTGAGCGCGACCACCCGCCCGAAACCGTCCCGGGCATACCAAGTGACAGCCCCAGTCGGGTCGGTGACAGTGATGACCAGACCGGCGGCATCTGTTTCTATTCGGCGGGTGTGGCCCACGGCGTCGGTGACCGCGGCCAGATGCCCCCGCTCGTCATAGCCGTAGCTGGTGGTGGCGCCCAGCGGGTCGGTCAGCGCGGTGAGGTTGCCCCGCCCGTCCCAGCTCTGCCGCCACACCGCCCCGTCAGGGCCAGTGACCACCACCGGCAACCCCAGCTCGTTGTACTCCGCAAGGACCCGGCTGCCGTCCGGGCGGGTGACCGCGACCAGGTTGCCCGCCCCGTCGTAGGCGTAGCGGGTGGTGCGCCCCAGCGGATCGGTGCGCACGATCAGCCGGTCATAGCGGTCCCACACCGACACCGTCGCGCCGCCCAGCGGGTCGACCTCCCGCACCACCTGGCCCCGCTCATTGAGGTGGAACCTGCTCACCTGCCCGAACGAGTTGGTGAAGGTCGTGACCCGGTTCTCCAGGTCGTAGGCGAGAGTGCCGTTCATACACCCAGCGGAACCCTCGGTGCGCACACAGCGACCGGTCTCGTCATAGCTGTAGCGGTAAACCACATTATTGCGGTCCCGCCAGTCGGTGAGCCGCCCCGCGGCATCATAGTCGAAACGCAACGGGATGCCGGAGGAGTTGGTCACCTCGGTGAGCAGCCCCCGGTCGTCGTAGCCGTAGCGGACCAACACCACATCAGCCTCGCCGCCACCGCCGGCGCTGATGCCGGCGCCGGCGGCTCCACTGGTGCCGGCGGAGCCGAGCAGGCGCAGGGCGGTGATCCGTCCACCACTGGTGTCCACCCCGATGCGGTAGCCGCCGCAGTGGCGGACCTCGGTCAGCACCCCACCCGGGTCGTAGACGAGGTCGATCCGGTTGCCGTTGCGGTCGGTGACCGCCCGCAGCGGCACCACCCGACGCCACGGCGGGCCGGTCGGGCCGAAGTGCAGGGTGCGGCCGCGCCGCGGATCGGTGATGGTATAGCCACCCTCGTCGGCACGGCGCAGCGACCAGCGCGGCCCCTCCTCGGGCAGCACCGGGTCCCCGCCGACCGGGACGGGGTACACCAGCAACATCCCGTCCCTGCCGGCGTAGTACACCCGGGCGTCCTCGACCTCCAGCCGCTGATCCAGCGTGCAAGCCCACGAGTGGCCGAACCAGCCCCCCACCCGGTAGGACGAGTAGTGGGTGCGGGACAGCAGCAGCGGCAGCAGCCCGCCCAACTCGACGTCGGTCTGACCCAGCACCACCCGCCCGGTGGCCACATCGACCGGGTCGCCGCACTCGGTCAGCGCTTCTTCCTCCCGGGCGACTCCCGCAGCCTCCCCCTCTGCAGCTTCCCCGGCGCGCAACGCCAGGCCGGCCTTGGCGCCGAAACCAAGGGTGACCACAGAGAACACATCGACGGCGACGTTGAGCCAGGAACCGTCGCCAGCCAGCGCCAGCATCAGGTTGCACACCAGGGCCACCGCCGAGGCCAAAGCTGCCAGCCCCAACAGGATCGGGGACAGAAAATCCAACCCGGGGATCCAGGAGATGAGCAACGCGACCGTGCCCAACACGGTGGCGATCTGCTCGGCGATGTTGGCGATGGTCCGCAGCAGGTCGACATGCTCGTCGACCCAGTGGGTGAACTGATCCCACCAGGAGTCCTTGAGCCCGTCGTGGTCGATGCTGTCGCTGATCGCCCGGGCGGCCCGCCCGGCATGCTCATCACGGTGCGCGACAGCGTCGGCCAGCTTGCGCTGGGCGGCGCGCAGAGCACTGACCCCATCGTCATGAGAGTTCTGACGGTTGCGCTCCGCGCTGACCTGCTCCGAGGTCGGATTGGCCGGCGGTCGAGCCGGCGGCTGGTTCGCGGTGATGACCCCTTGGGCGGCCTTGGCGTCGCTCAGCGCGCTGTCAGCCAACGACTGGGCATAGCTCAGCTCCGGGGCGTAACCCCGCAGCGCACCCCCGGCGGTGGCATACCGGCCATGAGCCTTGTCCAGCCGCCCGGCCAGATCACCAGCCGACGCGGCGAAGGTCCGCCCCGCCTCGGCGTCCCACCCCTGCGTCGTCGCCAGCCTGCGCAGATTGGCTGCCTGCCGGATGATCTCATCAGCCATGTCAGACAACGACCTGGCCACCCGCTCGACCTCGTCAGGATCACCCGGAACCGGATCCGAACCAGCCAACGGCGACCAATCAGTCGGCCGCCGGCTCACGAGGCCTTCCGTCCACCCCCGGGCGAGGGGTGCTTCGTCAGCTCGTTGGCCAGATCGGTGTCGGTCCGCTGATAGGCATCGGCACTCTCGATGGCCATCTTCTGATGAGCCTCGACCGCGGAGACCAGCTTGCCGCGGTGGATCGTCCAGTTGTCCACGAAGTCATCCATCGCCTGGGACAGCCCGGGATGACCCAGTACCCCGACACCGGGCTTGCTGGCCTCAGCGCGCCGCAGGACGTCCTTGATCTGCCCAAGCCCCTCGCCGGTTGACCGGAGCAACGCCAGATCGACCTTGAGATGGCCACCCATGACTCCCCCAACCACCCTGCCGAGCTCGCCTACCGGGGCACGACCATACCCCGCTCCTTCGGTTCCTCGGCACCGATGAGGAGCGGGCTCGGCGCTACGAGCGCCCGTAGGCCGCGAGCAGCTCCGGGTTCTGCAGGCAGGCAGCCGCTCCCTCGGCCACACATGTCAGTGGCCGATCGGCGACCTTGATGGGGAATCCGAAAGCCTGTTCCAGGCTCTTGGCGAAGCCCCGGGCCAGCGACCCACCGCCGAACAACAGGATCCCGTCGGCCAACGCGTCCCCGGTCACCTGCGGCGGCAGCTCGTCCAGGCACGCGGACAACGTCTCGATGATCGCATCGATGACCGGGCGGATCACCTCGGTCACCTCGGCGAGCGCGACGGTGGCCAACTGCGGCCGGCCGCTGCCCGCATCGCGGCCCTGCACGACCAGGGAGGGCTCGTCCACCGTCGCCGACTGGATCTTGACGTCCTCCGCGGTCAGGTCCCCGACCAGGAGCTGGTGATGCTCGCGCAGGTGGTGGGACACCGCCAGCGTCATCTCGTCCCCGGCGACCCGGCAGGAGCGGTGCGCCAGGATCCCGCCGAAACAGAACGCGGTCACCTCCGCCGTACCACCCCCCACGTCGGCCACCAGGTGCGCCCGCTGCTCCATCGGGTCGATCCCGCAGCCGACGGCGCCGGCGATCGGCTCCTCGAGCGCCGTGGCCTTGCTGATCCCCGCCTCGTCGGCGGCCTCCAGCAACGCCCGGCGCTCCAGGGCGGTCGCCCCCACCGGGACCCCGATGACCGCCCGGACCCGCAGCGGCCAGGGGTTCCCGGTCACCCGCTGCAGCACGGTCCGCAGGTACAACCGGGCGACCTCCAGGTCCGTGATCACCCCGTCCTGCAGCGGACGCAGCACGGCGAAGCTCGACGGACAGCGGCCGACCAGCTCGCAGGCGTCCCGCCCGATCGCCACCACGCTCCTGCGGCGCCAGCCGCCAGCCCTGACCAGCATCACCGACGGCACGTCCAGCAGGACGCCCGCGCCCTCGTCACATACGACCGTGGTCGCCGTGCCCAGATCGATGCCGAACCCGATCACTTGTGCCTCCCTGGTCTCATGGGGCTTGCGCCGGTCTCATGGGGCTTGCGCCGGTCTCATGGGGCTTGCGCCGGTCTCATGGGGCTTGCGCCGGTCTCGTGGGGCTTGCGCCGGCTGCGCCGGTCTCACGGAGCCTGCACCGGGCCGGTGGCCACGATGGCGGCCTGCTGGCGCAGGTAGTACCGCAAGGCCTCGTGGACCACCGCGCCGGCGTCGTTGGCGCCCCCTCCTGGCCCTTGCACCATTGCGGTCATCACCACCGACGGGTCGTTGATCGGGGCGGCCGCGGTCATCCAGTTGTCGTAGCTGCCGGCCGGCAGGGACCCGTCTTCGGCGGTTCCGGTCTTGGCCCCCACCGCGACGGGCAGGTCGGCGAGCTGGGTGGCGGTGCCGCTCGTGACGGCCTCGCGCATCCCGTCGCGGACCGGGCCCAGCGCGTCGGCGAAGGGCAGCGGCGTGGCCGCTGGTGCCGGCAGCGGGGTGTAGGCCGTCGCGTCGGTCCCGGCCGCCAGGCCGAGGTGCGGGGTCACCAGGCGCCCGGTCGCCACCGCGGCCGTCCAGCGGGCGTTCTGCAACGGGGTGACGGTGAGGTAGCCCTGGCCGATGCCCAGGATCACCGTCGACCCGGCGTACCAGGTGCCCCCGATGTCGTGTACCGACTCCGGAGTGCCGAGGTACCCGGCGGACTCGCCGGGCAGGTCGATCCCGGTCGGGTGGCCGACCCCGAGCGCGCCGGCAGTGTCGATCATCGGGTCGGGCCCGAGCGCGGCGGCCAGTTTGTAGAAGTACACGTCGTTGGACCAGGCCACGGAGTCGACCAGGTTCATCGGTCCGAACGTCCGCCAGTTGTGGAAGGTGTGGCCGGCGAGGGTGAAGCTGCCGCCGGTCGGGACGACCGCCTCGGGCGGGACGACCGGGTGCACCAGGTCCGCGGTGGCCACCACGAGCTTGAACGTCGATCCCGGGGGGACGGCCGCCTGGGTGACGTGGTCGAGCAACGGGCTACCCGGCGCGTTGGCCACCGACCCGAGCGCGACCGGGTCGGCCGGGGGGCCGTAGATGGTGTCGTCGTAGGAGGGCAGGCTGGCGAGCGCGAGGACCTGCCCGGTTCGGGGATCCATCGCCACGGCGCCACCCAGCTCCCCTGGCGCGCCCAGCGCAGCCGCCAGCCCCGCCGTGAGCTCGCGCTGCAGCCCGAGGTCGATGGTGAGCCGGACGGTCGCGCCGGGAACGGGAGCCGTCCGCGTCCCCATCGCCACCGGCACCCCGGCCGGGGTGACGTATACGCACTGCTGCCCGTCGATGCCGCGCAGGACCGCGTCGTACTGCTGCTCGATCCCGGCCCTGCCGACGATCTCCCCCGAAGGCAGTCCGGGCCAGCGCTGCACCTCCGCGGGGGTGGCCACCCCGGTGAACCCGATGACCGGGCCGAGCAGGGCGCCGGCGGGGTAGGACCGGCGCGGCTGCGGGACGACCATCACGCCGGTGATCCCGGCGGCGGCGACGGCGGTCCCGGTCGCGGTGGGCACCTCGGCCACCGCGACCGCCAGGGTGGTCGCGGGGGCGTTGTCCAACGCGGCCCGCACCGCCTCGACGGGCGCTCCGGTCAGCCGGGCCAGCCGGGTGGCATTGTCGGGGACCGCACGCACCAGCGCCGGCACCGCGACGACCTGGACGAGTCCGCTGTCGGCGTTGGTGGCCAGCGGGACCCCGTGCCGATCTGTGATCACTCCACGGGGCGCCGGGAACCGGATGCAGCGGGTCATCTGGTCCTGGCCCGCGGCCGCCAGCACCGCGCCGTCGACGACCCGCAGCCGCCAGCCGTAGAGCGCGAAACCCGCCAGCAGCACGGTGATGCCCAGCGCTGCCACCTTGACCAGCCGTGGCCTGCGGCTGCGCCACCCGGTCGGGACCCACAGCCGCCGCCGGACCCCGTCCCGGCGGATGCCCAGGACCACGCCGACGGCGGCGAGGTGCACGACGAGCGCGGTCCCGCCGTTGCTGAGCAACGGGAACGGGACACCGGCGAGCGGGAGCAGGCCGAGGTTACCGCCGAGCGACACGACGGTCTCGGTCCCGAACAGGATCGCCAGGCCGCCGCCGACCATCGCGCCGTGGGCGGTGCGGGCGCGGGTGGCCAGAGCGAGTCGCCACACCAGCACCACCGCGGCGCCCACCGCCACCGCCCCCGCGAGCATGCCCCATTGCTCGACCAGGCTGGCGAGGGCGAGGTCGTTGTCCCGCTCGGGCAGGTACTGGGCGAGCAGCCCGTGCAGCGGCTGCCCGAAGCTGCCCAGCAGCCCGCCCGACCCGAGCGCGATGCGCGCCTGCTGGACCGCCCAACCCGCACCGGAGGGCGACTGCTGCGACCCGGCGAGGAAGCTGCTGAGCCGGGTGAGCTGGTAGGGCCGCATCAGGCCGATGACCAGGGGCGCCAGCACCGCGGCGGCGCCGAGCAGGGGGAGCAGGAAGCGCGCGGGTACCCGTCCGAGGACCACCATCGCCACCGTGACGGCGACCAGCAGCGCGCTGGTACTCAGGTCCGGTTGGAGCAGGGTGAGCCCGATCGGGACCAGCGCGAGCAGGACCGCCAGGACGAAACGTTGCCCCGCCGGCCGGTCCGAGCCCAGGACCGCGGCCAGCACCAGCAAAAGGCCGAGCTTGCCCAGCTCGGAGGGCTGAAACGTCAGGAAGCCGAGGCTGATCCACCGGGTGGCGCCGTTCGCCGAGGCGCCGACCAGCAGCACCGCCATCAGGAAGAACACCGCGGTGCCGTAGCAGACCCAGCCGAGCACGGTCAGCAGCCGGACCCGGAACCGCCACAACAGCGCGAACAGGACCATCCCCGCCGCCGCGATGACGGCCTGCCGGACGGCGAGCGCCAGCCCGTCCACCGCGTAGATGTTGACCAGCCCGAGGCCGACCAGCACCACCGTCGCGACGACCGCCAGCAGGTCGAACGTGGCGCCGGGCAGGCTCTCCCGCGGCCGGCTCCCCTGCGGCCGGCTCCCCTGCGGCCGGCTCGACCAGAACCGGCTCGACCAGAACCCGCCGCCGGGTTCGGCCGCCGTCCCGCCCCGCTCCCGCCACCTCAGCACGACATCGCCTCCTCCACAGCCGCGCGCCGATGGCCGGGCTAGCAGAACCCGGTGACGGGCACCAGCAGCGGCGGGCTGGCCGCGACCGCGGGCGTCCTGGTCAGAACGACCACGGCGAGCGCCCGACCCGCCGGCAGCGCCACGGTGTCGACCGAGGTGAGGATCTGCCCGCCTCCCGGTACCACCACCGTGCCCCCGGCCACGTCGTGCGCCGCCCCGCTGCAGCGGTCGAGGATCCGGAAGGTCCAGGCGACGGGTCGGGACCCGGGCTGGGGCCGCAACCGGACCAGCACCCGGACCTCGCAGGCCGCTCCCGGCGAGCAACCGCGCAGCGCCCGCAGGTCGACACCCAGGACCGGACCGACAGCGACCGGCGCCGGCGGCGCCACCGGCGGAGCCGACACCTGCGACGCCGCCGCGGGGCTCACCCCCGGCCGGCCGGCCCCCAGCAGCAGGCTCACGTCGCGGTCGACCTGGCCGCGCAGCAGGGTGAGCTCCAGCAGCAGCGCAGCGGCCAGCACGGCGAACGCGAGACCCCACCTGCCTGCGCCGGCCACCGCAGCCCGCGCGCTGGCCAAGGCTCGGCCCCCGGCCGGGACGGTCCGTGGGGCAC
>JAVKSM010000112.1:0-10844 GCA_039583705.1 Pseudonocardiaceae bacterium
CCCCCGGGACTTCTCCGCCGGGCGGCCTGTGGCACCGCGGCGGAACCCGGCTCTCGACATGAACGAGGTGTCGGGCACGGAGCTGGATCTCGTCCTGGAATTCCACGGGCGGGCGGTCACTCGCGGATGAGCTCGAGGCCCTCGTACTCGGCGAAGTCGGCGAAGTCCTTGACGTTGAAGGTGGCGAGCGGCACTTCGCGGACCAGGCAGCAGGCCGCGATCCAGCTGTCGTTCGCAGGCCGTGGTCGCCCGCGTTGTTGGGCGTAGGCCTGCAGCTCGCCCCAACGAGCGGCGACGTGGCGGTCGTAAGGGAGCACGACGAGTCCGGCGAGGAAGGTGCGCATCGTCGCGATGCTGCGCGGCCCCCAGTGCCGCACCAAGGTCCACTTCGTCAGCTCACCGACGGTCACGAAGGTGATCGCCGGAACGTGGCTGGCGAGCTGCCGGGCGAGGGAGTCCGGGGTGCGCCGGCGCAGGACGGTCGAGGCGACCTCGGTGTCGAGGACGACAAGGCTCACGCGATGTCGGCGCGCCGGGAGGCGTAGAGGTCGGCGAGGAACTCGGCGTACTCCTCATCGGACTCGAACGGGTCCTCGTCAGCGCCCAGCGCCTCGACTGAAGCGATGGGCTGGACTCGATGGCGCCGCACGAACTCGTCGGTCGGCACGAAGTCGTCCGCCGACCAGGCCTCCGGCTGCTGGGGGGTTGACGTCATTGGGTCCACCTTCCAGGTCGAGGCCCCATGGTCTCACCCCGCAACCGCGTTCGGTGCGGTCTGTTCCGGAAGTATCGCGCGCTCCGCAAGCGATCCCCTCTCCGGAGGCCGGGCAACCGGGTGATACCTGTGGGTCGCAACGGTCCTACCAGGGCCTTCGCTTCTCGCCACGAGTCCGCGGGTTCCCGTCGTGATCCGTAGTTCGTTCCACGAGGGATTCCACGAGACGATGCCTCGCGGCGGGCTCCGTTCCAGACTCGTGCCGGGTGCCGATGGGCGAGCGACACGAGCGGGCTTACGCCGGTAGCAAGGCGAGTTGCTCTTTTCGGCTCTTCTGCACACCGGATCGGTCGAGTAGGTGGGCCCTCGCTCATCCCGGCGGTCTGAGACAGGAGACCGAGCTGAGTCAGCAGTTCGAGCTGGTCGAAGTACAGCCGCATCCGGGTGATCCGGCCGGCCGCCAGGGTGTAGAGCGCGGAGAACGGCCCGGAGAACTTCCGCGCCCCTTGAGCTGGCTGCGGCGTGGCGCCCGCTGCCAGACCTCACCATCCTGATCAGCGACGATGTGAGCAGCGCCGTCGAGCGGGCGGAGCGGCGCGACGGTAGGCGGTGCACGCCGGAGCAGTGGCGCATGCACCGCCGCGCGGCGACGCTGTTCGACCAGCTCACCGCGGAGGATCCGCGCCGGGTGCGGACCATCGACCGTCGAAGCGTCGACACCCACAGCGCACTGCGCCTGATGCGCGCCTGGATCAGTCAGACGGTGCCGACCTGCCTCTCGAGCCGCGGCGCTTGGGTCTGCCGGCCACCGCCTGCGGCCACCCTGCCTGGGGACCCTGCCGCCGTCCGAGAGTCGGTGATCTGAGTCTCGTCAAGAGGTCTGGCCCCACCGTCGTCATCAGCTCTGGCGCCATAGGATCGACCCGTAGCCGACGTCGAGCACCGGCGCCCCGCCGTCGGTGGCCAGGACCCAGCTCGGCGAATCCCGCTGAGGTCGGCAGCCGTGGGAGATGAGTGTGCGGCTACGCCGGGCCAACGGGCAGTTGGCCGGCCTGATCCGGGTGGTCGAGGAGGGCGGCGACTGCGCCGAGGTGCTGACCCAGCTCGCGGCAGTGTCCCGGGCACTGGACCGGGCTGGATTCAAGATCATTGCCAGCGGGATGCGGCAGCGCCAGGCGGCGCGGGATCGCGGTGAGCAGCCGCCGATGACCGAGGCCGAGTTGGAGAAGCTGTTCCTGTCCCTGGCCTGATCACGACAGCGCGACTCCTCGGAACCTCCCCGGAGCCGCTGCCCACTGCAAGGGATCACTGCGTTGCGTCGTGCCCCCGGGGTATGCGCGTGATGGAGGTGATGTCGTGCAGGTGCGCGAGATCGATGTCGAGCGGTTCGCGACCGAACGTCGCGAGGACGTGGCGGTGCTGGATGTGCGGTCGGTGGAGGAGTTCGCCGCCGGGCATGTGCCCGGGGCGGTGAACGTGCCGTTGGAGCAGGTGACCGCCGACCCGGGCCGCTTCGCGCCGGAAGCTGTACGTGATCTGCCAGTCCGGGGGTCGCAGCCGGAAGGCCGCGGAAGCGCTGGACGCCGCCGGCGCGTCGGCGGTGTCGGTGGCCGGGGGCACCAGGGGATGGATCTCCTCGGGCCGCCGGATCGATACCGACCGGTGACCGCGGGCAGGCACCGATGAGCGGGAAAGGAGCTTGTCGTGATCGACGTTGAGATGATCGAGACCTCGTCGCTGTGGGATCGCAGCTACCTGGCCACCGACGGTGAGGCCGCCGTGGTGGTCGACCCGCAGCGCGACGTGGACCGGCTGATCGCCCTGGCCGGCCGGCTGGGTGTGCGGATCATGCACGTGCTGGAGACCCACGTGCACGACGACTACGTCTCCGGCGGCCTGGAACTGGCCCGGCTGACCGGCGCGGTCTACGCCGTGTCCGCGGCCGACGAGGTGGGGTTCGACCGCGCCGCGGTCGGTGACGGGGATGTGCTGGAGGTTTCGGCGGGGATGCGGCTGCGGGTGCTGGCCACCCCCGGGCACACCTTCCACCACCTGTCTTACGTGCTGGAGGGCGCCGACGGGGTGCAGGGGGTGTTCACCGGCGGGTCGCTGCTCTACGGCACCACTGGGCGCACCGACCTGCTCGGCGCCGAGCACGCCGAAACTCTGGCCCGGGCCCAGCACACCTCGGCGCGCCGCTGGCAGAGACGCTGACCCCAGACGCGCAGGTGTGGCCCACCCACGGGTTTGGCAGCTTCTCTATCGCCAACCCCGCGGCCGGGGACGAGTCCACGATCGGCCACGAGCAGCAGGTCAACCCGGTTCTGCGGCTGGCCCGCGACGAGTTCGTCCGCGACACCCTGGCCGGGTTGGGCGCCTACCCTGCCTACTGCGCCCACATGGGCGCGCTGAACACCGCCGGCCCGGCGCCGGTCGACCTGCGCCCGCCCGCGGTGGCCGACCCGGCCGAGCTGGCGAAGCGGCTGCGTACCGGGGAGTGGGTGGTGGACCTGCGCTCCCGCAAGGCCTACCTCGACTCGCACCTGGCCGGGACCATCAGCCTCGGGCTGGACGCGCCGATGGCCACCTGGCTGGGCTGGATGATTGACTGGGAGGCCCCGGTCCACGCTGCTCGGAGACAGCCCCGCCCAGGTCGCGCAGGCCCGCCGGGAACTGGTGCGCATCGGCGTCGACCGCGTGGTCGCCGCACCGGCGCACCCCGCGACCTTGCGATCGACTCCGACGGGCTGACCGGGCTGACCGGGCTGCCCAGCGCCAGCTCGCCGACCTCTCCGCGGAGCTCGACGGCCACCGAGGCGCGGACCTGCCGCCCGCCGAGGTGGTGCTCGACGCGCGGCTGGACACCGAATGGGACACCTCGCACGTGCGCGGCACGGTGCACCTGCCGCTGCCCGAGCTGCCCCACCGGCTCGCCGAGGTACCCGACGGGGCGATGTGGGTGCACTGCGGCAGCGGCTACCGCGCCACCGCGGCCGCGTCCCTGCTCGCCCGCGCCGGGCGCACCGCTGTCGTCATCGACGACAGCTACGGCAACGCCGAGACCGCTGGCGTGCCCCTGACCACCGACAGCTGAAACCACCCGCCCGACTGGAACGGAGAACCCTCGTGATCCTCGCTGCGGTTTTCGGGCTGGTCATCGGGGCCGCACTCGGGGCTGCTGGGCGCGGGCAGCTCGATCCTGGCCGTCCCGGCCCTGATCTACGGGTCGGCCAGCCTCTGCAGGCCGCGTTGTTCGGGTCGCTGCTGGTGGTGGCGATCTCCGCAGCCGGGGGGGTGCTGGCCCGGCTGCGCGCCGGGGTGATCCGCTGGCCGGTCGCGGCGGTGTTCGCCGCGGCCAGCGTGCCCGCCGCGTTCGCCGGTACCCCGGTCAGCCGGCTGCTGCCCGGACAGTGGCTGCTGCTGGCGTTCGCGGCGTTGATGGCGGTCGTGACGGCGCGGATGCTGCGCGCTGCCCCCGACAGCGGCGGCGCGGCGTGTCGCAGCGGCACCGGCGCGGTCAACTGGCGGGCATGCCTGCCCAAGACGCTGGCCGCCGGAGTTGCCGTCGGGGTGCTCACCGGGCTGTTCGGCGTCGGCGGCGGATTCGTCATCGTGCCTGCCCTGACCCTGCTGCTCGGGCTCACCGCTGCCGAGGCCATCGCCACCTCGCTGGTCGTGGTCACCATCACCTCGCTGGCCGGGCTGGCCGCGCACGCCGCCGCCGCGGCAAGCGTCGACTACCCGCTGATCGCCGTGTTCACCGGCGCCGCGCTGGCCGCGTCGCTGGCCGCCGGGCAGGTCGCGAACCGGCTGCCCGCTGCCGCGCTGCGCCGCGGGTTCGCCTGGGGGATCCTGGCCGTCGCAGCCGGGGTCGCCGCGGCCGCGGTGTTCGCCCCCGCCGCCCCGCAAACCACCTGAACCCCCAAGGAAATGGAGTGCCGCTGATGGACTACGACATGACGATCACCGTGGGCCTGCCCTTCGAGCAGGCGCTGCCCGCGGTGAAACACGCCCTGGCCGAGCAGGGATTCGGGGTCCTGACCGAGATCGACGTCCAGGCCACCATGAAGCAAAAGCTGGGCGCGGACATGGAGCCCTACCTGATCCTGGGCGCCTGCAACCCGCAACTCGCCCACCGCGCCCTGGACGTGGACCGCATGATCGGGCTGCTGCTGCCCTGCAACGTCGTCGTCCGCGCGGACGGGACCGACCACACGGTGGTCTCGGCGCTGGACCCGCAGGTCATGGTCACCGTGCCGCAGCGCGAGCAGCTGCGCCCGGTCGCCGACGAAGCCCGACAGCGCATCCGCGCCGCCCTCGACACCCTGACCCGCGGCTGACCCGCGTCGAGCACGCCACCCGGGCCGGTACCCCGGCGGGACACCTGATCGCAACCGCAGCACGACGAGCAACGACGGGAGTGACACGACCATGATGGGCGGCTCGACCATGGACCT
The DNA here is from genome assembly GCA_039583705.1 of Pseudonocardiaceae bacterium. GTDB lineage: Bacteria > Actinomycetota > Actinomycetes > Mycobacteriales > Pseudonocardiaceae > JAVKSM01. Next base: position 5,173 of record JAVKSM010000112.1, read on the forward strand.
GTTCTGGATCTGCCGGTGCTGGTGCTGATCGGTCTGATCCTGCTGGGCTACCTCGCCTACCGGCTCATCCGGAACCACCGGCCCGGCCCGCACCCGGACGAAACGGGATCGTCCCCGGCGGCGGGGTCGGGGTCGGCGCGGCAGATCCTCGACGAGCGCTACGCCCGCGGGAAGATCGACGAGCAGGACTACCGGCGCCGCCGCAGCGAGCTGCAAGGACCCCCGCGCCGATCAACCGCCGCCGCGCGCTGGCGCTGGGTGGGCTCGGCGTGGCCAGCCTCGCCGCCGGCGCGGCCGACGGCGGACCCGGCACGAGCGATGGGCTGCAGCCCGCCGACACCGGCCTCGAGCTGGCCCAGCCTGGGGTGGCTTGAACCACCCCGGGTCTGATGGAGGCTCTGTCCTGAGTGGGGTGCGTGAGCGCGCGGTGGCGCTGGTGTTGGAGAACCTGTCTGATTATGGGTCGCGGTGGGAGGCGATCGTGTCAGTCGCGGCGAAGGTGGGTGTGTCGGCTGAGTCGTTGCGTCGGTGGGTGCGCCAGGTTGAGACCGATGCGGGTCGCCGGTCGGGTGTGACGAGTGTGGATGGCGAGCAGATTCGTGTGTTGCAGCGGGAGAATCGTGAGTTGCGGCGGGCGAATGAGATCTTGAAGGCGGTGTCGGTTTTCTCCGCGAGGGAGCTCGACCCTCGCGCGCCCCGGAGAATGGAGTGCACGACTCGTTGTGGCGCCTGGCCTGTGACACCCTGGACGATCCCGAGCGTTGGCCGGAAATCTTCGTGCTGAACCAAGGGGGGAGCGTGTCAAGATCTCTGTGTAAGAGTTCACTCTCCTGGGCTAGCCGATGTATGGTGCGAGCCGCTCGGGGTAGGCCAAGGCGAGGGTGCCGAGAGCCTGTTTCCAGCTGTGCACGCCCGCTCCTTCGACGAGTCGGCCGGGGGCCTTGCGCTTGTCGCGCGGGGTGGTTTTCTCCTTCGCTCGCTGGCGGGCGCGCTTGTCCTCGATGTCGCGGATGGCCAACCAGAGCAGCTTGACCACCGCCTCGTCGTTGGGAAAGTGCCCCCGATCCTTGGTGATCTTGCGCATCTGGTAGTTCAGGCTCTCGATCGCGTTGGTCGTGTAGATGATCTTACGGAGCTCGGGTGGGAAGGCCAGGAAGGGGATGAACCGCTCCCAGGCGTTCTCCCAGGTCGCGACCGTGGCGGGGTACCGCTTACCGAGGTCGGACTCGGCGAAGGCCAGCAGCTCGGTCTCGGCGGCCTCGACGGTGGGGGCGGTGTAGATCGGGCGCAGCGCCGCGGCCACCTTCTTGCGGTCGGCATAGGAGACGAACCGCATGGCGGCCCGGATGAGATGCACGGTGCAGGTCTGCACGCTGGCCTGCGGCCAGGTGGCCTCGATGGCCTCGGGGAAGCCGCTCAGCCCGTCGCAGCACACGATGAGCACGTCGCGGATGCCGCGGTTGCGCAGCTCGGCGCACACCCCGACCCAGAACTTCGCCCCCTCGGCGGTGGGCACCCAGATACCGAGCACGTGGCGGACCCCGTCGAGGTCCACCCCGACGGCGATGTGCGCGGCCTTGTTACGGACCTGGTGGCCGTCGCGGACCTTCACCACGAGCGCGTCGAGGTAGATGATCGGGTAGATCTCCTCCAGCGGCCGGTGCTGCCAGGCCTTGACCTCCTCGAGCACGGTGTCAGTGACCTTGGAGATGGTCTCGTGGGAGGGCTCCAGCCCGAGCGTGCGGTGCAGGTGATACCCGATGTCGCGCACCATCATCCCGCCCGCGTACAGCGAGATGATCATGTCGTGGACGCCGCCGGCGCGTCGGGCGCCCTTGGGCACCAGCCGGGGCTCGAAGCTGCCGGCGCGGTCGCGCGGCACGTCCAGGCGCACATCGCCGACCTCGGTCGCCAGGGTCTTGCCGGTGGTGTCGTTGCGTGAGTTCGGGCTGCCCCGTCCGGCCGGGTCGCCCTTGGCGTAGCCAAGGTGCTCGGTCAGCTCGGTCGCCAGTCCGCGCTCGAGCACCGCCTTGACCAGCTCGGGCAGGAACCCGCCCTCGCCGGTGAGCCGCAGCCCACCCGCGTCGACCTCGCCCATCACCTCGTCGAGCAGCCCCGCGTCGAGCATCTCGTTGATCGCCTGTCGAGCCGACGGCGGCCCTCCAACGGCCGGCACACCCAGCGGGTGCTCCCGCTGCTGATCTTCCATCGTGATCACCTGTGTACTCCTATCAATGATCGAGGATCTTGTACACAGACGATCTGACACCTCCCCAGGGGGCGCCTCAGCCCGGTGGGCGCCGGCTCACCGTGCCCAGCCTGATCTACCCCGGTGAAGAGCTCCGGCTCCCGCCCGGTGCCCACCCCTACGCCGCTGGTGCCCTCACGTCACCGACGCGGCCCGGCGCCACCGCCCCGTCCCCACCACCGCCGCGTCCGGCCGCCCCACCCCCCTCGATGCCGCCTGTCCCCTCGGCTCCGAGCACGTCAGCTCCGGTCACCTCGGCGCCACCGCTGTCGACATCGCCACCACCACCACCAACCACCCGGCCGGCATCCTCGACCTGAGCTTCCCCCCGTAGCACGGACACCCGACCTGAGGTGGCCTCGGCCACCAGGAAGGATGCTGCCGTGCCTGCTCCTCATCCTGCTGAGTTCCGTCGTCGTGCTGTCGAGTTGGCCCGTGAGCGGACCACACCGGTGGCTGAGGTGGCGAAGGATCTGCGTATCAGTGAGTCGTGTCTGCGGAACTGGATGGCGCAGGCCGAGGTCGATGAGTCTGGCAGCGAGACCCGGCTGACCAGCAACGAGAAGAAGGAGCTCGCGCAGCTGCGCCGGGATAAGCGCCGCCTTGAGCTGGAGGTGGACATCCTCAAGCGAGCGGCGGCGTAGGTCGCTCGGGAGAATGTCCTCCCAAACTGATCTACCCGCTGGTCCGTGAGCTCGCCGACGACACCACCGATGTCGCGGTGGCCTGCGGGGTGTTGGGTGTGTCGCGGTCGGGCTAGGACGACTGGTTGGGTCGGCCCGACTCGCCGGGTGCGCAGGAGAACGAGTTGCTGCTCAAGCAGATCCGCCAGGTTCACGCCGAGTCCCGCGGCAGCTATGGCTCGCCGTGCGTCCACGCCGAGCTGAGGCTCGGGCTGGGGTTGGCGGTGAACCTCAAGCGGGTCGCCCGGGGTGATGCGCGCCGCCGGTGTCCAGGGCCTGTACCGGCGCCGACGCCGCGGCTGCACCGTCGGTGACCCGGCTGGGCAGCCCAGCGCTGAGCTGGTCAAGCGGAACTTCACCGCCGATGAGCCGAACCAGCTGTGGATGACCGACTCACCGAGCACCCGACCGCGGAGGGCAAAGTGTACTGCGCAGCGGCGCTGGATGCCTATTCTCGGCTGATTGTTGGCTGGTCGGTTGCCGAGCACATGCGCACCGAGTTGGTCACCGACGCGCTCGGGATGGCCATCCTCCGCCGTCAACCCGAGAAACGGCCCGACGACAACCGAACCATATTGCATTCCGACCACGGCTCGCAGTACACCGCCTGGGCGTTCGGGCAACGACTCCGCACCGCCGGGCTGCTGGCCTCGATGGGAACCGTCGGCGATTGCTACGATAACGCCATGATGGAGTCCTTCTGGGGAACCTTGCAGCTCGAACTGCTCGACACGAAAGCATGGCAGACCCGTGACGAGCTTGCCAGCGCCATCTTCGAGTGGATAGAATGCTGGTACAATCCACGTAGACGCCATTCCAGCATCGGAATGCACAGCCCCGTCACCTTCGAGACCCTCCACACCGGGCCAGACCAAGATCGCTGACCCCACACCGGAAGTGTCCGTGCTACGGGGGGAAGCTCAGGGTGGTTCACCGAAGGGCGTGACGACGACCGGACCACGCTGGGCCGGCGAGAGTTGCCCCAGCGGGCGTTGCCCGTGGGCGGCGGGTACCTCAACCCCGTTGACCCCGGTTCCGCATGCCAGCAGCGCCGAGTACGGCCGCCGTGTCCACCACTTCATCGCCACGTCCGGGTTGGTCGTCGTGGCCAGTTGCCACAGCGCGGCGACCGGTTCCAGCCCTGCCGCGCCGGACCTGCCCAGCCAGGCCCCCTGCTCGGCAAGCTGGTAGGTTCCGGCAGCATGGGCCAGCCGTGCTGCGCCAGGTCGACGGCGGCGCCGCGTGTTTCGGCCCAGGCAAGTCCCGGAATTCCCGGCACGAGAGGCGCGGTCCGCGTTCTGTGAGCGGCGCCAGCGCGGTCGTTCATCGGTGTTCACCCCCGGTTGACCTGGTGTAACGGCGTCTACGAGTTCACCAGGCACCAGGGACGAACACGACCACAGCGAGTGCCCACAGTTGGGCCAGATCGGGGACATGGGGGGACATTCCTGATCTATGGGTGTAGCACGCCCTACCGTTGATCCTGTGTCACCCGACGAGCCCCGCATACCGAACACCGTACTGATCGCCCTGCGCGAGCGGGGCGGACTGTCCCAGCAGGACCTGGCCGACGAGCTGACGAGCCTCGCCACCCGGTACGGCAAGCATCCGCAATCACGCGCAAGACCATCGGTCGATGGGAGCGCGGCGAAGTCGTGTGGCCACAGCCCTTCTATCGCCGGCTGCTCGCCGAATTTTTCGGTTGCGCGGGCGACGAACTCGGTTTCCGTAGGCCGCGCTCTGCCCGACCCGAGCAGGACCAGACCGAGCCCCTTGCCGCGCCGCTCACGTTCGCCACCGTGCCCGCGACCGCCGAGCCGCATGTCGAGCGCGACCAGGACGAGTGGCGCCAGATCCGTTCGGCCTTGGGCAGGCATCGCCGCGACCTCGCGGTGCTCGCCGAGTCGCTGTACCGCGACCATCGCGTGCCAGGACTGAAGAACACAGGCCTCATCAGCGCGCCTAACTGGATACCTGCCGAGCCGGTCCCGCTGGACGAGATCACGCTGACGCTGGACTCCGTGGTCGCCGAGCCCACGATCACCGGAGAGAACCCGAAAGCGCCCCGGTTCGCCCGCTGGCCACCATCGACGCTCGGTACCGCCGCTACCACGACGCCATCCGCGATCTCGCCGCGCCGCGCCTGTTCGAGAACCGGCTGTGCTTCCGCCTGCTCGGACTCGACTGGACGCAGCCACGCATGCACTTCGGGCAGATGGATTTTTTCGACGCGGTCGACACCAACGAGGCGCTCGCCCACGAATTCGCCGCCCACCACCTCGCCATCGACAGCGACCGGGAAACCGTCATGCCGCGCGCCTCCATGCGACGGCTGACATTCCGCAAGCTGATCGCAGACCCGTTCGACTTCGGCCGCCGACCGCTCATGGGAGCGATCGGCACCCTGACCATCAGGGGCGGCGACAGCCCCAGCGTTGCCCTTCACCAGCGTGACTCCGCCAGCGTCGCAGGCGGCGGCGGTATGGCGCACCTGCTGCCCGCGGGCATCTTCCAGCCCTCATCCGTCATCCCGGCCGCCGTCGCCGCGGACTTCTCGATCTGGCGCAACATCCAGCGCGAGTACGCCGAGGAACTGCTGGGCCATGACGAGTACGACGGCTCCGGCAAGGTAGCTATTCAGCAGGGTTCGGCCGCTGGTGGTAGCCAAGGGACCGTATTTAAATTACTCACTTTTCTGGTCGGTTTCGTCCATCGATTTCTTGATGGTGTAGTTCCAGTCA
>JAVKSM010000113.1:0-10015 GCA_039583705.1 Pseudonocardiaceae bacterium
GGGCTGGGACGCGGCCGGGGCGGCGGCGCTGCGCGGCCACAGCGCGACCACCCCGGCCGCCGCCAGCACGACGACGACGATCGTGATCCGCACCTCCCGGCTGGGGCGCCGCAGCCGCCTCACCCGGCGGCTCCGTCGAGCCCGACCAGCCCGAGCAGGTGGGCCACCTCCGGGCCCTTGACCAGCGCGGCGGCGCGTCCCGGGTCGGTCGCTCCGATGCCGTAGGACGGGCATTCGCGGGCCAGCGAGCAGGCGCCGCAGGCGGGGGTGCGGGCGTGGCAGATCCGCCGCCCGTGGAAGATCATCCGATGGGACAGCATCGTCCAGTCCTTGCGTGGGACGAGCTCCCCGACCTCCTGCTCGACCTTCACCGGATCCTCGGAGCTGGTCCAGCCGAAACGCCGCGCCAGCCGGCCGACGTGGGTGTCGACCGTGATCCCGGGGATGCCGTAGGCGTTGCCGAGGATGACGTTGGCGGTCTTGCGTCCGACGCCGGGTATCGTCACGAGATCCGCGAGCCGGCGGGGCACCTCGCCGTCGAACCGCTCCACCAGAGCCGCGCCCATGCCGATCAGCGCATTGGCCTTGTTGCGGTAGAACCCGGTGGAGCGGACGATCTCCTCGAGTTCGGCGCGGTCCGCCCCGGCGTAGTCGGCGGCCCTGCGGTAGCGGGCGAACAGCGCCGGGGTGACCTCGTTGACCCGCTTGTCGGTCGTCTGGGCCGACAACACGGTGGCCACCGCCAACTCCAGCGGCGTGCTGAAGTCGAGCTCGCAGTGCGCGTCGGGATAGGCCTGCCCGAGCAGCCGGACGACCCGGCGCGCGCGGCGCACCAGCGCCAGCCGGGTCTCCGAGCGGCCCTCCCCCGCGGTCCCCCGCGCGTTGTGCTTTCCGGTGGGGCGGGTCACCGGCCCCGCAGCGTGCACCACTCCGTCAGCCTACGGCTGTGGATAACCGGCGGGTGCTCCTCCTCGACACGCCGGCCCCGATGCGAGTGGTCCGCGGCGGATACGGGAGGATCGCCCGCACCATGACAGCCTGGTTGTCAGTGCTGGTGCCGTTGCTCATCATGTCCTTCGCGCTGGGCATGGAGCGGCTGGAGGCCCGGCTGCGCAACGGGACGGTGCGCGAGGAGGAGGTCGAGGACTTTCTCGAGCGTGCCCGCCCCGAGGAGGTCAAGGCGCTGTTCCGGCTGGGTATCGGCGGGGCGCTGCACCAGTTCCGGCTGCGCCGGGCCAGGCGGCCCGGCTTCGGCGTCCGCCGCGTCCGCGTCCGCTCCTGACTCCGCGTCGTCCCGCGTCATCGCGCGTCGTCGTCCCGCAGGCGGCACGCTGCTCGGTCCTCCGGGACACCGAGTGTCACGGTGGAGTGACTCCGCTTCCGGGACACTAGACTCCCCGCCACGCGATCACAGACGCGACCGGTCGGCTACCGGCCCTCCGGCGCGAGTCGACGGGGAGCGAAAACTGTGGACGAGGTTCTGGCGCACGCCGGCATCTTCCAGGGCGTGGACCCCAACGCCGCGGAGGAACTCGCCGCCGCTCTGGAGCCCGTGGCGTTCCCCCGCGGGCACGTCATCTTCTCCGAGGGCGAACTGGGGGACCGGCTCTACATCGTCACCGCCGGCAAGGTGAAGATCGGTCGCAGGTCGCCGGACGGCCGGGAGAACCTGCTCACCATCTTCGGACCGTCGGACATGTTCGGTGAGCTGTCGATCTTCGATCCGGGGCCCCGGACGTCCACCGCGACGACCGTCACCGAGGTGCGCGGCTACACCATGGACCGGGCCGCGCTGCGCGAGTGGATCACCAAACGGCCGGACATCGCCGAGCAACTGCTGCGGGTGGTCGCGCGGCGGCTGCGCCGGACGAACAACATGCTCGCCGATCTGATCTTCACCGACGTGCCGGGGCGGGTCGCCAAGGCGCTGCTGCAACTCGCGCAGCGCTTCGGGTCGCAGGAGGCGGGTCTGCTGCGGGTCACCCACGACCTGACCCAGGAGGAGATCGCCCAGCTCGTCGGGGCGTCCCGGGAGACGGTCAACAAGGCGCTGGCCGACTTCGCGCACCGCGGCTGGCTGCGGCTGGAGGGCAAGAGCGTGCTCATCCTGGAGCCGGAGCGGCTGGCCCGCCGGGCTCGCTAGCCGGCCTCACCGTGGGTTGGCCGGCCTCACCGGTGCCGGGCTGGTGGCCGTCCCCCTGCGTCGGCCGCCAGCCCGTGACCGTCCCCGTGTGGATCCCTGCGGAGCAGGTTCCGTCAGGTGGACGCGCCGGACGCCGCGACGTTCCGCTCGGCCCTACCCCCTGACCGGGTGAAACCGGCTCCCGCGTGGCGCGCGAGCCTACGGCCGCAGTTCGAGCACGAGCTCCACCTCGACCGGGGCGCCGAGCGGCAACTCGGCCATCCCGACCGCGGAGCGGGCGTGCTCGCCGGTCTCGCCGAACACGGCACGCAGCAGCTCCGAGGCGCCGTTGACGACACCGGCCTGGCCGGTGAAGCCGGGCGCCGAGGCCACGAACCCGACGACCTTGACCACGCCGGCCACCGCGTCCAACCCGACGAGCGCGTGCGCCGCGGCGAGCGCGTTGAGCGCGCAGATCAGGGCCAACGCCCTGGCGTTCTCGGGGTCCACCTCCGCGCCCACCTTGCCGGTGGCCGCCAGCGTGCCCTCGACGGTCGGGAGCGCTCCAGAGGTGAACAGCAGCGAGCCGCTGCGCCGCGCCGGGACGTAGGCACCCGCGGGTGACGTGACCGGCGGCAGCTCCAGCCCCAGCTCGGCCAACCGCGCGAGGGGGCCGGTCACCGGCGCGGGCGCTTGAGGTAGGCAACCAGTTGTTCCCCGGTCGGTCCGGGCAACACGGTCACCAGCTCCCAGCCGTCCTCCCCCCACTGGTCGAGGATCTGCTTGGTGACGTGCACCAGCAGCGGAACGGTGGCGTACTCCCAGCGGGTGGCCTCGGCCGCAGTCATGACGCGCAGCCTAGAGCCACCCGGTCGCCCCGGCGCCCCTCCCCGTTCGCCACCTAGGCTGGCTCGCGTGGCGGATTCCGGATGGCCCGACGAGCTGGCCCGGGCGCGGCTGCACGTCGTCACCGGAAAGGGTGGTACGGGGAAGACGACGGTCGCGGCCGCGCTGGCGATCGCGCTGGCGGCCGGAGGCGGCCGCACGCTGCTCGTCGAAGTCGAGGGCCGCCAGGGAATCGCGCAGCTCTTCGACACCCCGCCGCTGCCCGCCGAGGTGCCGCCGGGCGGCGAGCAGAAGATCGCGGTCGCGCCGCAGGGCGGCGAGGTGCGCGCCCTGGCGGTGGACGTCGAGGCCGCGCTGCTGGAGTACCTCGACATGTTCTACAACCTGGGCTTCGCCGGTCGGACGCTGCGCCGGATGGGAGCCATCGAGTTCGCGACGACGCTGGCGCCCGGGTTGCGCGACGTGGTGCTCACCGGCAAGGTCAAGGAGACCGTCGGGCGGACCGGCCGGAACGGTCGCTACCGCTACGGCGCGGTCGTGCTCGACGCGCCGCCGACCGGGCGGGTGGTCAAGTTCCTCGACGTCACCAGGGCCATGGCCGACCTCGCGAAGACCGGTCCGATCCGCAAGCAGAGCGAGGGCGTGGTGCGGCTGATGCACTCCGCGGACACCGTGGTCCACCTGGTGACGCTGCTGGAGGATCTGCCGGTCACCGAGACGCTGGAGACCGTCAAGGAGCTCGACGCCGCCGACCTGCGACCGGGAGCTGTGATCGTCAACCGGGTGCGGGCGCCGCGGCTGCCGGCGCGCTCGCTGACCGCCGCGGCCGCCGGCAGGGTCGACGCCGACCGGATCCGGGCCGGCCTGGACGTCGCCGGCGTGCGGCTCTCGGATGCGCAGCTCGACGGCCTGGTGTCCGAGACCGTCGAGCACGCCGCCCGGGTGCGGCTCGAACAGGAGGTCGGCGAGCGGCTGGAGCAGGCCCGGATGCCGCGGCTGGAGCTGCCCGACCTCACCGAGGGCGTCGACCTCGGCGGCCTCTACGAGCTGGCCGAGCTGCTGCGGGAGCGGGGGGTGCGGTGAGCCGACCGGGGCGCTCGCCGGCCCTGGACGTCGACGCGCTGCTGGACGACGAGGCGACTCGGGTCGTGGTGTGCTGCGGTTCCGGCGGGGTGGGCAAGACCACCACCGCGGCCGCGCTGGCGCTGCGGGCGGCGGACCGCGGCCGACACGTGGTGGTGCTCACGATCGACCCTGCCCGGCGGCTCGCCCAGGCGCTGGGCCTGTCGCGGTTGGGCAACGAGCCCAGCCCGGTGTGCATCGCCGACGGTGAGCCGAACCCGGAGGCCAAGGGCGAGCTGCACGCGATGATGCTGGACATGCGGCGGACCTTCGACGAGATGGTCGCCGCACACGCCACCCGAGAGCGTGCTGAGACGATCATGTCCAACCCGTTCTACCAGACGATCTCCACGTCGTTCTCCGGCACCCAGGAGTACATGGCGATGGAGAAGCTCGGCCAGCTCGTCGCGGCGGGCACCTGGGACCTCGTGGTCGTGGACACCCCGCCGTCGCGCAGTGCGCTGGACTTCCTGGACGCGCCGCAGCGGCTGTCGTCCTTCCTGGACGGACGGATGATCCGGCTGCTGTCGGCGCCGGCGCGGGCCGGCGGCCGGGGACTGCGCCGGATGGTCGGCGCCGGGTTTGCGATGTTCTCCAAGGCGGTCTCGGCGATCCTCGGCGGCCAACTGCTGGCGGATGCCTCGGCGTTCGTCCAGGCGTTCGACACGATGTTCGGCGGGTTCAAGGAGCGCGCCAGGGCGACCTACGCGTTGCTGCGGGCACCGGGCACGGCGTTCGTCGTCGTGGCCTCACCCGAGCCCGACGCGCTGCGCGAGGCGGCCTACTTCGTCGAGCGGCTGTCCGGCGAGAAGATGCCGATGGCCGGTCTGGTGGTCAACCGCACCCACCCGATCCTCACGACGCTGTCCGGTCCACGGGCACGGGAGGCGGCCGAGGCGCTGGAGGAGGACGGCAGCTCGCCGCTGGCCGCGGCCGTGCTGCGGCTGCACGCCGACCGGGTGGAGACCTGCGAGCGGGAGCGGCGGCTGGTCAGCCGCTTCACCCGGGCCCACCCCCCCGTCGCGGTCGCCGACGTCCCGGACATCCCCGGGGACGTGCGCGACCTCGACGGCCTGCGGCTGATGGGCGAGCGCATGGCCGGCGGCGGCAACCGCACCCGTGATCATTGCGGCTGACCGACCCGGCTGTCCCGGTGCGCGCGGCGGGCGGCGAGCAGCAGCCCGCTCCAGGACACGACATCCGGGCGGCGGCGCAGCAGCGCCCGCCGCTCCCGCTCGGTCATCCCGCCCCACACGCCGAACCGGATGCGGTTGTCCAGGGCGTGTGCGAGGCACTCCGTGCGCACCGGGCAGCCGCGACACACCGCCCGCGCCTCGCGTTGGTGGCTGCCACACCCGAACAGCGCTTCCGAGTCCTGCTCCCGGCAGGCGGCCGCATGCCGCCAGTCATCTCCGGCCACCGACCTGGTGATCCTCGGTGTCTCGTCCACCGCGTTCCCCCAAGCTCTGCTGCCCACGTTCCGGGGATGCCGGCACCCCCGCCGGCTGGGTCCTCCGCAGATGCGGACGCACGGTATGGCCCCACGGTTGCCATTCACAACGATCTGACAGGGCTGAACGACTTTTTGTCACGTTGCGTAGCTGAGCTCTCGAACCGCTGGTGCTGACGGTCGCACCGCGTACCCTTACCCGGTGCCGGAAGGCGAACTCCCGATCGCGCTGGCCAAGCTGGTCGGCCTGTGCGTGGTGGCGGGCACGCTCGTCGCCGGGATGCTCCTTCCCTTCGCGGGCGGCCTGGGATATGCCTCCAACCAGGCGAACGACACCCTCAACAGCGCCTCCTCGGAGCTGGTCACCGGGCAGTTGCCGATGATGACGACGGTGACCGACAAGGACGGCGCCCCGATCGCCTACCTCTACGACCAGTACCGGATCCCGGTGGCCTCCCAGGACATCTCCCAGGCGATGAAGGACGCGGTCGTCGCGATCGAGGACAAGCGTTTCTACCAGAACCGGGGGGTGGACTGGCAGAGCACCGTGCGCGCGCTGGTCCGCAACGAGACCGCCGGCGACATCAAACAGGGTGCGTCCACGATCACCCAGCAGTACGTGAAGAACTACCTGCTCTACGTCGTCGCCAAGACCGAGTCCGAGCGGCTCAAGGCCATCGAGCCGAGCTACGCACGCAAGCTCAAGGAAGCCCGGATCGCCGTGGCGCTCGAGCGCCACCTGTCCAAGCAGGAGATCCTCACCCGCTACCTCGACATCGTCTACCTGGGCAACAACACCTACGGGGTGGGGGCCGCGGCGCGCACCTACTTCGCCACCACGCCCGAGGTGCTCACCGTCCCCCAGGCGGCGCTGCTGGCCGGCATGGTGCAGAGCCCGGCGGCCTACGACCCCGTGACACACCCGCAGGCAGCCGCCTCACGGCGCGACGAGGTCATCCGCCAGATGCGGGAACAAGGCATGATCGACAAGGCGCAGGCGACGGCCGCGCTGGCCGCGCCGCTGGGCGTCGTCACACCGGTGCAGACCCCGCCCAACGGCTGCCTGGACGCCGGTGACGCCGGCTTCTTCTGCAAGTACGTCGTGGACTACCTCGCCAACGCCGGCATCTCCGCCGAGACCCTCGACCGCGGCGGCTACACGATCCGCACGACCCTGGACCGCACCGTGCTGGCCAAGACGAAGGCCGCGCTGGACGCCGAGGTGCCGCCCGCGACGCCGCACGTCGCCGACGTCATGTCGGTGGTCGCGCCGGGTCAGGACAAGCACCGGGTGCTCGCGATGGCGGCCAACCGGGTCTTCGGGCTCGACGCCGGCAAGCTGCAGACCAGCTACGGGCTGCCGTTCGAGCCGGTCCCGTTCGGCGTCGGATCGGTCAACAAGATCTTCACCGCGGCGGTGGCCCTGAAGAAGGGCATGGGGATCAACTCGACCATGGTGGTGCCGCCGAGCGGCTACACCTCGCCGATGTACAAGGACGACAGCGGCAACCCGGTCCCGGTCGCGAACGCCGGCACCTACCCTGACCACCTGAGCATGCAGGACGCCCTGGCGACCTCGCCTAACACCGCGTTCGTCAAGCTGGAGGAGTTCACCGGGGTGGCGCCGGTGGTCGACATGGCGGTCACACTGGGGCTGCGGTCGCTGGCCAGTACGCCGGCCACGAACCAGCCGAACAGCCCCTCGCTGGCCGATGTGATCAAGTCGCAGGACCAGGCATCGTTCACCCTGGGCCCGACGCCGACCAGCGTCGTCGAACTCGCCAACGTCGGCGCCACCCTCGGCAGCTCCGGCATGTGGTGCCCGCCGACCCCGATCGAATCGATCACCGGCCCGGACGGCAACCCGGTGCCGGTCACCGAGCCGCCGTGCGCGCAGGCCGTGGCGCCGACGCTGGCCAACACCCTGATGACCGGGCTCAGCAAGGACGACCAGGGCGACGGCACCTCGGCGGCGGCGGCGGCCTCCCTGGGTTGGAGCCGGCCGGTGGCCTCGAAGACCGGCACGACCCAACAGCACCAGTCAGCCGCGTTCCTCGGCTTCACTCAGGGAATCTCCGGGGCGGTGATCACCTTCGACGACTCGGCGAACCCCCAGCCGTTGTGCGACGGCGGCGGCGCCCCGTTCGCCTGCGGCAGCGGTGACCTCTTCGGCGGCATGACACCCGCCCGCACCTGGTACCGGGCGATGGGCGACATCCTCGCGAACCAACCGGTGCTCCCGCTGCCGCCGACCGACCCGCGCTACGTCAACGGCGCCCAGGTGCCCAACGTCGTCGGGCTGTCCGTGGACGACGCGACGTCCCAACTCCTCGCCGCCGGGTACACCGTCACCCAGAGCACCGTGGACAACCAGGCGCCCTCAGGCACCGTCGTGGGACAGAGCCCGACCGGCAGCCTCCTCCCCGGCCAGTCGGTCGCCGTGCAGGTGAGCGACGGGTCACCGCCACCGCCACCGCCGATCGACACCGGCACGTCCCCCACCGACACCGGCACCTTCCCGACCGACACCGTCCCGCCCCCGACCGACTTCTTCACGCCTCCCACGGACGTCTACCCGCCCGACGAGTACCTCCCGAGCCCCGAGCCGACGACCCAGCCCGGGCCGACCACGGAACCCGGGCCGACGCCATACCCGACCCCCTACCCGGAGCCGACCCCGGCTCCCGGCTGAGCCCGCGGCCGGCTCAGCCGCCCCCGAGGCCGGCCCGTCCGCCCTGCGAGCGGGCCCGTCAGCCCCTCAGCCGGGCGCGGACGGCCGAGGCGAGCCGGGCCCCGTCCGCGCGCCCGCCCGCGCGGGCCGTCGCGACCTTCATCACCTGCCCCATCTGGCGGGGGCCGGGCCGCTCCCCGAGCTGCTCGGCCACCTCCGCCACGGCCTGTCCGACCAACGCGGCGAGCTCCTCGTCGTCGAGCTGGGAGGGCAGGTAGCGGGCCAGCACCTGGCACTCGGCGCGCTCCCGGCTCGCCAACTCCTCGCGGCCCGCGGCGGTGAAGGCCTCGGCTGCCTCCCGGCGTTTGCGGGACTCCCGGGTGAGCACCCGCAGCACCTCGGCGTCGGTGAGCTCGCGCGCCGCGTCGCCGGCCACCTCCTCGGTGGTGACGGCGGCCAGCGCGAGCCGCAGCGTCGCGACCGTCACCTCGTCGTGTGCCTTCATCCCAGCGGTGAGGTCGCGCCGCAGTCGATCTTTGAGCCCCGCCATTCCGCTCACGCTAGTGGTCGCGTCTGGAGGTTCGTCGGTGTATGCGGGAGATCCAGCGTGCGGCTACCCGTAGGCTCGGGGCGTGGGCACGCTGCTACCTGTGACCGCTGGCACGCTCGCCGTCGGGGCCGGTGTGCTCGGCTACGCCGCCGGTGTCGAGCGCCGGCACTGGAAATTGCGGCACGTCACGCTGCCGGTCATGCGGGTAGGGGCGCGGCCACTGCGGGTGCTGCACGTCTCGGACCTGCACATGGTGCCAGGACAACGCGCCAAGCAGCGCTTCGTCGCGGGCCTGGCGAGGCTGGAGCCCGACCTCGTCGTCGACACCGGTGACAACCTCGCCCACCCCCGCGCCGTGCCCGAGGTGCTCCGGGCGCTCGGGCCGCTGCTGGAACGGCCCGGGGTGTTCGTCTTCGGCAGCAACGACTACTACGCGCCGCGACCCAAGAACCCGCTGCGCTACCTCTGGCGGGCCGAGCCCAGGGCGCACGGCGAGCCCCTGCCGTGGGAGGACCTGCGGGCGGCGCTGTCCGAGCGCGGCTGGCACGACCTCACCCACGCGCGGCGCACCTTCGAGGTCGCCGGGTTGCGGGTCGCGGCCGCCGGCGTGGACGATCCCCACCTGCGGCGGGACCGGTATGCCCGGATCGCCGGTGCCGTCAGCCCCCGTGCCGACCTGCGACTCGCGCTGACGCACTCCCCGGAGCCGCGGGTGCTCGACGCCTTCGCCGCCGACGGGTACGACCTGGTGCTGGCCGGGCACACCCACGGCGGTCAAGTCCGGGTGCCCGGGGTCGGCGCCCTGGTGACGAACTGCGGGCTGGACCGCTCCCGGGCCCGGGGCGCGTCGCGGTGGGGAGCGCGGATGTGGCTGCACGTGTCGGCCGGCCTGGGCACCTCGCCGTACGCGCCGTTCCGCTTCGCCTGCCCGCCGGAGGCCAGCCTGCTCACCCTCCTGCCCCGGCGGGTCGGCGTGGTCAGCACGCCGGCAACCCGGTCCTCGGAGCGGGTGGAGGTCGGATAGGCTGGGCGACGTCACGGGGTGTGGCGCAGTTTGGTAGCGCGCTTCGTTCGGGACGAAGAGGTCGCAGGTTCAAATCCTGTCACCCCGACCAGATGATTGGCGTCGGAACCCCGCTTCACCCTGTTGAGGCGGAGTTTCGTGTGGTCGCTGGTGGCGGTGCGGTGGCGGTGGTAGGTGCGTGGGGCAGGAACCACCTCGTTGCCAAAGGGCGGGTGATTCCCTTTACGGGC
>JAVKSM010000114.1:0-9866 GCA_039583705.1 Pseudonocardiaceae bacterium
GGCCGGCGGGATGACGTGGTGCGGGCGCTGCGGCGCGCCGAGACGCTCGTCCCGCACGCCGTGCAGCGCAACCCGGCCGCGCGGGAGACGCTGGCCGAGCTGCTCACCTACGCCAAGCGGGGGGACGCGGTCCGACTCCCACCGGGCTGCGGATGGACGGGGTGCCGGCCTCGGCGCTGACGGTGGTCCGGCTGGACCGGAGTCGGTCGTGAGCGCCCGCACGAGCCGCGGGTGGGTGAGCACGTGGTGGGCGTGGCTGACGGCCCGGTGGCGCGGTGCCCGCACGACGCGCCGGGTACGCCGCCGGGGCCGGTGGGGGCCGGTGGGGCCGATGAACGGGAGCTACCAACTGAGTTCACCGGCGGATTCGCACCATGCCCTCTTGGACGGCGGTCGCCACCAGCGTCCCGTCCCGGGTGTAGAAGTGGCCGGTCGCCAGGCCCCGCCCATTTGACGCGGTGGGCGAGGTGCAGTCGTAGAGCACCCAGTCGTCCACCCGGAACGGCCGGTGGAACCACATAGCATGATCCAGGCTGGCGCCCACCACACCGTCGATCTCCCACGCCACCCCGTGCCGGGTGAGCACCGCATCGAGCAACGTGATGTCCGAGGCGTAGGCAAGCACGCAGACGTGCAGCAGGTCATCGTCGGGCAGCACCCCGTCGGCCCGCATCCACACCCGGTTGTGCCCGACCCGCGGTCCGCGCACCCGCGACACCCACGGCGGGTCGTCCACGTAGCGCAGGTCGATGGGCCGCGGCCGGGTGGTCAACCGGTCCATCTGGCCGGCAACCCCCCGGACCCGCTCGGCGTAGCCGGCGATCTGCTCCGGCGGTGGCACCGCCGGCATCAACTGGGCGTGCTCCAGTCCCCGCTCCGCGACCTGGAACGAGGCCGACAGTGAGAAGATCGCATTGCCGCGCTGCACCGCGACCACCCGACGGGTGGTGAACGAGCGGCCGTCGCGGATCCGGTCGACCTCGTAGACGATCGGCAGGTTGGGATCCCCGCCCCGGATGAAGTACGCGTGCAGCGAGTGCACCCGTCGCTGCACCGGGACGGTCCGACCGGCCGCCACGAGGGCCTGCCCCGCGACCTGCCCGCCGAAGACCCGTACCGGGGACTCGGCCGGGCTGACCCCGCGGAAGATGTCCTCCTCGATCCGCTCCAGGTCCAGCAGCGCCACCAGTCGATCGAGCACCGGCTGGCCGCGGGGCACGCCGTCCTCGTCGCGCGGCGACTCGGCGACGAAGCCCGGGGCGGAGAGGTCAGCGGCCGCCTCCCGCGCCGCCTCCGTCACGAACCCGGCTCAGCGCCGATGCTCTCGCCCCGCGGGCAGAGCTCAGTCATGGTCCTCCTCGCCGAGCCGGTGCACCCGGATGAGGTTGGTCGAGCCCGAGGTGCCCGGTGGCGAGCCCGCGACGATGACGACGAGATCACCCGGCTGGTAGCGGCCGATCGACAGCATCGCCGCGTCGACCTGACGCACCATGGCGTCGGTGGTGTCCACACTGGGCACGAGAAACGTCTCGGTGCCCCAGGTCATCGCGAGCTGGCTGCGCACCGCCTGCGTCGGGGTGAACGCGAGCAGCGGCAGCGGGGTGTGCAGGCGGGCCAGCCGCCGCATGGTGTCACCGCTCTGCGTGAATGCGACCAGCGCCCGCGCCTGGAGCCGCTCGCCGATGTCGCGGGCGGCGTAGGACAGCACGCCGCGCTGGGTCCGGGGGACGTGGTTGAGCGGCGGGACCGCGGCGCGGCTGGACTCGACCGCCTCGATGATGCGGCCCATGGTCCGTACCGTCTCGATCGGGTACCGGCCCACGCTCGTCTCGCCGGAGAGCATGAGGGCGTCCGCACCGTCGAGCGTCGCGTTGGCGACGTCTGAGGTCTCGGCCCGCGTCGGCCGCGGGTTGCCGATCATCGAGTCGAGCATCTGGGTGGCGACGATCACCGGTTTGGCGTTCTCCCTGGCGATTTGGATCGCCCGCTTCTGCACCAGGGGCACCTGCTCCAGCGGCAGTTCGACACCCAGGTCGCCACGCGCCACCATGATCGCATCGAAGGCCAGCACGATGGCTTCGAGGTTCTGTACCGCCTCCGGCTTCTCCAGCTTGGCGATGACCGGCAGCCGGACCCCCGCCCGGTCCATGATCTGGTGCACGGCCTCGACGTCGGCCGGGGACCGGACGAAGGACAGCGCGACGAGGTCGGCGCGCAGCCCGAGCGCGAACTCGAGGTCGGCCGCGTCCTTGCTGCTCATCGCCGGCATCGACATGGCCATCCCGGGCATCGACAGGCCCTTGTGGTCGGACACCGGTCCGCCTTCGACGACGTCGCACACGACGTCGGATCCGTCGAGGCGGACGACATCCAAGCCGACCCGGCCGTCGTCGACGAGGAGCCGGTCGCCGGGACGCGCGTCCTCGGCCAACCCCGAGTAGGTGGTGGACACCCGGTCGTGGGTACCGACGACATCCTCGACCGTGATCCGCACCTGCTCGCCGGCCTGCCAGTCGACGGGCCCGGTGGCGAAACGCCCCAACCGGATCTTCGGCCCCTGCAGGTCGGCGAGCACACCGACCGCGCGCCCGGCCTCGTCAGCGGCATCCCGAACCAGGCTGTAGATCCGCTTGTGGTCCTCCTTGCTGCCATGGCTGAAGTTGAGACGGGCCACGTCCATACCTGCCTGTACCAGATCGCGAATCCGCTCCGGTGTGGCGGTGGCGGGCCCGAGGGTGCAGACGATCTTGGCTCGACGGGTCACACCTCCGGAGCCTAGCCGCGGGGTCTGAACCGATCCGCCGCGGATGGCACGACATCGCCATGCGTCACCGACCTGCCGGGTACAACCGTCACGGTGGTGTTCATCGCCGCTGCTCGGCGGCGCCGACGGCGGCGTCCAGCCACTCGGTGAGTGGGCGCATGGCACGCCACGCGTCGGCGACGCGGCGGGCGCACTCCGGCCGGTGCAGCGTCTCGTCCGGCGGCCACGACCGCCAGGCGTGCAGGTTGCGGTAGCGCAACAGCTCCAGCCTGGGGTGGTCGGCGGACACTCCTCGCGGTCGGGTCCGCAGTTGCGTGCCACCGATGGCCAGACCGGTCTCCCGGAGCTGGGCACAACGCCGCGCCAGGTCGGCCCCGCGGGCCTCGTCGGCCACCGCTGCCCGGTACCGGGCGACCTGGGTGGGGGCCATGTCGTGGTAACCGCACGCCACCATGAGCCCGTCCGAGCCGACCTGGACGTATCCGCCGCGCTCCGAGTAGGCGCCGCAGTGTGTCTTGTACGGCGTCTTGTCCTTGCTGAAACGGACGTCGCGGTAGGGGCGGAACACCGTTCCTTGGCCGAACTCCGGCTCCAGTGCCGCGAGCAGCGCCTCCATCGGGGCCCGCACGTGCTCGTCGTAGACCGCCCGGTTCTCGTTCCAGTACGCCTTGGAGTTGTCCGCCTCAAGCCCCTCGTAGAAGTCGGTGACGCGCTCACCGAACCCTGTGAACTCCATGGCGGGAGCCTACGGCCGGGCTCTGGCCGGCCCCGGCGGCGTGGCCGGCGCAGCGGTCACCGAGGGGCGGCCGACGGGTCAGCCGCCGGCGCACCGGGTCCGGCCTCGGTCGACCGGCCCAGCTCGGCGGCGACAGCCGATTCGCCGCGGCCCAGTTCCGCGGCGATCCTCCCCCGCACCGCAGCCGGCTCCTCGCGGGACCCGCGCACGACCATCAGGTAGCACAGCGCGCCGAGGAAGACCACGGCCGAGGTCACCACGTTGATCCGGATGTCGCCGAACACCCGAGTCGCCGGGTCCGAGCGCATGAGCTCGATCCAGAACCGGCCGGCGGTGTAGCCGAGGACGTAGAGCGCGAACGCGCGGCCGTGGCCGAGCCGGAACCTCCGGTCGGCCCACACCACGAGCGCGGCCACACCGAGGTCCCACAGCAGCTCGTAGAGGAACGTCGGGTGCACGACCGCGATGGGGGTGTGGTCCAGCGCCACCCCCCCGAGGTTGTCGGGCAGGCCGGTGGCGGGGTCGACCCGGTTGTAGATCTCCAGGCCCCACGGCAGGGTGGTGGGGCCGCCGTAGAGCTCCTGGTTGAAGTAGTTACCCAGCCGGCCGATGGCCTGCGCCGTCACGATCCCGGGCGCGACGGCGTCGGCCAGCGCCGGCAGCGGCACTCCACGACGCCGGCACGCGATCCACGCGCCCACCCCGCCGAGCGCGACCGCCCCCCAGATTCCCAGCCCGCCGTTCCAGATCTTCAGCGCGTCGACCGGGTGACCACCAGGACCGAAGTAGGTCCGCCAGTCGGTGGCCAGGTGGTAGAGCCTCCCGCCGACGAGGCCGAACGGGACCGCGAACACCGCGATGTCGGTCACCGTGCCGCGCCGGCCGCCACGGGCCTGGAACCGACGCTCACCCCAGGTGATCGCCACGACGATGCCGATGATGATGCACACGGCGTACGCCCGGATCGGGAGTGGGCCGAGGTGCCAGACCCCACGGTCCGGGCTCGGGATGTATGCGAGGACCACGGCTCCACCGTAGTGCTTGGTCGTACCGCCCCAGCCGCGCGGCATCCGGCTGCCGTGGGCAGCGGCGGTCAGATGGGCTGGGGTTCGCGGTGCCTGACGCCCGCAGCCAGCTCGGCCGCCAGCTTGCGGACCGCCGCCTCGCCCGCTCCGGACTGCGATCCGGCTGCCGACACGAACGCGGATCCGACGATGACCGCGTCGGCGAAGCCGGCCACGGCTGCCGCCTGGGGACCGGAGTGCACGCCGAGCCCTACCCCGACCGGCAGGTCGGTGTGTGCCCGGCAGCGGGCGACCAGCTTCGCAGCGGACGAGCTGACCGTGTCGCGGGCGCCGGTGACGCCCATCCTCGACGCGGCGTAGAGGAACCCCCTGCTGGCGTGCGCGGTGGCGGCGAGGCGCTCCTCGGTAGACGACGGCGCGACGAGGAAGACCGGGTCGAGGTGGTGCGCCCCGGCGGCGGCGAGCCACTCCTCGGCCTCGTCCGGCACCAGGTCAGGAGTGATCATGCCGAGGCCGCCGGCGGCCGACAGGTCGCGCGCGAAGGCGTCGACGCCGTACCGCAGCACCGGGTTCCAGTAGGTCATGACGACGGCCCGCCCGCCCGCGGCGGCCACCCGGTCGATGATCGACAGCACGTCGCGCATCCGGACCCCGGCCCGCAGCGCGGCCTCGGCGGCGGCCTGGATGGTCGGCCCGTCCATCACCGGGTCGGAGTAGGGCATCCCCACCTCGACGAGGTCGCAGCCGGCCTCCAGCATCGCGGCGAACATGGCGGCTGAGGCGTCGACCTCCGGGTAGCCGGCCGGAAGGTATCCGACGAGGGCCGATCGGGCCGCCGCACGACAGGCATGGAAGATCGGTGCCAGCCGGTCGCTCACCGTGCCTCCAGCCCGAACCAACGGGCGGCGGTGTCGACGTCCTTGTCACCGCGGCCGGAGAGGTTGACCAGGATCACCGCACCCGGCCCCAGCTCGGGACCGAGCGCCAGCGCACCGGCCACGGCGTGGGCGGACTCGATCGCCGGGATGATCCCCTCGGTGCGTGAGAGCAGCGCGAAAGCGGCCATCGCCTCGGCGTCGGTGACGGGCAGGTACCGCGCCCGTCCGGTGTCCTTGAGCCAGGCATGCTCGGGCCCGACCCCGGGGTAGTCCAGGCCGGCCGAGATCGAGTGGGTCTGGGTCGTCTGGCCGTCGTCGTCCTGCAGCAGGTAGGACAGCGCGCCGTGCAGCGTGCCGGGGGATCCCGCGGTCAACGTCGCGGCGTGCTGGCCGGCTTCGACGCCCCCGCCCGCCGCCTCGAAGCCGACCAGTGCCACGCCGGGGTCGTCGATGAACGCATGGAAGATCCCGATCGCGTTGGACCCGCCGCCGACACAGGCCGCCACCGCGTCGGGCAGCCGGCCGGCCGCCTCCCGGACCTGCACGCGTGCCTCCAGGCCGATCACACGGTGGAAGTCGCGGACCATCACCGGGAACGGGTGCGGGCCGGCCACCGTGCCGAGCAGGTAGTGCGTCGAGTCGACGTTGGTCACCCAGTCCCGCAGCGCCTCGTTGATGGCGTCCTTGAGGGTGCGCGAGCCGGTGCGCACGCTGACGACCTCAGCGCCGAGCAGCCGCATCCGGGCGACGTTGAGCGCTTGGCGCTGCGTGTCCACCTCCCCCATGTAGACCACGCATTCCAGGCCCAGCAGCGCGCATGCGGTCGCGGTGGCCACGCCGTGCTGGCCGGCACCGGTCTCCGCGATCACCCGCCGCTTGCCCATCCGCCGGGTGAGCAGCGCCTGGCCCAACACGTTGTTAATCTTGTGCGACCCGGTGTGGTTGAGATCCTCACGCTTGAGGAAAATCCGGCAACCGCCAGCGTGCCGCGACAATCCGCTGGCCTCCCACAGCGGCGAGGGCCGGCCCGCGTAGTCGCGCTGCAGCCGGTCCAGCTCGGCGAGGAAGTCCGGGTCGACCCGGGCCTTGTCGTAGGCGGCCGTGAGCTCGTCGAGCGCGGCGATGAGCGCCTCTGGGACGAACCGGCCGCCGTAGCGGCCGAAGTGACCGCGCCCGTCCGGCTCGTGAGCCGAGCGCTCGGCGACGCCGGTGCTCGCGGGAGGAGGCGGTGGTGTCCACGGGGACATCCTCGGAGCCATCACCGGGTCGGCTTCGGGCATGCCGGGTGCGAGCCGGCGGTGACGAGCTGGTGCACGGCGGCGCGGGGATCCCCACTTGTCACCAGGCCCTCCCCGACGAGGACGGCGTCGGCGCCATGGCCGGCGTAGGTCATCAGGTCGCCCGGCCCGCGCACCCCGGACTCGGCCACCCGGAGCACGTCGGAGGGCAATCCCGGGGCGATCCGCGCGAAGACCTCGCGGTCAAGGTCGAGAGTGTGCAGGTCGCGGGCGTTGACCCCGATGAGCCGCGCCCCGGCGCGCAGCGCCCGGTCGGCCTCCTCCTCGGTGTGCACCTCGACCAGCGCCGTCATGCCCAGCGACTCGACCCGGTCCAGCAGCGCCTCCAAGGCGTTCTGCTCCAACGCGGCGACGATGAGCAGCACAAGGTCCGCCCCGGCCGCCCTGGCTTCGTGGACCTGGTAGGGGCTGACGACGAAGTCCTTGCACAGCACCGGGACGTCCACCGCGGAGCGCACCGCGGCGAGGTCGGCGAACGAGCCGCGGAAACGCCGGCCCTCGGTGAGGACGCTGACGACACGGGCGCCACCGGCCGCGTACTCCCCCGCCAACCGCGCCGGGTCGTCGATCACCGCGAGATCGCCTCGCGAGGGGCTGGCCCGCTTCACCTCGGCGATGACGGCGATACCGGGGCCTCGCAGCGCGCCCATCGCGTCCAGCGGCCCGCGAGCGTGGGCCGCCTTGTCCTTCACGACCTCGAAGGGGACGGCTGCCTGGCGAGCCGCGAGATCGACGCGGACACCGTCAACGATCGACTCGAGGACACTCACGCGGGCCGAGCCCCTTCCCCTTGCCGGAGTTCGAGCCATGCTAACCCGCTGCCGCGGCGGCGCCGCCGCGGGTCGCGCCGACGTCGCCGGCCAGAGCGCTACGTCCGGTCCCCCTCCTGCCCGGTCCCGAGGTCGGTCAGGTCCACACCGGCGTCCTGGGCATCCCACAGCCCGCGATCCGGGTCGAGCGCCCGCCGGGGAGCAGACGCGGAGAACCTGGCGCCCAGCCGGGGTATCGCCGCGCCGCGTACCACCAGCGCCGCACCCGCGGCGAGCAGCGCCAGGCCGGCCAGCCCGGCCAGCAGTGGCCCGCTGACCAGGGCGTCGACAGCGGCCGGCCGCCCCGCGGCGGGAGTACCGGACAGCCCCGCCACCGCGGCCGGGCCGACCGCGCTAACCCGCGCGGCGAGCACCAGTGCCCAGATCCCGGCCGCGCCGAGCAGCAGGCCGACCACTCGGCGCGCGGCGCCGCCGGTGGCCAGCACGCCAGCCACCCCGGCCAGCGCCAGCACGGCCAGCGGCACGAGCACCGGTTGCCAGGTGCCGCCGGTGACGTCGACGACGACCCGGCCCCGCAGCGGGGTGTCGTAGACCGGGCGCAGCCAGTCCAGCCGGGAGGCGCCCCACAGCAGCCCGGCGGCCACCAGCAGCGCCGCGGTCACCGTCCCCAGCGGGTGTCTCAGCATCTGACCGGACCGGGGAGAGCCAGGGTCTCCGCGGTGGCGATCGCCGAGAGCACCGCGCGGGCCTTGTTGAGACACTCCGCGTCCTCGGCGACCGGGTCGGAATCGGCGACGATCCCGCCGCCGGCCTGCACGTAGACCACGCCCTCGCGGACCAGCCCGGTGCGGATGGCGATCGCGGTGTCGGCGCCACCGGCGAAGTCGAGGTAACCCACGACGCCGCCGTAGAGCCCCCGCCGGGTCGGCTCCAGCTCCTCGATGATCTCCATGGCGCGGGGCTTGGGCGCCCCCGACAGGGTGCCGGCAGGGAAGCAGGCCGTCACCGCGTCGAAGGCCGTACATCCCGGCGCGAGGCGTCCGGTGACCGTGGACACCAGGTGCATCACATGGCTGTAGCGCTCTACCTCGAAGAAGCCGTGCACCTTGACCGAGCCTGGCGCGCACACCCGGCCGAGGTCGTTGCGTCCCAGGTCGACGAGCATGACGTGCTCGGCGCGCTCCTTGTCGTCACTGAGCAGGTCCTTCTCCAGCAGCACGTCCTCGTCGGGGGTCGCGCCGCGCCAGCGGGTGCCTGCGATCGGGTGGGTGGTGGCCCAGCCGTCCCGCACGGTCACCAGCGCCTCCGGGCTGGAGCCGACGATGCTGAAGGGCGCGGCGGCGGCGTCCTCCAACCGCAGCAGGTACATGTACGGGCTGGGGTTGGTCGCCCGCAGCACGCGGTAGACGGCGAGCGGGTCGACCTCGGTCCTCACCTCGAAGCGCTGCGACACCACGACCTGGAACACCTCGCCGGCCCGGATCTGCTCCTTGGCGGCCTCCACCGCCGCATGGTGCTCGGCCTCGCTACGTCGCCGCGTGAACCGCGGGACCGCCGGCCGGTGCACCGCGACCGTGGGCGCGGCCGGGCGCGCGAGGTCCGCGGTCATCCGGTCCAGCCGCGCCAGCGCATCGTCGTAGGCGGCGTCCACCCGCTCGTCCGTGCCGTCGTAGTTGATCGCGTTGGCGATGAGCGTGACGGTTCCCTCGTGGTGGTCCAGCGCAGCGAGGTCGGTGGCGAGCAGCATGACCAGCTCGGGCAGCGCCAGGTCGTCGACGGCCAGCTCGGGCAGCCGCTCCAGCCGGCGTACCGCGTCATAGCCCAGGTAGCCGACCATGCCGCCGGTGAGCGGGGGCAGGCCGGGCAGTGGCTCGGTCCGCAACACCTCGACCGCTGCGCGCAGCGCGGCCAGCGGGTCGCCGCCGGTGGCCAGGCCCGCCGGTGGGGTGCCGGTCCACGTGGCGGCCCCGTCGACCTCGGTGAGCGCAGCGGCGCTGCGAGCACCGACGAACGACCAGCGCGACCACGACCGGCCGTTCTCGGCCGACTCGAACAGGAACGTCCCGGGGCGGTTGCCGGCGAGCTTGCGGTACACCCCGAGCGGGGTCTCGTCGTCGGCGAGCAGCCGACGCGCGACCGGGATGACCCGTCGCTCGGGCGCGAGCTCGCGGAACTCCTGCCGGCTCGGGCTGACCGCTCCGATGGTGCTGGCCGGCGGGAGGGTCGTGGTGGTGGGCATGGGCCTCATTCTGCCCGCGCCGTCGTCGGCTGGGGTCTGCGGCCGGGTCTCTCCTACGCTCGATGAATATGAGCCCGACCAATGCTGGATGGCCGGATACCGGGGGGGTCGGCGAGGACACCAGGGGCGCGCTGCTGGCGGCGGCCCGGGCGGAGT